>JBGZBP010000051.1:0-40720 GCA_041844735.1 Bacillota bacterium
CCTGCAAGACAGATATCGGCTGCTGAAAAAAATGCCGAAAAACATGTCGGAGCAGAAGCGTTACAAGAACTGGAATACCAAGCGGATGGGCTTTATTACGATTATGACAGAGTAAAAGTCATCATCCAGATAGACGATCAGTATATGAAAGACAGATACGGGTTGCAGGGAAGTGATCCTAGAACCTTCAAGAATGACAAGGCTGCAAAAAAACAGATAGAGTACTCTGAAAGTTCAAGGAAAATATTGATCGACACTATGAAAAAAGAGGGTATCAATTTTGAGCAGACCCAAACATATGATATGATTTATAGCGGTATTGCCGCAATAATGACATATAAGGATGCGAAAGCTGCAGCAAAGCTTGAGATGGTCAAGAGGGTAGAGATTGCTGTAAGACGAGAAGAACCTGTGATGAGAAAAATGCTGGAGAACGCATATTATCCTAGAGATAACAGCAGTAATCCAATCGTTAAGGCTGATAAGGCATGGCTTAAGAATTACGAAGGAAAAGGACAGGTAATAGCCGTTATAGATTCGGGATTTGACATTCATCATCCGGAATTTCAGAATTTTGATAAAACCGGAGCGAAGTACGACCAGAACAGTATAAAAGCAGTTATAGAAGCAAAGAAAGTAACAAAAGGTGATTTTGGAAGCAGCAAGTTCCCTTTCGTGTTCAATTATGCAGACCCGACCAACAGGGGCGTTAAGGAAGAAGGTACGGACCCGGCATCTCACGGACAGCATGTTGCCGGTATCATAGGGGCTAACGGTAAAAAGATAAAGGGAGTAGCTCCGAAGGCACAGCTTTTAGGAATGAGAGTATTTGGAGGAATTTTTGGTAACGGTACCGATGCCTCAATTTATAACAGAGCAATTGATGATGCTATAAAGCTTGAAGTAGACGCAATAAATATGTCTTTGGGAAAGGCGGCCGGTGCCGAGAAAACATCCGATGCAACGACAAGGCTGGCTTTGGAAAATGCGAAAAAAGCAGGAATAGTGGTTGCAATAGCAGCCGGAAACGATCATTTCTCAGGACATAGAAAGAAAGGTCCTAAGGCGGAGCATCCTGACTATGGAATGTTGGGAGAACCGGCAGTGTTTGCGGATTCTTTAGCGGTTGCATCAATGGAAAATGATGTAGCCATGTCAAAACCGATGACAGTTGAGGCAAGCGGGGCGGACAAGCCGGAATTAAATTTCAAGTTTGCACCTACTGTGGATGATCAGGGAAAAGTCGGAGAAAAAAATAAGACTCTTAAGGAAGATTTTGTAGAAATCGTTGATGTCGGCATGGGATATGACGATGAGTATACCAATAAAACTGTTAAGGACAAATATGTTCTGATAAAGAGAGGAAACAGACCCGGAGAAGAGAGCTTTACATTTGATAAAAAAGTAGAAAAGGCATGGATAGAAGATGCAATAGGGGTAGTGTTTCACGATAATGTTAAAGATGAGAGTATAGCAGGAGCCGTTGTTACGAAGGGATATATTCCGTCAGTTATGATAAGTCAGGATGACGGTGCCAAGCTTGCAGAAAGAATTAAAAGCGGTACTTGCAAGGTGAAATTTGCAAATGAATACAAGGAATTTCCTAATGAAAATAAAGGAAAAGTATCCGCATTTTCGAGCTGGGGGCTTACAGCGGAGGGAAATTTAAAGCCGGATATCATGGCACCCGGCGGAGCTGTTTATTCTACATTCAATGACGGGGGGTATGGATCTCTTAACGGTACATCCATGGCGTCTCCTCATGTTGCGGCAGGTATTGCTATCGTTAAACAAAGAGTTGAGGCGGATTTCCCGCAGCTTAATACTTCTGATTCCGAAACGGGAATGACGGAAAAATACAGATGTATAAAAAATCTTATGATGAGCAGTGCAGTCCCTCATGTAGATGCTGAGAAAAACAGATATACATCCCCGAGAAAGCAGGGAGCCGGAAACATGGATTTGGAAAGGGCAGTGACAGGAAATGTTACCTTGGAGGGAACAAACGGATTTTCAAGTATAACTGCCGGCAATGTAAACAGCAACACGGTTACTTTGAAGTTTAAGATTCATAATTATGGAAATCAGAAGGAAACTTTCACATATAAGGCTCAGATGAACACGGACGAGGTAGTGGACGGGCATATCACGAGAAAACCTTTAGCTGTGGCGGAAACAGATGAAAAGACCATAGAGATTGATAAACAGCAGAGCAAGGAAGTTTCGGTCGAAATTTCATATAACAACCATGAAGAGTTACTGAAAGACAGAAAGAACGGGTACTTTTTGGACGGATTTGTAGTTTTCACAAATACGGATCCGCTTAAATCTATAAGTATTCCTTTCGTAGCATTCAGGGGAAGCCTGATTCAGACACCTATAATGGAAAAAGATGTTTATTCTCTTAAGGAAGAGAATAAAGAACCTATATACTTCGATGATATCAAGAGCGATTACAAGCCTTTCACACACGTAACTACAATGGTTAACAACGATAAAACTGTGGTGCTTGGCGAAAAGGAAGTAAAGGACGCCACAGGTGAAACGAAGTATGAATACGATAAAAATCTTATTGCGATTTCTCCAAATGGAGACGGACAGGCTGAAAATATAAGCATATCCGTGACTTTCCTGAGAAACTATCGAGATTTCGGATTTAAAATTTATTCGGCAGAAGATGCAGGCAGAACCAAAGTTTTAGGAGGCGTGCAGGATCACACGGCAGGTTCAAAGAACTATAAAAACAGCAATCCGGCACTTCGCACACAGGTTACTGAAAACAGAGCATGGTCATGGTCGTCTCAGAAAGTTCCTGAGGGGAAATATGTATTGGTAGCCAAGGTATACGGAGAAAATACAGGGGGAGAGGAATCGCCTCAGACAATGGAAATTCCTTTCATGATTGATAAAACATATCCTTTGCTCCAGAAAGCTTCATATGACAAAGCATCAGGAGACTTCAAACTTGAGAAAATAGTTGAAGAGGGTTCAAAACTTAAGTCTGTCAGCATAAAAATTAAGGATAAGATTTATCCGGCTGACGAGAATAACAAGGTAATAAAACTTCCGGCAAATACGGAAATCGGAGATGATGATATTATCGCCATTACTGATAATGCATACAATTCAACAGTTTTAAAGGTCAAGGATGCCCTTGCAAGAGAGGATTTCAGAGAAATCAGAGTGGTGCCGAGAGCATCGTTTGAGGAAATCGAATCTACGGAAATTTCGTGGGAAGTGTATGACCGGGATAAAAACAAAGTTGATATAAGCAAATTAAAACCGGGAAAATATACGGTCAAGGTGACAAAAGTTCCTAAGCATACCGTCGTTGCGGATGGAGGAGAGTATGATATAGAGATTAAAGACGATGTTTATATCAAATATGTTCCTGTAAAACTTAGGAGCCTGGAAGAAAAAGAAATGACGGTAAAAGTTACGGCGGACAGCAGTGTGACGTTTGCACTTGCCCTAAGTGACATCAAGACAGGGGAGAAATTCAAGCTCGTGAAGGATCCTAATACCGGAAACTTTACGGGAAAGGTGCCTTACGGATTCTATAAACTTGAGCCTGAGAATGTGACAAAACCGTCAGATGGGTACAGGGTTTACTATCCTGACGGACAATATGCTATAATTAATGAAGAGACGGATGCGAGCAAGCCGAGCTGCTTCATAAATGTGGCAAAGATAGAACCTAAAAAAGGAGTAAAGGTAATCGTTAACAGGAACGGTTGCCCGGGAAATATAAAGATAGACCTGGAAGCAAGAGATGAGAATATGAGCAAGGTTTCATTAGAAATTCCGGAAGGACAGGATGAAGGAACTGTAGATTTGGAAAACTTGTTCTATGACATAAAGGGCGTGTCTTTGGCAAACGAGGACTGGAGTGCGGATAAGGCTACTTATGATGCTGCAGCGAAGGATGCCGGCGATATTACACTAAAGATGAGAAAACTTGATGTGCCGGACATAAATCTTGAATTTTTGAAAGATAAGCTGAAAGAAGCCGAATCTTTAAAACCTGAAGAATATACTGCAGAGAGTTATAAATATCTTGAAATAATGATATTTGCGACAAAAAAAGTTCTTAAGGACGGAAATCTGTCTCAAGACGATGCGGATGCATTCTATGATGCTCTTGACAGGGGTATAAGATGGTTGGAGCCGAAAGACAAGGCGAAGCATCCTGTTTACAAAGGAGAGCTTAAGATAATCATTGAAAAGGCCAAGACAAAGAATAAGGAAGACTATGAGGAGATCTCATGGAAACGTTTCGAGATGGCACTTAAAAAGGCCGAAGAGCTTGACAAGTCGGATGATATAGCTAAGCAGGAAATCGTACAGCAGGCTATAAGAACACTTGAAAGAGCTATGAAATATTTGAAACCTAAAAATGAAAAGAAAATTGAAGAGCCTGAAAAACCTGTGATTCCTGTTCCTAATCCGGGTAAAAATCCGGGAATAATAATTATTCCTACACCGGCGCCTACACCTGCAGATAAAAAAGATGAAAAAACCAAGCAGGACAGCAAAGACGGCGTTAAACAGGAAACAAAGATTCAGACTACAAGATACATTAAAGGATTTTCGGACGGAACATTCAGACCTGATACTGAGATAAGCAAGTCTGAGGTTGCAGTTCTGCTCCATAGAATCATAGGAGAAACAACAGCCGTTTCGCAGGCGAAATTCTCGGATGTTACAGCAGATGCATGGGATAGTGCAGCAATTTTCGCATTGGCGGACAAAGGTGTTGTATCAGGCACTTCGGACGGCAAGTTCGAGGGCAGCAAAAAAATTACAAGAGCGGAATTTGTCAAGATGATAGCGGCTTTGATGAATTTGGATAAAAAGGTATCCGATTTTGCTGATGTCCCTACAGGACATTGGGCATCCGGATATATAGGTGCTGCTGCATCAAAAGGATGGGTAAAAGGAGTGACGGCAGGCAAGTTTGCTCCGGACAGAGCTATATCAAGGGCAGAAGCCGTGGTCATAATCAACAGAGTTGTTGCATCGGCGGATGTTAAGGATACATCAAAGGTCGAGCTTATGAAGTTTGCGGATTTGAGCAAAGATTTTTGGGCATATGATGAAATAATGAAAGCAGTTATGCAATAACGGGTATATAATATAAGATTTGAGTGCAGAGATGCATTTAAAATAAAAAGGTTCGGAAGTAAAATTCCGAACCAAAATTAAGAAAGGGGAATGTGGTTCGATTGTATTTAATATTTAGTAATCGAATCATAAAAGAGAAAATGAAAAAAATTGTAGCACTTATTTGTATGCTGGCATTAATGGTGGCTCCTATGGGAGCATTTGCCGCAGAGGAAGTCAAGGCACCGGAAAAGAAAATATCGGTGGAGGCGTATAAGGCGGGAGACGCTAAGAAGCTTTCAATGGCAAATGATGCTATCAGCCATGACGCAGTGGTTGTTGAGAAAGACGGCAAGTATGTATATACGCTAAAAGTAAAACCGATGGACATGAAAGGAATGAAAGGAAGCGTTACAAATCTGTTTGTATATGTTGACAACAAGAAGGTTGAAGCAAAAAAGACAGAAATTAAGGGAGATTTCAACACTCAGTTTGAATTTACAGCTCCAAAATCCGATGAAATCAAGGCAGCTATTTGGGTAGATGTTATGGATAAGCTTCAGGGAGGAAAACCGGGAGCAGGAGAACAGGAAGTTCTGTTGAAATTCGGATGGGAAGATAAGAAGGAAACAGGAAAGATGGTAACGCAGCCGTCAGGAACAGATGCTTTGCAGGTTTTCGTTAACGGCAATCAGATCAAGTTTGATGTTAAGCCATATGCAGAAAACAACAGAACCCTTGTTCCTATGAGAGCAATCTTTGAAGCACTTGGAGCAAAGGTTGAATGGGATCAGAAAGAACAAATGGCAACAGCAAAAAAAGATGGAGTGACAATCAAGCTTGTTTTGGGAAAAGCTGAGGGAACTATAGAAAAAGCTGATGGCAACAAGGAAGTAAAGAAACTTGATGTTGCAAGCAAAGCGAAAGACGGAAGAACTTTTGTGCCTTTGAGATTTATCGGAGAGGCATTCGGCAACACAGTTGACTTTAAGATTGTAAAAGGATTCGGATTGATTAATATTACAGATCCGCAGCCTGCAAAATAACACAAGTAAAAATAGTAAGATTTGTGCTGAGCGGGGTTCGGAAAATCGAATCGCCGGAAAGGTCGAAAAAAATCCCCGAGTCACAGGGCATTCGCCGGGGCTCGGGGGTCGGATTCGACTGTTAAATTTAGAATTATTCATTTGAATGTTTTGCATTAAGGTTTTGTTTTGCCTGGTATTCTTTCGGTGAACATCCCGTATATTTTTTAAAAACGTTGCTGAAATACCCTTGGCTGTTGAAACCTAATTCATCTGCAATATCACTTATTGATTTGGATGTATGAACCAGAAAATATTTACTTCTATTAATTTTTGAAAGATTAATATAATCTGTGAAACTCATATGTACATGTTCCTTGAATATAGCTGAAAAATATGTTTTGGTTAGGAAAACGTGGTCGGCCACCTCCGCCAGTGTAATTTTTTCATCAAGATGTTCATGTATATAAAGCAAAGCGGCCTTGATGGTGGCGTTGCTGTCACGGGAATTCGACAAAGAAATCTGACAACCGAATCCCATTATAGCGGATTTGCCTATTTGCAACGAATCTTCCTCCGTATGTTTTTGCGAGAGCATACGGATGAGGGTTTGGGCTTTGCCGAAGGCAATATACACAGGGATGTTGGCATCTACAGACATCTGCGATAAATCATGTATAAGCAATGCGATGTGAAGTTTTAAAGAGTCCAGTGGATCCACATCGGAAAGAGTGAAAAGATGGTCAGGGCGGAAAAACTCGTCATAGAGTGCCCCGGCTTTTTCTATCTCTCCGTTATTTAGAAACTCACTAAGCTCGTTTTTAAAAACAAGGTATCGGTTGATTTCAACCACCTCGTTGGCATCGAGTATTCTAGTCATTGTTGGTCCCTCTCATTACGTTATTGTGATAATTATTAACAACTAACTTTCGCATTTTGTATTTGCTACTATGTTACCATAAAACACGGAAAAATGGCAAATGTAAAGTGAAAAATTTTTAAAAGAGGTATGAAATGGTAAATAAAAGATTGCTGAATTATATAGGAAATACAGGGAAACATATATTTTTAGCCGTGATGGCAAGATGGATAAGGCTCATAAGCAATATTGCGTTTTCTGTAATATTTGCATACATTTTGTCTGCAATGCTTACAGGAAGCGAACTTGCATACGGGATTCCTGCAATTGCGGGGAGTCTGATAGTGATTTTGACTGTAAGGTATTTTTCGACACTGTGGGGGACAAAAGAAAATTCACGAGTGGTGGATGAGGTAAAAAGTAACCTGCGAAAAACCATATATGAAAAGATTTTGAGTTTGGGTCCTAAATATATTAATGAAGTGCCTACTGCAAAAGTGATACAGATAGGCGTTGAGGGTGTGGAGCAACTGGAAACTTATTATGGCGGATATATCACACAGCTGTATTACTCGTTTATTTCAGCTGTTACGCTTTTTGCGACAGTGGCATATTTCAGTCTGAAAGTGGGGATAGTTATCTTGATAGTTTCTCCTGTTATCCCATTATTACTGACAGTTATGCTTAAGGTGGTAAGAAATATTCAAGCAAAGTATTGGAACAGTTATGCAGATGTAGGCATTTTGTTTCTTGACAGTTTGCAGGGTTTGACCACACTAAAGCTTTATAAGGCCGATGAGGACAGAGCGGCGCAGATGGACGAACAAGCTGAAAATTTCAGAAAAAGAACTATGAGAGTGTTGAAAATGCAGCTGAATTCAATTACTTTGGTAAATCTCATGTGTTACGGAGGGGCAGCAGCAGCAGTTATTATCACTCTTAAAGAAACGATGAGCGGCAAATTGAGTGTTTTCGGGTGCTTGCTGATAGTTCTTTTGGCGGCTGAATTTTTCATTGCATTACGGCAGTTGACCTCACTTTTTCATGTTGCTATGGGAGGCGTGGCGGCAGGAGAGAAAATTTTAGAATTTCTTGACAGTGAAGTTGAGGAACATAACGGAACAGAAGATTTTGAAAGCGAAGTCGACATCAATATTAAAAATCTGAACTTTTCTTACGAGGGGGAAGATAAGAAAATATTGAAAGATATTTCATTTAATGTTAAGGATAAAGGGTTTGTTGCACTGGTAGGAGTTTCCGGATGTGGGAAATCAACTATTGCATCCATCCTGGCGGGACAACTTTCAGTGGATGACGGAATGGTGTTTTTCGGAGATACGGATATCAACAAAGTATCGAGAAAAAATCTCGTAAAGAATATAACAAAAGTAACACACAACGGGCACATATTCAGGGGAACGGTAAGAAGCAACCTTCAAATGGCGAAGTCGGATGCTACGGATGATGAAATGATAAAGGTTCTCAGAGAGGTAAGTATGTGGGATTTTTTATCGGAGCAGGACGGATTGGATACCAAGGTTGAGAGTGCAGGAACGAACCTTTCGGGAGGACAGGCACAGAGATTATCTTTGGCAAGAGCGTTGCTTCATGACAGTGTCATATATATATTTGATGAGGCGGCATCAAATGTGGATGTGGAAAGTGAAGAAATCATACTTGATGCTATCCGGAAAATATCTAAGGAGAAGACCGTTATATATATTTCCCACAGACTGAAAAGTATAATGGCGGCAGATAGAATTTATGTTATGGAAAAAGGAAAAATAGTCGAAGCCGGCAAACATGAGGAACTCATGGGTGCAGGAGGGCTTTATTCAGCATTATTCACAGAGCAACAGGAACTGGAGGACTTCAGAAGCAGCAAGGGAATCAGCAGCGATGCGTCCGGAGAAATCCATGCAGAAAGTGTGCTTGAAAATGAGAAAGAGAGAGGAGAATGTCAGCAATGAAGACAATGTGGAAACTTTTAGACTTTACAAAGCCGATGCTTTCGCCTATAGTTGCAGCAGTGCTTACAGGAATTGTCGGATTTTTGCTTTCGTTCGGACTGGGCGTGTTTGGGGTATACGGGCTGTTAGTGTTGACAGATGGACAGACAGAAGCATTGAAATCTTTGCCTTTTGGAGGACACAGCATAGAATGGTATGCACGTGCATTAATAATTTGTGCGATTTTCAGATCAATTCTCCATTACATAGAGCAGCTTTGCAACCATTTTATAGCATTCAGAATACTGGCGGAGATAAGAGGCAGAGTATTTCGTGCGATGAGAAGACTGGCACCGGCAAAGCTGGAAAGTAAGAACAAAGGAAGCCTTATTTCGATTATTACGGCAGATATTGAATTGCTGGAAGTGTTTTTCGCACATACAATTTCGCCTATATTAATCGCCGTAGGAACAGTGATTTGCCTGGCAGTGTTCTTCGCACTGATTAATCCTTATTTGATGTTGACTGCACTGCTGTTTTATGCCCTTGTAGGAATTGTAATTCCGATGGTTGCATCTAAAAAGGGAAATGCCATAGGACTCAGTTTGAGGAATGAAATAGGATTTTTAAACGGGCAGTTTTTAGACTCGCTTAGGGGACTGAAAGAAGTACAGCAGTACGGAGTGGAAAAAGAAACGGTGGATGGCATAGTGGAAACTACATTTAAGCTTCTTGATAAGCAAAAAAGGCTCAAAGATCAGGGGGCGGCGGTTGCGGCTATGACAGATTTGCTGATTATTTTATCAGGGATGGCAATGATACTTGCGGGAGCAGTACTGATTTCACAGGGTTTGATAACACGAGGAGAGGCTGTGGTGGCAGTTGTCACCATTATAAGCACATTCGGACCGTTTATAGCAATAGCGAATTTAGGAAACACACTAAGCCACACACTGGCGTCAGGAGAGAGAGTACTGGGTATTTTGGAAGAGGAACCGGAGGTGGAACCTGTCACAAATGGAAAAGATGTGAGCTTTGACGGAGCGGATGTCTCAAATGTCACTTTCGGATACGAGGAAGAGTTGGTTCTGGATAATGTAAATCTAAATATTAATAAGGGTGAAATTCTCGGTATACAAGGAAAGAGCGGTTCGGGCAAGTCTACAATATTAAAGCTCATAATGAGATTTTGGAAGCCGGATAACGGCAAAATTTCAATGAGCGGAACGGACATTGAAGAAATAAACAGTGCATCGCTTTTAGACAATATAAATTATATTACGCAAGACAGCGTACTATTTACCGGAAGCATCAGAGAAAATCTGTTGATTGCAAAGAAGGATGCAGGAGATGAAGAGTTACGTAAAGCATGCAGTCAGGCAGGAATTTTGGAGCATATAGACAGACTTCCTATGGGATTTGATACACAAGTAAAGGAACTTGGTGACAATTTCAGCGGTGGAGAAAGACAAAGACTGGGACTTGCAAGATGCTTTTTAGCGGATGCGCCTCTTATAATGCTGGATGAGCCTACAAGCAACCTGGACAGCCAGAATGAAGGAATTATTTTAAGAGCACTTTATAAGAAAAGAGGAGATAAAACTATTGTTTTAGTGTCACATAGAGAATCCACCCTTGCGATATCCGACAGGATTTATCACATGGAAGCCGGAAAAGCGGATGAGGGGGTTGAGACTGTTTGATGAAATGAATAACAGGCTCGAAACCCGGTAAATTTTAGATGGGAAGCGATGTATATGCTTAAGTTTGATGTTGAAAAACGCAGAAATTTTGAAAAAAAGCTTATAAGAACCATGATTGAAGATTATTATGGAGACATCATCAGGGAAAAAAGAAAAAAATTAAATAAAAACGAATTGATATCATTTGACAAGGATATCAAAAGAAGGTATCAAGAGGAGCGAGATTTGCTGATAGAATATGCATCTAAGAGAACTATGTTTTGCAGACAAATGCGGGTAAAAACATTTTGTCATATGTGTGAGACTCCGTGTTATTCAAAGGATATGATTGAAAAAATAACCGAGGTCATGAGACGGCAGGGAAAGAGCATGATTTACAAACATCCTGTCATGTGTATCAGGCAGATTTGCTATGTGATACGAGGTAAGCTTGCAAAAAATAATGCTTGATATTTTATAAAATATCTAGTATACTATTGTGGCATTGCAGAAAAGTTGCGATGCTCTCTGCTTTGCAGAAAGCAAAGCCATAAGTCCATAGGGAGGTGACAAGATGATTAAGTATGAAGTTATGGTTATCCTTGATAACGTGCTTGAAGAAAGTGAAAAGGAAGCCACAGTGGAAAGAATTAAAGAGATTATTTCCGCGGACGGAACAGTTGGTAATGTAGATGTTTGGGGAGCGAGAAAGCTTGCGTACCCTATTCAGAAGAAAAACGAAGGTTACTATGTTGTAATCGAGTTTGAAGCGGCACCGACACTTCCGAAAGAACTTGAAAGAAGATTGAAGATTTCAGATGCTGTAATGAGATACCTTATTGTCAATAAGGAAGAAAAATAAAGAGGTGCGAATATGAATAATGTTGTGTTAATAGGAAGATTGACAAGAGATCCTGAGATTAGATACATTTCTGAGAGTCAAACTGCAGTAGCAACATTTACCCTGGCAGTTGAAAGACCGTTTTCAAGAGAGAAAAAGCAGGCGGACTTTATTAGAATCACAGTGTTCGGTAAGAGTGCGGAGAATTGCGAAAAATATCTTAAAAAGGGAAGATTGACGGCGGTACAGGGACGTATTCAAACAGGTAGCTATCAGAATAAGGATGGAGTTACCGTATATACTACAGATGTAGTAGCTGACAGAGTAGAGTTTTTAGAATGGGGAGACAGTAACAGATCGGATGACGGCCGTGAATTTGGAGGCGGAAACCAAAATCTGCCTGAGGGATTCAGCATGATGGATGAAACGGATGACGATGATCTGCCATTCTAAAATTTAGACAAGGAGGACAAGGCTATGATGGATAAAAGACGTGGCAATACAGGCATCAGAAGAAAAAAAGTATGTCAATTCTGTGCAGATAAGACAGAGACTATAGATTATAAAGATGTCGATAAATTAAAAAAATATGTGACTGAGAGAGGCAAGATACTTCCTAAGAGAATCACGGGAGCTTGTGCGGAACACCAGAGAGCAGTTACAAAGGCTATAAAAAGAGCGAGAATCGTTGCTTTATTGCCTTACACACAGGATTAATAATGAAAATGAAGAAGCGAGAAATCGCTTCTTTTTTTAAAATTATCGATTATCCCATGTAGTGTTGAATAGTGCAAAAAATCTGTTAGTGTGGTATAATGTTAGCACTAAAGTGGGAAAGAAGCAGCATTGCTGCTGACAGGAGAGAATATGGCAAAAAAAGGACTGTTGACTACAGTATATGACAGGATGTTCGGAGCAAAAAAGCTTAGAGAAGAAGAACTGACCAATAAAGCTATGAAACTTCTAAAGAAGGTCGAAGGCGTTATGAGCGGAGCGCTCAAAAATAACCCCTACCCTATATGTGTGACAGATGAAGAGGGTAGTCTTTTGTGGTACAACGAAAAATTTGGAAATGAATTTGATATTGAAAATATAGATGTTACGGAGTTAAGAGAGCTGTTTGTCATGAAGAACTGTCTGTTAACAGATAATGAGCAGTTGCAAAACGGTGTCGAATTTGTAAATTCGGGCAGGATATATAAGGTTTCGGGATATTTTGAACCGGACAAGTACAAGCGTTCGGAGTCAGGCAGGGATACAATCAAACACGATGAGAAAGGTGCCGAGACGGTATCCGGCAAAACAACACTCTTTTTTCAAGAGATTACAGAGGACAGAGAGCTGCAGGAGCGTTACAAAAATGAGAGCGTATGTATCATTTACGTAAGCGTTGATAATTTTGATGAACTTTTAAGTAAGGCTTCCGAGGAAAAGAAATATATTATCGGTGCCGAAATTGAAAAG
This sequence comes from Bacillota bacterium, assembly GCA_041844735.1. Lineage (GTDB taxonomy): Bacteria > Bacillota > Clostridia > Peptostreptococcales > Anaerovoracaceae > CAJPNN01. Next base: position 12,924 of record JBGZBP010000051.1, read on the forward strand.
GTCATAAGAAAATGGGGCAGCAAGATGAATGCGTCGGTGACAAAGTATAGAAGCAGCCAGTATTTGATGGCGGTTGAGAGGCAGTATATAGAGAAACAGAAAGAACTTAAATTTTCCATATTGGACGAAGTCAGGACAATAGAAACACAGGGAGAAATCCCGGTCTCTGTCAGCATAGGCATAGGTGTAGGAGGCAAAGGTATAGCACAGCACGATGAATATGCGGCGGCAGCTTTGGATTTGGCGCTGGGCAGAGGCGGCGACCAAGCGGTGATCAAGTATGAGGGTAAAGTCGAGTATTATGGCGGCAGGCTCCAGACGGTAGAAAAAAGAAATAAGGGTAAATCCAGACTGATGGCACATGCGCTGAAAAGATTGATGGATCAGTCTTCAAATGTGCTGATAATGGGTCATCATCATCCGGATATGGATGCTTTCGGTGCTGCGATAGGAGTGGCGAGCATTGCAAAGGCTGTCGGCAAGGACACATACGTCATAATTAACAGCTATAGTGATTCGTTGTCTGAAACGTACAGAATCGCGTCCGAAACCGGAAGATATAACTTTATAGATAATAACGAGGCGAAATCGTTGGTGAACAAAGAAAGTCTCATAATTGTCGTAGATACAAACAGACCTTCTATGGTGGAATGTCCGGAGTTGCTTGAAATGAGCGACAAACTCGTAGTGCTGGATCATCACAGAAGAATGGAAGAGTATATTGATAATGCATTGCTGACATATATCGAGGGTTACGCATCATCGACATCGGAACTGGTAGCCGAAATACTGCAATATTCCGGTGACGATATAGAAATCGATAAGGTAGAGGCTGATGCGTTGCTGGCAGGTATGACGGTCGATACAAACAGATTTTCGATGAAGACAGGGGTAAGGACATTTGAAGCGGCGGCATGGCTCAGAAGAATGGGGGCAGACTCTTCAAATGTAAGACAGTTCTTCAAGACCGATATCAAGGAATTTAAGCAAAAGGCACAGATAGTGTCCAGCGCAAGGATGCCATATCCGGGAATGGCTTTGGCAGTTTGCGAGCAGCAGACAAAAGATGTACATATTATCAACTCGCAAGCAGCAGATGAACTTTTAAATATAAAGGGAATAAAAGCCAGCTTTGTGCTTGGAAGAAACGAGGAGGGAACTGTCGTCATGAGTGCGAGATCCCTCGGGGAAGTAAATGTGCAGACTTTAATGGAAAAGCTCGGCGGGGGCGGCAATTTGACAAAAGCAGGTGCTCAGCTGAATGACATAACATTGGAAGAAGCGGAAAACAAGCTTAAGGATGTATTGAAAGAAGCAGCCGATGAGAATCAAGATACATGAAAGGAGAATGACAGATGGTAGTAATTTTATTAAAAGACTTAAAAGGAACAGGCAAAGCGGGGGATGTGGTAAAGGTCAGTGACGGATTTGCCAGAAACCGATTGATACCTGCGGGCATAGCAAAAGAAGCTACAGAGGGAAATGTCAGGAACCTTGAAAAACAAAAGGCTATTCAGGCAGAGAAGAAAGCCGAGGAAAAAGCGGCAGCCGAGGCATTGGCTGAAAAATTTGAAAGCCTGACTACAGTAATAGAAAGCAAGTCGGGTGACGGAGGCAGACTGTTCGGATCTATCACTGCAAAGGATGTGGCGGAAGCCGTAAAGAAACAGCATAAGATAGATTTGGACAAGAGAAAGTTGGTAATGGACAACGGCCCTATAAAACATACAGGAGAGTTCGTCGTAGATGCGAAGATTTACACGGATGTAACGGCAAAAATTAAAGTGGTTGTCAAATAATTGATATTTCAATGCGATGATATCATAATGCAAGACACAGGAAATATTACATAAAGAATTTGGAGATATTGGAGATATTATGGAACAGAGAATACCCCCACACAGCAATGAAGCGGAGCAGTCCGTACTGGGTGCTATGCTGCTTTCAAAAGATGCACTGTTTGAAGCACAGGAAATACTTAAAAAAGAAGACTTTTATAACGAGGCTCACAAAGAAATTTTTGATGCTATGGTATCTTTGGCGAGAGTGGGAGAGCCTGTTGATGTTGTGACTCTCTGTGAAAGATTGGCAGTGGGCAAAATGCTGGAAATGGTAGGGGGAAGAGCATATATAGCTCATCTTTCCATGCAAGTGCCGGCTACGGCAAACGTAATACAGTACTGTAAGATAGTGTCGGAGAAGGCCGTGCTTAGGAGCCTGATTTCAGCATCTGACGAAATATTGGTGCAGAGTTACCAAGAAAAAGTTAAGCCCGAGGAAATTTTAGATACGGCAGAAAGAAAGATATTTGAAATTGCTCAGGGAAGACAGAAAAATGATGTTGTATCCATTAAGGACGTTCTTTGGGAAAACCTCGCAAAGATAGACGAACTTTCCAGAATGGACGGGAACATAACGGGGCTAAGTACAGGATTTAGGGATTTGGACGCAAAGACATCGGGTCTGCAAAAGTCGGATTTGATAATGATAGCTGCCAGACCGGCAATGGGAAAAACCGCATTTGCTCTCAATATTGCTCAGCATGCCGCGATTAAGGAGGATGCAACCGTTCTGATATTTTCACTGGAAATGTCCAGACAGCAGTTGGGACAAAGACTTCTAAGTATGGAATCAAGGATAGAGATGCAAAAGCTTAAAACCGGCAAGGTCGATCTAAGTGACTGGGAAAGCATGCATGTGGCGATAGACGGATTTGCCAGAGGTAACAATATATATATTGACGATACTCCGGGAATTTCAGCTATGGAAATTAAAAGCAAGTGTAGGAGATTGAAAGCTCAGAAAAAGCTGGACTTGATTATAGTTGACTACCTACAGCTTATGGTGTATGACGGCAAGGCGGACAGCAGACAACAGGAAATAAGCGCATTGTCAAGATTCTTAAAGCTTTTGGCAAGAGAAATGGATTGTCCGGTAATAGTATTATCACAGCTTTCAAGAGCACCGGAGCAGAGGACGGATCATAGACCGGTACTTTCGGACCTTAGGGAGTCGGGATCCATTGAGCAGGATGCGGATGTTGTAATGTTTCTTTACAGAGACGAATATTACAACCCGGAGACTACAGAAAAACCGAATGTGTGTGATGTGATAATAGCAAAACAAAGAAGCGGTCCTACCGGTACGGTAGAATTGACATGGTTAGGTAAGTACACAAGATTTAGGGATCAGAGCTATCACAAGGAGCAGTAATGAATTTTGTAAAACAAAAAAACAAGGAGTGTTTTTTGCACGATACTCCGGTAGAAAACATTTTCATAAACGAATATATGCCGGCGGCACCGGGGGACTATGTAAAGGTCTTTATATTTGCCCTGATGTATTCCGGATATGATGCAGGAATAAATAACGAAGCAATAGCAAAGCATTTGGATATGCAGGAAGAGGATGTGCTTAAGGCCTGGAGCTATTGGGAAAGTCTCGGAGTGGTTAAAAAGACTCATAGAGATAAGGCGGACAAATGGAATTTCAGGATTGATTTTTTGAGTCTGAAAGAGAAAATGTATTCACCAAAGTCCGGCAAGAACACTTTTAAAAGTGAAAATGCGAAGAAACTGGTCGAGAAAGAATTAAAAAAATTGTATGATGATATAGAGCAAGCTACGGAAAGGTTGCTGGAGGGAAGAGAAACCGAAGAAATTCTTTCGTGGATCACAGATTACAAGATGAGTAGTGAAGTAATTGTTTTCGCATACAAATACGCTAAAGAAAGAAGAAATCAAACAAGAACAAACTATGTAGGTGCTATACTGAAAGATTGGCACGGTAGGGGTTTATATAAACTCAGTGATATAGAATCATTTTTGACGGATACGGACAGCAGGCATTACAACTATAAAAGGGTAATGCAGGCATTGGGATTTTTGAGAAACCCTACAGAGGCGGAAAAGGCTATGATGGATTCATGGTTTGACGAGATGGGAATGAATATAGATACAGTGCTGGATGCATGCGGGAAGACGACAGGTATTTCCAACCCGAATCTGAATTATGTCAATTCCGTTATTAAAGGTAAGGTATCGGGTAAAGCAGCGACAAGCATAAACGGTGCGGCAGCAGGCGGCGGAGCTAAAAACAATTCAATTCAGAGGGCGGAGCAGTACTATGAAGAGATGAGAAAAAAGGCCGAGGATTCGGCAAAAGCGAGGCGGCAGGAAGTATATAAAAAAATACCGAGAATCAAGGAATTGGATGATGCCATAAGAGACATAGGAATAAAAATTTCAAGATCAATGATAATAAACGGAGGAAGCAACTCGGCAAGCGGAGAGCTTATAAGAGAACAAAAAAGACTTTTAGGAGAAAAAGCTTTCCTGATGACGGAAAATAATTTTGTTCCGGACTATATGGATATCAGATATAGTTGTGAGGAATGCAAAGACACCGGAATGCTGGAGACAGGCGAAAGGTGTAAATGCTACAAGGATATACTGGCTAAATTGGAGTAGATTTGAGATTAGACTTGAAAAAGGGGGGAGTAATGTGAAGACCGGAAAGATTTTGATTGTAGAGGATGAGAAAGCAATATCCGATATTGTTAAGTTCAATCTTGTGAAAAACGGATTTGAGGTTGAGGCAGCTTATGATGGGAAATCCGGATTGAGCAAAGCTCTAAGCACGGAGTTCGACTTGGTGATTTTGGATGTAATGATGCCGGAAATGGACGGTTTTACAGTATGTAAAAAAATTCGTGAGTCCGGCAATGTGCCTATTATTATCATGACGGCTAAGGAAGACGAGGTGGATAAGGTACTGGGTCTGGAGCTCGGAGCGGACGACTATGTTACCAAACCTTTCGGAATGCGTGAGTTCATAGCCAGAGTGAATGCCAACATCAGAAGGGGCGGATACAGTTCGGATACAATGACCGGTGCACAGGGGAGTATCAGAAATTACGGAGCATTGGCGATTGATGAAAACAGGTATGAAGCAAAGAAAAATGATGAAGTGTTGGATCTTACTTTAAGAGAGTTTGAACTCCTTAAATATTTGGCGGAGAGAAAAAATAAGGTGTTTTCAAGAGAACAACTTCTGGAAGAAGTCTGGGGATATGAATACTATGGGGATATTCGTACAGTGGATGTGACAATCAGAAGGCTTAGAGAAAAGGTCGAAGATGATCCGGCATCACCGATATATATTATGACGAAAAGAGGGATAGGCTACTACTTTAGGGGTCAGGAGTAATGAAAAAAGGATACATTTGGAACAGCATAAGCCTTAAAATCGTATTCGTGTATTTTATACTCATATTTGTGGCTACTTCCATATTGGGAGTATTCATAATAGATAAAATGCATGACTACTATATGGAATCTATCAGAAAAAATATTACAAGGACAGTGAAACAACTTGACATTGTGGAAACTCTGGGAGAGTTTGAAGACTTGAAAGAACGTAGAGAACTTATACAGGAAATCGTGTCTTCGTGGGGGAAAAATCTCAGAGAAGAAATGTTCGTTGTAAACAGAGACCTGTTGATAGTTGCAACAAACAATTTGGATAAGGAAACAGTATCTATAAGTAAACAAGCATTGGATGAGGATTTGATTATAGAAGGATTGCTCGGTAAAGAAGATTATGTGGACGGATATTCGCAGAAAGGCCGACCTGTTAAGAACATGGTTTTTCCGATAAGAAACGGTAAACAGGTTACGGGAATAGTATATATAAGAGCGGATTTGAGCGGAACATATGCAGCTATAGATCAAAGCAAGCGTTTTTTCATAAAGGCGATGGGTATGGTCATACTCATTACAGTGATAGTTGGATTTTTGATTGCCGCAGGAATAACAAATCCGATAAAGAAGGTTACCGGCAGGGCTATGGAAATGGCTGAGGGTAAGTTCGGCAAAAAACTGAAGATAGAGGGAGATGACGAGATCGGGGAAATGGTCAGGGCATTGAACTTTATGGATGACCGGATGGGAACATTGCTTTCCGAACTTTCGGCAGAAAAGATAAAGCTCGAAGCAATATTGAAAAACTTGCTTGATGGTGTAGTGGTATCGGACTTGAAAGGAAAACTGATTCATATAAATCAAGTAGCAAGAAAAATCTTGGGAGCAGAAGACAATATAGAGGAAATTCAATATGACGATTTGATGAGACACTTCAGCGAAGGGCTGACATTGTCCAATATAGAGAAAAAGAGCCGTATAGTCGGAGGTAAAGAAGTAGTTGAACACTCCGGCAACATATATGACTTGAGATATGACCGCTATAGAGACGAAAAAGGTGAAGAAGGGATAATATTGCTCATACAGGACATAACGGAAAGACAAAAATTGGAGCAAACACAGATGGATTTTGTGGCAAACGTATCTCACGAGCTTAAAACTCCATTGACCACCATCAAAAGTTATTCTGAAACATTGCTTGACACGGTTGATGAAAAAAACGGAATCGAAGCACAATTTTTAGGCATCATCAAGGATGAAACCGACAGAATGAGCAGGATGGTAAGGGAACTGTTGGTGCTTTCAAAATTGGACAACAACCTTGTCAATTGGAATCTGTCCTCGGAAAATGTAGTGGATATACTCTTCAAGGCAGCTGAAAAGATGAAGATAGTTGCAGATAAGAAAAATATTCAGATGAATCTGATTTACGACAAGGATATTCATCTCACATCATTGGTAGACAAGGATAAGCTTGAACAGGTATTTATGAATCTCATAAGCAATGCCATCAAGTACACGGATGAGGGAAGAAGAATAGATATCGATGCGTATAGAGAGGACAAGCAGGCGGTTCTTGTGGTGAGCGACAACGGCATAGGGATACCGGAAGAATCCATTTCACGTGTGTTTGAGAGATTCTATTGTGTAGATAAAGCCAGAACGAGATCACAAGGAGGAACCGGACTGGGGCTGCCTATATCAAAGCAGATAATAGAGCAGATGGAAGGAACGATTCACATAGAAAGTAGAATAGGAGAGGGAACCAAGGCTGTTGTAAAATTGAATTTGGCATCAGGGAGAGGTGTTCCGAACATTGATTAAGAAAGCATTGGAGAGGTGAAGCGATGCTCCGACAAAAAAGAAGAAGTAGACAATTTAAAGAAGAGAGAGAATCACAAATTATAGACTTTGAGGAGGCACGTGCAAATCGACGTGAAAAACGTGCAAAGCAGAAATCAAACAAGGTGAAACCTGAGCCGAAGCCTGCCCCAAGCAAAAGGAAACAGAAGTTGAGGCGAAAGAGAAGAAGAATAGTTGCGTTTGTGTTGCTGATACTTCTTGTTATGGTGGGAATTTCAGTGGGTAAGGTAATAATGGTGAAAAAACATCAAAATCAGGTATTGCAGGAGAACAAAAGTTTAAAAGAGACAAAGAAAGAACTTGAAACGGAGCTTGATAATGTAAATAACCCCGAATATATAGAGGAACAGGCTCGAAGACAGCTGAATTTGATGAAGCCGGGAGAAGTGGTGTATATAGTACCTGAGAAGAATGATGAATCCGAAAAGAAAGAAACCGGGCAGACTGAATCCGATAAATGACGGATGTAAGGAGAGAATTTTGATAAAAGAGGTTATTGTTGTAGAAGGCCGAGATGATATTACGAGAATAAAAGAGGTGTGTGAGTGCGACCTAATAGCAACTCACGGATTCGGAATCACGGAGGCGACATTAAAGCAGATAGAGCATGCCTATGAAACAAGAGGGATTATTATTTTTACAGACCCGGACTTTGCAGGCAGGAAAATAAGGGAGCGGCTGGATAAGCTTTTCCCTAATTCCAAGCATGCGCACCTGTCCATAAATGAAGCGGCAAAAAATGGTGACATAGGTATTGAAAATGCAGAAAAGGAAAGTATAATAAGAGCGTTGGAAAAAGCGAGGGCGGAAGTTTTTTTTTCCAAGGTCGAGTATTCCATCGCCGACCTTTTTGAAAACGGTATGGTGTACGGAGAAGGAGCACGTGAAAAAAGACAGTTTGTCGGAGAACTTTTGGGGATAGGGTACGGTAACAACAAGGAGTTTTTAAAAAGGCTCAATAATTATGAAATAAAAAAGGAAGATTTTTATGGAGCTTTACAAAAGTGGAAAAATAAATAGAATGAAGGATCAATACGGATTCAAGTTTTCCAAGAATCTGGGCCAAAATTTTTTGACGGATCCTAATATTATAAGTAAGATTATAGATGGATCTTTTATAGATGAAAATACGCTTGTGCTGGAAATAGGTCCGGGTATGGGAGCCTTGACAGAGGGTTTGCTGGATACAGCCGGACATGTTGTGGCAGTTGAGCTTGACAGAAGGTTGATACCGATATTGGAAGATAATTTTGCAGGCAGAGATAACTTTTCATTGATAAATGCCGATATTTTGAAGGTCGATATAGATGAAATTATAGTCGATGTATGTGAAAAAACGGGATTTAAGCCTGAAAAAATCAGGATAGTCGGAAATCTTCCGTATTACATAACAACCCCTATAATAATGAATATATTGGAAAATGGGGTAAAGGCGGACAGCATAACGGTGATGATGCAAAAGGAAGTGGGAGACAGAATGATGGCAGATCCCGGAACAAAAGCCTATGGGGCATTATCATTGGCAGTCGGATATTTTTGTGAAGTGTCTCAGGTGGCAAAGGCTCCTAAAGAGGTTTTTTATCCGAGACCGAAAGTGGATTCAATAGTGTTGCGACTGGATTTGCGAGATCAGAAACCGGTGGATTTAAAATCTGAAGAGTTATTTTTCAAAGTGATAAAAAACGGATTCGGTCAAAGAAGAAAAACTATGAACAATTCTTTGGCAGGTGTAATGGATTTAGGAAAAGACAGAATCAATGAAATATTGAGCAGTGTGGGGATAGACGGCGTCAGAAGAGCGGAAACTCTTTCGATGCAGGAGTTTGCTGAAGTGGCAAATGCCATATTTGACAGCACATGTGAGGATTAAAATGAGAATCAGGTTTGGAAAAGGGAAAAAAGAGGGAAAAGAAAAAAGACGAAGCTTCTTGGCAAAGTATACGCAAAGATTTAAGATAGATGAAAACAAGCACCCTATATTAGTGAAGCTTATGGATATGGACTTGTTTATAATAGCAATAGAAGCGTTTTTATTATTGTTTTATATAGAAAGCTTCGGCAGGCGTTCTGTGTGGAAAGCGATATTATTTCTGACTGAACGTCCGGCTGTTTTTGCTTTGAATATGATGATAATACTTGCAACGCTTTCTTTGAGCATGTTGTTTAAACGTAGGAGATTCTCGCTTATTGTAATAATGACGGTATGGCTTATCCTGGGCACTGCTAACGGAATAGTACTGGGGAATAGAATGACACCTTTTACTGTAGCTGATTTGGCACTTTTGGATAACGGCATCATGATTTTGCCGAACTATTTTTCAAAATTCCAGATAGCTATGATTATAGTGGTAGTCATGGCTATAGTACTTTTATTTGTAAAATCATTTATTTCGGCACCCAAGAGAAAGAAAAAAATCAATTATAAGATTGCGGTGTTATCAGTAGCATTAATCATAGGTGCAACTTTCGGAGCATGGCAAATGGCTGTCAAGAACAACATGGTATCAAGCTATTTCTATAACTTGAACTATGCATACAGAGACTACGGTGTGCCGTATTGTTTTATAAATACGTGGCTTAATACTGGTATAAGAAAGCCGATCAACTATTCGGAACAGCGAGTAAAAGAGATATTTGAGAACGGTGAGCTCGGAAAGAGTCTTTCGGAGGATGGAAAGTTCGTGCCTGCAACCGAGAAGAAGCCTAATATAATATTTTTGCAGATGGAATCGTTTGTGGATCCTGAAAGATTTAAAAATCTTAAATTTTCAAAGGAAGCTGCACCGAACTTCAAGATGTTTAAGAAGAATTACTCTTCGGGATATCTTACAGTGCCGTCGGTAGGAGCAGGGACAGCCAACACGGAATTTGAAATGCTTACCGGTATGACGGTCAAGTTCTTCGGGCCGGGAGAGTATCCATACAAGTCGATTTTAAAGGAAGAGACAGCGGAGAGCATATGCTACAATTTAAAGCATTACGGATACTCGACGCATGCGATACATAACCACAGAGGAGCGTTTTACAGCAGGAATTTAGTGTATGCAAATCTTGGATTTGATTATTTCACATCTTTGGAATATATGAATCATGTAAAGAAGACACCGAGGAACTGGGCGAAAGATGAAATTTTAACATCAGAAATAATGTATTCGCTCAAGTCCACCGAAAATCAGGATTTTATATGCTGTATATCCGTTCAGGGACATGGGAAATATCCGACGGGGAGCGGATACAAAAATGAGATAGAAATAGAGGGTCTTGAGACAGAGGAAGAAAAAAATTCATATGAATATTATGTTCAGCAGGTATATGAAATGGATAAATTTTTGGGAGACCTTACCTCACAACTTGAAAAATTTAATGAGGAAACGATAGTTGTCATTTATGGTGACCACTTGCCGCCTCTTGATATCAAGAACAGTGATATGCGTAACAGCAGCATATATCAGACGGAATATGTGATATGGAGCAATTTTAAAATGCCTCGCAGAGATGTGGACTTAAAAGCGTATCAGGTAGCACCGATATTGATGAACAGACTCGGGCTGGATCAGGGGATTATAACAAAATATCACCAGCTGCACAGAGGAGAAAACAGCTATTTAGCAAATTTGAGGCTGTTGCAGTATGATATGCTTTATGGTAAAAACAGGATTTTTGGAGGAAAAACACCATACAAGACAACGGCGATGAAAATGGGCGTTAAACCTATAAAAATAAAGAGTACATTCACAATAGGAGAGACAGTGTATGTAAAAGGTGAAAATTTCACACCTTACAGCAAGGTTAATTTAGACGGTAAAATAATATCTACAAGCTATTACAGCCCTGAAATATTGGGAATAAACGACGAGCTTACAGAGCAAGAATTAAAAAGAATTAAAATCAGTCAGGTGGAGAAGAACAAGGAAATTTTGAGCACCACCAAGTAGGAGACTATAGCGTGCAGACGGAGAAAGACAAATGATTGTTGAAGGACATGCAATGAGGACGGCATAGATAGGAGAAAAGCTATGGGAACGAAAAAACATGCACTTGTGTTTCAGTCCGCAATTACACCGGATGATTACAAAAGCCAGACGATATTTGATATTTTCTATAAAAGAAAAACACCGGCAATATTAATGTTGCTCTCTCTTTTAGGGAGCTTGACTCTGCTGGTGTTGGATATTATGGAATTTATAGAGTTGCCTTTCAATATATTTGTCTTATTGCTGGTATATGTAGCGGCAATTTTGGGATTTCGTGCGATCATAGGGAAAATAGTGAAAAAAGTGGTTGAACCTGATAAAATCAGTATATATAACGAACACACATATATAGTATCGCAGATGGGAATACATATGACAGGAGGAATTGAAGAAGCGGATCTCATTTTAACATGGAATATCATAAGTGAAGTGTTTGAGGTTCAAAACAGTTTTTATGTTTACATCAATACTGCACAGTATCTCATATTCCCGAAACGGGATTTGAATGAAAAAGGAGAAAGATTTTTAAGGGAAATATTCCAGGATAAATTGGAGCAAAATTTTCATAGAAGGACAATAAAAAAGAGCAGCCGCAGCAGCACATAACTGGTTAATCGGTTGCTCTTTTATTTATAGTCTATGTTGTATAGCCCGACGGCTACAGAATTTAAAGTCTGTTGTTACCGGAAAGCAAATGAATCGTACTTGCTGTGATAAGTTCATAATTTTTATCATAAGAAACTTTCATTTTCTTTACCTTCTCATCAGACAGCTTTTTAAGTGTTTCCCTGTAGAACGAAGCCTTTTCCTCATTGGATAGATTAGCGGCTTTCTTTCCGTACTTTCCTTTTTCATTAAATAATTTGTCGGAAAGCTTTTGGGACATTAAATCCATAGCTCTGAACTTATGATATAGATAATCCGTTAGCCCCATTGCTTTCAGAGCTTCTTGATAACCTTCCTCGCTTCCTATGATTGTTTTCTCTTCTTGGATATTCTCAGCAACATCTAAAAGCTCATTATGAGAAAGCGTAACATCATAGTCTTTTGCAATCTCTTCAAGAGCAATAAAGTACTTGATGGCTTTTAAAGCTTCTTTTCTCAGAGCTTTGTCATCTCCCGCCAATTCAGGGTCGTTCATCATAGCGATTTTGCTGTAGTATAAAAATTCGTCGAGCGAAACCTTTGTTTTTCCGATAGTAACCGGATAAGGTATGCTTACCAAATTGCCTTTATCGTCAGTGACTTCGGTTGTTTCAAGTCTCTCCCTGAATCCTGAAACCTCTTTCAGATAAAGCCCTCCGCACATCATTCCCGCAGCCAGTGAAATAATAAGAATCACCAGAAGTACTTTCTTCACAGGAAACTTTTTTTTCTCATCGACAGTCCCCGACATGTCTTTTGACTCTAAAATTATTTCTTGTTCTTGTCTTTCATCATTCATTTCAACATCCCTCTATCTCTCGAAATATAAAAAATATGCTTATCTGCGGAATTTCAGTAAAATCGAAAAATACCGAAGAGTAAACTACGTATAGTATATATAAAAAATACTTTATTTACAATACATTATGTGACATAATATAGTAAGTATATGATAAAAAAATAGCTATCAGAAGCAGCTTTCAGGAGACGGCGGATGATATAAGGGTGGTACAAAAGGGGATTATGGATACTAAGAAGCAAAAGGCCGATTCGATTTTCAGAAACGGCAGAATATACACATCGGATGCGAAAAATAGATGGGCTACGGCTTTTGCTGTTAAGGGCGATAAAATTTTGGCTGTTGCCTGTGATGAGGGAATACGTGAATACATAGGCGAAGATACGCAGGTTACCGATTTAAGGGGAAAAATAGTGATACCCGGCTTTATAGACATGCATGGTCATCCTGTCAGAACGGTTATGAGAGACTTTGCGTTGTTTTTCTCAAGGCACCTAAGTGTGAATCAGATGGTTGAATCAATAAAGAAATTTATAAAGGATAATGCTCATCTGACGAAATATATCGGGGTAGGATATCATGAAAACAGGTTCACGGACATAGCCGATATCAGAGGATTTTTGGATGAAATAGAAGCTGAAAGACCTTTGGTACTGCTGAGCAATGCAGGCTCCGAACTTTTGATGAACAGCAAGGCCGTTGAGAGGTCAGGCATAGATAACATGGTAATAGGGCATATTCCGAAAGTGGAGGCTGTTTTAAAAGACGAGCTGGGACGTTCCACGGGCAGAGTGATGGGAATGGACAGTGTACAGGAGGTTCTCGGAAATCTTAAGATTTTTGAATTGGAAGAAGTGGCAGACAGGATCGAGTCACTGGACGAAGAATATTTCAGAAGAGGATTTACGGGGGTTTATGATTGCGGATCATATGAATATGTCGATTATACATATTTCATGGCAATCAAAAGATACTGGGCTGCCAAGGAACTGAGGCATAGATTCTTCGGCACGGTACTTGTTACGACACTGAAGGGAGCAAAACTGGCAAACAGAAAGCTTACACACAAGCGTACGATGGCAAATGAACTTGAAGCAAACGTCGGGATAAACGCACTTAGAATTAAATATGACATAGTAGGAGCAGAGAAAGATCTCACTCGGGAGGCTGTCCGGATATTATGCATCGAGGCGGCAAATAAGGGATTTAATGTGCAGTTTGATACAGTAAGCAGGGAATCTACAGAAGAACTGGTGAGACTTATAAGGGATATTCGGACAGTAGGCTTTAATAAGATAAGATTTTCTCTTTCATCGGGAGAGATAACAGATAAAGAGCAGATAAAGGCTATTTCGGAAAATCAAATTATAGTAAACTCCAGCCTGCTTTGGAACAAATCCGACATCAAGGGAGAAATAGATACATTGAAAGAGATGAAAGCGGAAGGCGTTACTTTGACTTTCGGGTTGGATTTGGGAGCATATGATGATAAAGAAAAGAATGATGTGAGGGCATGCTTTGAGGAGCTGGGCTTTACAGCATATGATATAGTGGATGCATTTACAGTCAATGCAGCAAGGCAATTAAACATGGAAGACAGGATAGGAAGTATTTCAGCAGGGAAAATAGCAGACTTTGTTATGCTGGATGATGATATATTTGAGAAAGACGCATTTGATGTAACAGAGGTAAAAGCCGGAAAGGTGTTTGTGAGCGGAAAATGCGTTTACAGCATTTAGATTTATTGTTTTAAGGAGGGAAACATGAAAATAGGATTGATAGCATTTACCAAAGACGGAGCAGAGTTATGTTTCAAGGTTAAAGTTATTTTAGAAGGAAGCGGATACAGTTGCAGTGCATATGCAAACGGAAGGGCTGTGGATGCGGGACTTTTGGATCCTCTGGAAACAAGTTTAACACTGTGGGCGGAAAGAGCCCTTTTCACTTATGACGTGATTATTTTTATCGGCACTACCGGAATAGCAGTTAGAGCTATTGCACCATACTTGAGGACGAAGACGACGGATCCGGCGGTCATTGTTATAGATGAATCTGCACATTATGTTATACCTATTATAGTCGGACATATAAGCGGTGCCAACAGGCTGGCAATGGAAATTGCCGAAAGACTTTCTTCGTCGGCTATAATTACTACACCGGGCAACTTTACAGGCAGATTTTCCGTTGATACGTGGGCAGTGGAGAACAACCTGTACATATGTAATAAAGATAAGATTAAGGATGTAAACGGCAGCTACATGGACGGTGAGCATATAGGAATAGCAGGAGATTTCCCTGTATCGGGGAAGGTGCCTGTCGGGGTGATACCGTGTTCCAAGGAAAGTATGGAGAACGGACACGAGGTGCCGGCAGTTGGAGTATATGTCAGCCTGTCAGGTGAGGAAAGACCGTTTGAAAAGACTTTGGCAATGATTCCAAGGATAGTCACTGTAGGTATTGATTGTGACCCGATGGAGGAATTTGAAAACATAAAGCAATCGGTGGAATTTGCACTGGACGAATATAATATTTCCAGAAAGGCCATTAAAAGAATAAGTTCAATAGATAAAAACCGCAAAGCTCCGGGGATTTTGAATCTTTGTAAGGAATACAAGGTGAGGTACGGGTGTTTCGGAGAGAGCGAACTGGAAAGTGTGAGTCAACAGAGCAGCCTTTATAAAAATGCTCCGGTCAAGATTACAGGCGTTGCGGAGAGAGCTGCTTTTTTGGGATCCGTAAGGGGAGAAATCCTTATGAGGGAAAGAGAAATTAACGGTATCAAGGTAGCAATTGCAATTGCAGATTGGAATATTATATTTGACTAAAAGGCGATATAGGGGTAAAATATTTTTGATAAAATTATAGAGGTAATGAGGATAAGAACATGAAAAAAACAATTAGGTTGCTGTGCCTTATTTTGGCTATGTCAATGGTTGCAGGGGGCTTGTTGACAGCGTGTGGCAGCAAAGATGAAAAAAAACCGGAAGATACAGGTAAGAAGGTGGTATTGATAAACAATACTGCAAGGGATATCGACGGAGTGATTTATTTCAAAGAAAAGCCGGATTCAAAATGGAAAAAGGTAAAGTCGAAGTCCAAGGTTTGGGTAGATGGAGGAGAAATCACACTCACTCTGAAAGGAGAAGTTCCCAAATCGGAGGAAGGATGGTCACTTAAATTAAAGTATCTTGATACCGGAGAGACGGATGTTTGGACAGGGGTGCCTGTAGGTGAAAGTAAAGCTATATCAATAAAACCGGACTCGGTGATTTATCCTAAAGAAATTAAATAGGGTTGCAGTTAAGACTGCAAATCGGAATCATGAAATATACCAAGATGTGGATATTCAGAGATTATAGGTTTTTTAAGAATAACATAACGATGTTATTTTCGTAGAGAATTTTAATGATTTTGGACTGTTGGATCAAGTCGGAAAGAAGGGGCTGATTTAACAGTCCATTTATTGGTATTAAAACAGCAAGACCTATGAATACCAGTATTACACCATTAATGCTGCCTGTCAAAAGCCCGAAAAATCCGTCGATACCGGCAAATATACCGAAGCCTCTCTTTTTAGAAAAAATTGAGAGAATTACATTCAGGATTATTTTGATAATAAAAAGTATTACTAATAATATCAAGAGATGATATAAAATATCGGCAGTTTTCTTAAGCATGAGCTCAATGGCATTATCTTCAGCATACCTAAGATTCTTAATAAGAGGTTCTCTTAATGCCGCAGGGATATATGTGGAATAGTCCGAAATGTTTTCGGACGGATTGTCAGAAAACATTTCTTTCAGGTGTTTGAATATGGTATCATATAAAGAAGTGTGTTTGTTTACCAGTTTTATGACAACCGGTTTAAGAAAAAATGCTGAAACAAGGGAAATAATCCAGCCAAAGGTACGCAAAAAGGTGTATAGAAATCCATTTCTGAAACCTTGAAACATAGCTAGAAGAATTATTGAAAAAGCTATAATGTCCAGTACCATATAGAGGAGCCTCCCTTTCAATTATTTCAGATAAAAAAATGGTGCCCTTGAGAGGAGTCGAACCTCCGCTAACATGCTTTAGGAGAGCATTGCTCTATCCACTGAGCTACAAGGGCATACAACAATAAATATAATAACATAAATACATGAGGATATTCAAGCGAAAAAAGGACGGTTTTACATGTTAAATAATTTATCAAGACCTGCATGGATGGAATTGAATTTATCCAACCTGGCACACAATTTCAGAGAAGTCAGAAGAATAGTAGGAGACAGGGCAATCATATGCTCAGTCAAGGCGGATGCTTATGGACATGGAGCAGCGGAAGTATCTAAAGTTCTTGAAAATGAGGGGGCGGATGCGCTAGGAGTCGCTACGGTAAGGGAAGCCGCAATTTTAAGAGAAGGTGGCATAAAGCTGCCGATTGTATGTTTCAGCCTTATACCGGACAATCTCATGGAATATGTGTTTGAATATGACATAGTACCTGTGATTTCAAGTGTAGAAAGTGCAAAGGCAATAAACGATATATCGAAAAATAAATATAATGACAGGGTTGTAAGTGTAATGGCGGCGATTGATACGGGAATGGGCAGAATCGGATTTTTACCGGGAGATGAAGCGGTAGATAGCCTAAAAACGATATACAATCTCAGCAATGTCAGGCTTAAGGGGCTATTCAGTCATTTTGCATGTTCGGATGATGTTAACAAGGAATACTCCCTGGAACAACTTGATAAATTCAACAAATTCGCTGACAGGCTTGAAAGTGAGGGCATGGCAGTTTCATCTAAAGTGATTGCAAACAGCGGAGCGTGTGTAGCGATGCCCGAAGCGTGGCTGGACGGAGTGAGGCCGGGAATTTTACTTTACGGATATCTGCCGTCAAACGATTCCGAGTTTGAACGTGCAGTTAATGACAAAATAAAATTAAAACAAGTAATGTCCATAAAGGCGAAGATAGCACATGTAAAGAAGGTGCCGAAAGGAACCAAAATAAGCTACGGATCAACTTTTGTAACAGACAAAGAATCGGTGATAGCAACAGTGCCGGTAGGATATGCAGACGGATACCTGAGATGTTTTTCAAATAATGCCGAGGTAATAATCAACCATAAGAAAGCAAGGGTTGTGGGACGAGTTTGCATGGATCAGTTCATGGTAGATGTGACGGACATTGATGATGTTAAAATAGGGGATATGGTAATACTCATGGGATCTGACGGAGACATGAATATAGATGCTGTTGAACTGGCAGAAAGAGCAGGCACCATATCGTATGAAATAATTTGCGGATTCGGTAACCGTCTCGAAAAAATCTATACTTAGGCAAATTAAAAAAATTGTAAAAACCCATCAAATATGTTAAACTCACATAGTGTGTTATTGAGATTTACCGACTATGGTGATAGCGATGGAAAAAGAATTTTTTATGAAAGAGGCTCTTGACGAGGCGAAAAAAGCTATGGCACAGGAGGAAGTGCCGGTGGGAGCCGTTATAGTATATGAAAATCGTGTGATAGCCAGAGGACATAACGGTGTCGAAACTATGCAAAATCCGTTAAAACATGCGGAAATTATGGCAATCAACGAAGCTTGTAAAAACCTGAAAACGAAGAATTTGAAGGGATGCACTATGTATGTCACGGTAGAACCTTGCAATATGTGCGGAGGGGCAATAGTGCTATCCAGGATTTCCAAATTGGTTTACGCTGCGAAAGATCCGAAAGCAGGGGCGTGCGGATCGTTATACAATATCGTTCAAGATGAAAGACTTAATCATTTCGTTGAAGTGGAGAGCGGAATTTTGGAGTCGGAAAGCAGAAAAATCATACAGGATTTTTTTAAAGAACTTAGAAGACGAGGTAGGAGGAACTATAAAGATGAAGAAGATTAAGACCATAATATGTACACTTATATTGACGATGATTGTATCTACGATGATTGTATCGGCAGGAGGCACATCTGCAGACGAGTTCAGCTTAAAGAGCAGTTATCCGGAGAACGGACAGCATGATTTTCAGCCTGTAAATGTGGCAATAAAGCTGACTTTCAATAAGAACGTTATAAGCGAAGAAGCCCAGAAAGCCAATAAGGGAAAAATCAAGTTGGTGGACAAAAAGGGGAAGAGCATCAGTGTGATGCAGATTTGCAGTAAGAAGTACCCGAATGAGATTTGGGTATATGCAAAGAAGGACCTTAAATCAAAGAAAGAATACAAGGTTATCATTTCAAAAGATTTGGTGGCAAGTGACGGAGATAAACTTGGAAAGAAAGAAACAATCGGATTCGGTATCATGGATATGGAAAAAAGCACATCGGTCTACATGATTATGATGATCGTTATGGTTCTGTTCATGGTAGTATTCAGTTCGTGGGAGACTAAAAGAAAAATAAAAAAAGAGGCGGAAGAAGCCGGGAAAACGGGAAAGGTGAATCCGTACAAAGTAGCAAAGGCTACAGGAAAATCTGTAGAAGCGATAGTATCCGAGGACAAACAGCAAAAGCAGAAACAGGGCGAGAAACAGAGCAAGCAGAAGCAGAAGCACGAGCAGAAGAAAGCTCAGGATAAAGCTGCCAAGGCAAAGAAGTATGAAGAAGAGAAGAGACGTGCAGAGCAGATAAAAAGACAGAACGAGATAGAACTTGAAAACAAGAAGAATGCAAAAAAGAGAAGATATCAGGAAGAAAAGAAGGAGAGAGTTTATATTTCAGAACCTAAGAAAGTTGGAAAACCTCGTAAGGTAAAATACAAAAGGTAAAAGACAATGGTAGATTTAAAGCATAGCGACAGGATAGACAAAAAAAAGAAATGCGTAGAGCTTGTCAGTAATGCGAAAATCAACCTGGCACTGGATGTCCTTGGAAAGTACGAAGACGGATATCATGAGGTGAGAATGGTGATGCAGCTGTTGGAACTCCATGACAAGGTAGGAGTGGGCATCATATACGACGGAAAGCCGGGGATAAGCATTTCCGGAAACAAGCCGTATTTGCCCAAGGACAGCAGAAATTTAGCATATAAAGCAGCGATGCTTATGTTGGATTTATTTCCGGAGCATAAAGATGACAGTATTCGTATAGGAATCAAAAAAAACATTCCTGTGGCAGCAGGTTTGGCGGGCGGCAGCGGAAATGCAGCAGCTGTCATATTGGCGTTGAACCATTTATGGGACACGAAAATGTCACTTGCAGATATGATTGAGGTATCGAAACCGCTTGGATCGGATGTTCCGTTTTTGGTTATGGGCACGGCAGCCACAAACCCGTGTCTGGGACTAAGTGAGGAAAAACTGGCGGCGACATGTTGCGAGGCTGTAGGCAAGGGAGACGAGATAAGGCCGCTACCGAGGTTTTGCAGTTATGTTGTGCTGTCAAAGCCGGCGATATGTGTATCGACACCGAATGTATATAAAGCACTTAAAATAGACGAGATAGAAGAACATCCCGACATAGATGAACTTATAGAGGGACTGATTGAAAAAAATCATTTTAAAATTAATAAAAATATGGCTAATGCTCTTGAAAATGTGACATTAAAGGAGTATTCTGTAGTAAAGTATACAAAGAACAAGATGAAAAATTTGTCATACGGTATGCCGGTGTTGATGAGCGGATCGGGACCTACAATTTACGGGATTTATAATAATAAACACAAGGCGGAAAAAGTGATGGCTTATATGAAAGAGCTGAACGACGAGACTTATTTTACCAAGACATTGTGATGTCGGGTAACCACATTAATCAGGGTGTTTTAAGGGTGTTAGACAATTAAAATTTTATGATGGAGGGTAGTAGCTTGATAAATTTTGAAATTCAAAGTCACAGACCGCTCAGAGAGTTGGTGTATGAGGAGTTGAGGAATGCCATAATGAACGGTGATATGAAGCCGGGAACGAGGATGATGGAAATTGAATTGGCAGACTCGATGGGAGTAAGCAGGACACCTATTAGAGAAGCAATAAGAAAGCTTGAAAAAGAGGGGCTGGTTACAATTGAACCCAGAAAAGGGGCGTATGTTTCTACCATAACAATGCAGAACATCATTGATATTATACAGGTCAGGGGCACTCTGGAAGGTTTGGCGGCGGAGATTACGGCGACTAAAATCTCGCCGGAGCAGGTAGAGGAATTGCGCGAAATATCGGAGGCATTCAATAAGGCTCTTGGAGAGGGTGATACTAAGGGAATGATTGCAAGCGACACTCTTTTTCATCAAAAAATCGTAGAAATCGCTGACAACCAACTGCTGTTGAAACTTATAGTGGACTTGCAGGAGGTGGTTTTGCGATTCAGGTACCTTTACTATAAGGATTTTAAGAGGGCAGAGAAGATGCCGCCGGAGCATGAGGCTATGTGGAGAGCCATGGCAAAGGGAGACAAAGTGGAAGCAAGGGCAGCGGCGAACAGACATATTCAGAGTTTGGAAGAAATGGTGATTAATGATGCTGCAGAGATTTTTTCAGATACGGAAAGGATAGATATCTAAAAGATGAGAATAGGAGTAATTTTTGGTGGCAGATCCGGAGAACATGAGATTTCTTTGATGTCGGCAGCATCTGTCATTAGGGTTATGGATAAAAACAAATACAAAATAGTGCCGATCGGTATTACCAGAGAGGGTAAATGGCTGCTTTATGATGCAGATAAAGTTGATAAAATAGAAGACGGAAGCTGGCAATCGGAAGCTGAGAGCTTACTTAAGAGTGATCCTGAGAGGTATGAGTTTACGGTGCTTGGCAGCGGAGGCAGGAGTTTGAAAGATATAGTGGACTTTGCACTTCCGATAATTCATGGACCGTACTGTGAAGACGGTAAGCTGCAGGGTCTGCTTGAGACCGTGAACATACCGTATGCGGGCAGCGGTGTGTCGGGATCATGTATAGCTATGGACAAAGCATTTGCTAAAGAGGTGTTCATACAGCACGGACTTCCGGTGTGCCCATATATATTGATAGATAGTCATGATATGCGTGGAGATATTGCTGAGATTGAACCGGCTTTGGCAGATATGGTGGAGAGCAAATTGAAATATCCGGTGTTCGTAAAACCGGCAAATATGGGATCGAGTGTCGGTATCAGCAAGGTAAATGCGAGAAAGGATCTTTACCACGCAGTGAGCATAGCGTCAGGATACGACAGGAGAATAGTTATAGAGGAAGGTGTTGACTGTAGAGAACTTGAGACAGCTGTGATGGGTAATGACAATCCTGTTACCGGAGCAGTAGGGGAGATAGTTCCGTCAGCAGAGTTTTATGATTATAAAGCTAAGTACTTTGACAGCGGAGAGTCAAAACTGTGCATACCGGCAGATATAACGGAAGGTACGGAGAAGGAAATAAAAAAATTGGCAATTAAGGCATACAAAGCACTTGATTGTTACGGATACTCCAGAGTCGATTTTCTGCTGGATAAGAAAACGGAGAAACTCTACATCAATGAAATCAATACATTGCCGGGCTTCACGAAAATAAGTATGTTTCCGCAACTTTTCATGCATGAGGGCATGGAATATGCAAAAATCATTGAGGAGATTATCAACTTGGGACTGGAAAAATTCATGGAAAAGGACGCCAGGATATGACAAAAAACGTAGCAGTGCATATAGTTGCCAAGCAGTTCTATGCAGGAGACGATGCAGAGACAACGGAATTTTTTACGGAAGGTCATATTTTTGAGAAAAATGATGAAGTTTTTTTAGAATATGACGAAACGGAGCTTTCAGGATTTTCAGGAGGGCATACAAGGTTAGTTGTAAATAAGGATAAAGTGACTATGAGCAGGGTGGAAACTGGGGACGGTGCAGGGGATACTGTCATGGAATTCAGCAAAGGCAATAGATATACAGGATTCTACCGCACTCCAATGGGGATTCATGAAATTGAAGTCTTGGCAAATGAGATTGATATTGAGATAGACAAGCAAAAACTAACCGGAAAAATAGATATAGATTATAATTTTAGTCTAAAAGGATTGATTGAGGGAAGAAACATATTTTTTATGGAAATAAAAGAAAAAACGCAAAATAAATCTCGTAATTATTAAAATTACGAGATTTATTTTTGTTGCAAAATTATCGGAACAGGTGTAGACTAACACTGAGGTACAGCGGTTTTGAAAGGAGAACTTTATGAAAAAGCATACTTTTTGGGCATGGGCAACAATCGGTTGCATGGCAATGGTAATGATTACAGGATATAAGAGAAAATAAGGAGGATTTTAAAATGGAAAAGAAAACAGGAATAGGATTGGCATTATTTGCAGGAGGAACTTTGTTCGGTACAGCAGGGCTTAAAATTTTGGGCAGCAGAGAAGCTAAAGCGGCATATTCACAGGTAGTTGCAGCAGCACTTAGAGGGAAGGATTGTGTTATGGGCTTTGCTGACAAAGTACAGATGGGAGCAGCTGATATTTATCAGGAAGCACAGGTAATTAACGCTATCAGAGAAGAAGAAGAGTATGATGATTACATGGACATGGAGTGGGAAGATAGCGAAGCTGATGAAGCAGATAAGACTGGAGATGAAATTTAATGAAATTTCGTATAAAATACGAACTCATAGGCAGACTTCATATTTCAACAGGTATAAAAAGGCTTAACATCAATCAGGCTGACAATATGGAGATAGCTTTGAAAGCAATTCCGGGAGTAAGCAAGGCACATGTTTCGTTCAGAACAGGTGAGGCGGTAATATGCTATACCGGAAACAGAATTGATATATTGCAAGCTTTGCAGAGGTTTCAGGTGCCGGACAGAAATGTTGCCCCTGTTGATACAAGCAGCAGAAGGACAACGGAGCATTACAAGGAAAAATTGGTGCTCAGCACAGCATTGCATTACGGGATAAGGCTACTTTTGCCGTACAAGATAAGGTATATCAGAACCGTAATAAGGGCGATACCGTTCATTCTAAGAGGAATTAAAGCCCTGTTTAAAGGAAAGCCAGATGTAGCTGTTCTTGATGCGGTAGCGATAGCTGTATCTTTGTTCAGGAGCGATTTGTCTACAGCAAGCAGCATAATGTATTTGCTGGGAATCGGAGAGATTCTGGAGGAATGGACTCACAAAAAATCCGTAGAAGACTTGGCTTATCAGATGTCAATAAATGTTGATAAGGTTTGGGTTGAGGGAGAAGACGGCATCGAGGTGCAGATACCGATTTCCGAACTTAAGCAGGGGGACAAGATAATTGTAAGAACAGGCGGAGTGATTCCTGTGGACGGCATTGTAGAGGGCGGCGAAGGATTTGTAAATCAGGCTTCCATGACAGGAGAGAGCATGCCGGTGCACAAGCACGAAGGCAGCAATGTGTTTGCGGGAACGGTTCTTGAAGAGGGCAGGCTGGAAATAGTACTTGAGAATGCGATGGGAGAATCAAGGTATGAGCGTATCATAAGCATGATTGAGGACAGTGAAAAGATGAAGTCCGAGACCCAAGCGAAGTCGGAACATTTGGCGGACAAACTCGTATCAATAAGCTTTGCCGGATTTTTGGCAACATATCTTTTAACAAGAAATTTGAACAAAGCACTGTCGTTTATTATGGTGGACTATTCTTGTGCATTGAAATTGTCAATGCCGCTTGCAGTGCTGGCAGCCATGAAAGAGGCAGGCGAGAGAGGCATTGTAGTCAAGGGCGGCAAGTTTATGGAGGCATGTGCAGAGGCGGATGTAATAGTTTTTGATAAAACAGGAACACTTACCGAAGCGGAGCCTCGGGTAGTGGATGTAGTTGCTTTTAACAATAATGATAAAAATGAAATGTTGCGAATTGCCGCATGCCTAGAGGAGCATTTCCCGCACTCGGTTGCTACGGCGGTAGTGAAGAAAGCAAAAGAAATGAAACTGGAGCACGAGGAGCTGCACAGCAATGTAGAGTATGTGATAGCTCACGGCATCGTATCAAAACTCGGAGAAGAGAGGATAATGATAGGAAGCAGGCATTTTATTTTTGAGGACAATAATGCTGTGATTCCGAGTGGAGAGGAATATCGAATGGCGGAAATTCCTAAGGAATACTCGCACCTATATATGGCAATTGACGGAGTGTTATCAGCGGTTATATGCATTGAGGATCCGATACGACCTGAGGCGGCGAGACTTGTTAAAAAGCTCAAAGAAATGGGATTGCATACAGTTATGATGACCGGCGACAGCAGACATACCGCCGAATCGGTTGCAAAAAAACTGGGCATGGACGAATATCGTGCAGAGGTGCTCCCGGAAGATAAGGCGGAGTATGTGCAGATGCAGAAAAATCTGGGAAGAAAAGTGGTTATGATAGGAGACGGCATAAATGATTCGCCGGCACTATCGGCATGTGATGCAGGTATAGCTATGCAGGACGGATCATCCATAGCCAGAGAAGTAGCCGACATCACAATATCATCCAATGATTTGATGAGTTTGGCTGATTTAATAGAATTGAGCCGGAGGCTACAGAAACGAATAGACAGAAATTATAAATTCGTGATGGGATTCAATTCAGCGTTGATAGCTACAGGAGTAGCAGGGATAACAACTCCCGGAACAAGTGCGCTGGCACACAACTTATCCACACTATGGGTGAGTACGGACTCAATGACAAAACTTTTGCCTGATACCGGCACAAGCGAGCGAAAAATCTGATTTTAAAAAGAAATATGATTAGATAAAAACAGGGAGCATGTAAGAAGTGCATCCCTGTTTTTTTATATATTTTTTAGGCGAAAGCAGGATGTTAAAAGAAGGGGATAAGCTCAAAACACGCTGAAATTACGCGTTTTGCAGGCATAAATAAAATAGTATACAATTCCCTTAAAATAACGATATATAGTATTCCAAACGGCTGCATGTATGATAAATGACAAAAAAATGCATAAAAAAGGGCATATTTTTGCTGAAATTGTTGAAAATAGGCGAATTGCAAATATGGTTAATTGAAAAAGGATTGAGATTGCTGTACAATGGGAATAATATTATTGAAAATTATATCTGGAAGTGTATTCAAAACGCGGAAAGTACTACATTTCAATGGTATAAAGAGATTTAAAAAATACTAAAAGAGTTGTTTGAGGTGAAAAATGAATATCGAGAGACAAGAATCGAGGATTAAGTTAAGAGCAAGGGTGATTGCTCTATTTGTCGTTGTAATAATGATGATGGGAGATGCATCATATGCATCCCAAATATTAAAAGGTGAAAGCCGGAGCACGGCACGGGATGTGGGGCGGAGCGCAGTTTCAAGCCCTGCAAAGACAGACGATGATAAGGATGATGAAATGTGGAGTTTGATGGATTTATCTATCAATGATCCGCAGCTTTTCTTGGATAAAACTAAAGTAGAAGTAAAAACAGGCGATGGCTTAGTGAAAGTCATGGCTATTTGTAGTGTTGATGCCAACTCACCTCAGGCATTTGCATTGTCTCACGCAGGAAATGATTTTATTTCATGGACTACATCAAACAACGATTTATATATATCAGACGCTAAAGTGGAACTAAAGGAAGGAACATTAAACAATGCTCCTAATGATAAAAAAGTATTCTACATAAGTACAGTAGAGATGAAGGCTAAAGACGGAAGCAAAGACTTCCAGGCAGAGTATGTTGCAACTACAAGAGACGGCTCTGCAGTAGCTAAGGGAACAGCTTACTATCAAACTAAAAAAGTAAGAGCGGCGGGAGCACCAAACTACCAACAACGTAGGGGCAAGTCTGAAGCCGGTAAGGTAAGACAGATTGACCCGAATAATGTTACAGACCCTGAACTTAAAAAGTTAATAGAGGAATTGAAAAGTAAACAGAAGGCGGGGGATAATGTTGCCGGAACAAAAAACGGAACAGATGCTCCGACATTAATTGAACAAATAAAAACGGCTCCTTCGACAGATGTGGCGAAATTCCTGATACAAATGTACCAGGAAGCGGGATACGGCACATTTACATGGGAACAGCTTAGAAGCTATGGACTTGATATTGTGAAACTTCAGGAAATGGGACTTGAATTGATGGATCCTAAGACTGAAGAAGAACAGGCTGCTGATAAGGCGAAAGAGGGAGAGCAGGAAAATGCTGTTGGAAAGCAGGAAGTGTTGAAAGATCAAAACGGTAATCCGTTTAATCTTAATGATACGGATGCGAGCATAACTGTTACAGGCTTGGACCAAAACGGAAACAAAGTTGACGGCGAGACTGTAATAGATACAAGAACAAATGAAGTAAGGACAGAATCTGTAGAAGTGGAAAGTGCAGCAAGTACATCAGCAGATACAGCGTTCACTGTATCAACTTCACAAACTACAGAAAGCACAGATGTAAGTGCGGCTAGAAGAATACTTGCTCCGCCGGCTCCTATTCAGAGCAACTATATGATCAGAGTGGAAGTTGGAGCGACGGTGGATGTAGCAAGTCAATTCAGAGCGGTTTCGGGAGGATCCAGTGTAAGTGTTCGTTCAATGGATACTGCCATAGCGACTGCTTCAGGTACATCTGTAACAGGTGTGAACTTCGGAGAGACAAAAATAGTCGGAACTGTAGATGGGAAATTCTACGTGCTCCCGGTGAGGGTGAGTCCGAAAAATTATTTTACCATGCCTAAAATAAGCTTTGGAAATGCATTTGGAATAGCATTAAAGGCGGACGGAAGTGTATGGGCATGGGGAAGAAACCAAGTAGGACAGACAGGTAACGGTAAGGCAGCGGAAAATACAGGAAGCCTAGTTCCGAAAAAAATAGAAGGACTTGATAATGTAATTGATATAGCAGCAGGTTCAGATCACGGTCTTGCAGTAAAAGCGGATGGAAGTGTATGGGCATGGGGTTACAATAACTATGGACAGTTAGGGAATAACAGCACGCAGATAAGTGCAACACCTGTGCAGGTTCAGACAGAGAGCGGAATGCTTGAGAATATAGTAAAGGTAGAAGCGGGGCTTTACTATAGCTTTGCTGTTGATAAAAACGGAACAGTATGGGGCTGGGGACAGAACAACAGATATCAACTAGGAGTAGGTGACAGTACAAGCAGAAGCCGAGCAGTTAAGGTATTAGGGGGAGAAGCAGGAACGGTTCATTTGACAGGAGTAGTTGCGTTAAAGGCAAGGGCCTCTATCACTATGGCATTGTTAAATAATGGAACGGTGGTGAACTGGGGACATCACTATACGGAAGGGCAGATGGCATCAGCTAGGAGAGTCTCAGCAAGCTCTGTGCCACTGCAGGTACTTAAGGGAGAAGCAGAGGCACCATTAACAGGAAATGTATTAGAGAGAGTAGTTGACATAGCAGCAATAGGAAACTATGAAACTTATGATTATCAAGGACAGCTTGCGGTAACA
>JBGZBP010000052.1:0-6532 GCA_041844735.1 Bacillota bacterium
CAGGATTTATAAATCATTTTATAAATATATTGAAATTATAATTTATTTTTAGGAGGAATTTTATGAGCAAGATTAAATCGAAAATTTCGGAGCATGACAGCGAATATATGCTGGAACCTGTTCCGAAGGACAAAAGAAGATCCACCTTCAGCCAGATAATGGTGTGGGTAGGATTCGGATATGTTGCTACAGGACTGTTTGTAGGCGGTACTCTTGCAGGATATGGCGGGAATCCGGGATTGAGACCGGCACATGCGATAGCTGCGGTAGCAATAGGTATGGGCATTTTATTCGTGCTTACTTCATTTTTGGGAATGGCAGCTCAGAAGACAGGACTTAACTTATCATTGATTTCAAGATATTCATATGGTAAGAAAGGTATGATTTTGCCCATGGGCATAATGGCTCTTTTGACATTCGGATGGTTCTCAAGTATAGTAGGAATGGTGGCGGATATTTGGGGAGGCCTTATAGGTAACCCGAGCGGAATCACTGTTTTTAATCCGGCAAATTTCGGATATTCTGCAGTGCCGCCGATTACACTTGAAGTGTTCATAGCATGTATAGTATGGGGATTGGTATTTACCATATCAGCACTTATAGGTATATCCGCTATTGAGAAAATTGCAAAGTTCGTGGCACCTATCATTTTGGTAGTTGCAATCGTCGTAGGTGTAGGTATGCTTAAAGACGGCGGAGGAGCAGGTGCGTTCTGGCAAAAGGCGGGAGATATAGGCGGTATGGGTCTTGGAACAGGAATAACTGCCGTTGTAGGAAGCTGGATTGCCGGTGCGGTAATGGGAGTTGACTTATTCAGATTCAACAAAAATATAAAGGCTGTTTGGTGGTGTGCCGCTGCATGCTTTATTTTTACAAACCCGTTGCTTAATATTGTAGGATATATCGGTTCGGTATCGGTAGGTCAGTACAATTATGTGGCTTGGATGATGGGACTCAGCATTCTATTTGCAATAATAGGTGTATTTGCATGGACTACTTCTCTTTGGACAACGGACAACAGTGAGCTTTATTGCAATGCACTTTATGTAGGGCCGATTTTGGATTCTGTGGGTGCAAGGACTAACAGAAAAATTATTGTTGCTATTTGCGGTACTTTGGGAACATTCCTGGGTTCAATAGGATTCTATCAGATTTTCTTTGCTACATTTATAAATACGTTGGGAGCGATTGCACCACCGCTTTGTGCACCGATATTGGCAGACTATTATATAATAGGAAAGAAAAAATATGACAGCAGCTATTTGGAAAAACAGCCTAATGTAAGATGGGCAGGTATTATCTCATTTGTTGTGGGAGCATTCTTAGGATATATGTTCCAGTATCAGTGGACAGTACCGTTCGGATTGCCGTCAGGTATTTTGGCGATGATAATTTCTTTCGTGGTTTACATTGTAATTTACAAAATTTCATCAGATGCAAAAGCTGACAGAACATTAATGTCATCAAACTAATCAATGTAGGGAGGCGATGAAAATGAAGAAAGTCTTTTTAAATGAATATTCTGCAAGCGAATTGAAAGAGTTGCTTAAAGAATCTGAGAAAGTTACGGCGATATGCAGTTTCGGATCATGTGAAAGCCATGGATGGCATTGTTGTCTGGGTCCTGACTATTTTGTTCCGACTGAGGTTTCAAAGAGGGTTGCAGAAAAAATGGACAATGTTATAGCGGTGCCTTGTGTGCCTTTTGGGACATCTATTCATTACAATCAGTTCCCTATGTCCGTAACACTGAGATATGAAACAGTAATAGCTGTGGCTGAGGATATTTTCGAGAGCCTTATCAATAACGGTATTAAGCATATTTATATTCTTAACGGGCATGATGGAAATATTCCTGCACTTGAGATTGCAGCCCACAATGTAAAGGCGAGACACATGGATGCGAAATTCCTGTATATGCCGGCATGGTGGAGCAAGGTAGGTCCTATAATGGGTGACAGATTTGAGGTTTGGAACGGTCTGGGGCACGGAGGCGAAGGAGAAACATCCATAATGATGGCTATAAGACCTGAGTTGGTTGATTTGTCAAAGGCAATATCTCAGGTTCCTGAGAATATGATAGAAATCAATAAAACAACAGATGTAATCTGGGATATTACAGAGATTACCGAGACCGGAGCTACAGGGGATCCTACTAAAGCAACTATGGAAAAGGGTCAGCAGATGCTGGATATTTTGGTGGATTTAGTAGCAGACGGTATAAAGAAAATGAATGATTGCAACTGGGAATATTAAAATATTCAACAGGTGCAATTACCGATAAGCGGTGTCGGTGTCGGAACGGCGGTATCGAGGTAAAAAAGTAGTTGACATCAATATTGTAATAAGTGTATAATAGACAATGTCGCTAGTAAGTCGATATATTCCGAGGTAGCTCAACGGCAGAGCATCCGGCTGTTAACCGGAGGGTTGTGGGTTCGAGCCCCACCCTCGGAGCCAAATTGCCGGAGTGGCGGAATTGGCAGACGCACAGGACTTAAAATCCTGCGATCCTTACCGATCGTACCGGTTCGACCCCGGTCTCCGGCACCACTTACATTTTTATATTATTCATCGCGGGGTAGAGCAGTTGGTAGCTCGTCGGGCTCATAACCCGGAGGCCGGAGGTTCAAGTCCTCCCTCCGCAACCAAGAGAGATACGGTAATTGATGCATAAGTGTCAGTTACCTTTTTTATTACAGTGTTAAGTGAGGTTATGTATATGAAAATTATTACATGGAATGTGAATGGGCTTAGGGCATGCATAGGAAAAGGTTTTTACGATTTCGTGGAATCGGAAAATCCTGATATTATTTGTCTTCAGGAAACCAAAATGCAGCCGGATCAGGCTGTTATAGAGCTTGACGGATATCAGCAGTTTTGGAACAGTGCCGAGAAAAAGGGTTATTCAGGAACGGCAATTTTTACAAAGATTGCGCCTAAAGACGAGAGCCATGGACTGCCGCAGGATGAACATAATAAAGAAGGCAGGCTTATAAATTTGGATATGGGAGAGTTTTATCTTATTAACCAGTATATTCCCAACTCAAAAGACGGTCTTAAAAGACTGGATTATAGAATGGTTTATGAAGATGCCGTGAGAGAATATTTGAGCGAACTGGATAAGGTGAAGCCCGTTATAATGTGCGGAGACCTTAACGTCGCACATAAGGAAATTGATTTGAAAAACCCTTCGAGTAACAGGAAAAACGCAGGGTTTACGGATGAGGAGAGAAATAAATTTACCGAACTTTTGTCAGCAGGATTCGTAGATGTGTATCGTCATTTTTATCCGGAAGAAAGGGATAAATACACATGGTGGTCGTATCGCTTTAATGCAAGATCAAGAAATGCAGGATGGAGAATAGATTATTTCGTTGCTTCAGAAAGAATCATGAAAAATATAAAAGATATTAGAATATTGGACGAGGTTTTAGGAAGCGATCACTGCCCTGTAGCATTGGATATTGACATACTTTAAAAAGCAGAGCGTTTACAAGGTATGGACTTTGTTTAAAAATAGTGATAAACTGGGGATGAAAATTGCTAAGAAGAGGTGAAAGATATGAAAATATTGGTTTTGACAGGAAGTCCGCACAAAAACGGCACCTCTGCGTTGTTGGTGGATAAATTCATTGAAGGAGCAGAGAGTGTACACCATAGGGTTAAAAGGATAGATTGCAGGGATTTGGATGTGTCGCCATGTATAGGTTGTGACAGCTGCATCGGAAACAATCATGTGTGCATATATAAGGATGAACAATTATTGGTTTTGAAAGAACTGCTTGAAGCTGATATGGTGGTATTTGCGACCCCTATTTATTATTTTTCAATACCCGTACAGCTTAAAAGAGTGATAGACAGATTTTATGCCGTAAACGATGTGCTTATGAATAAGAGTCTTAAAGTGGGCATAATAACCACCTGCGGAGACGGCAATTGGGTGACGGAGCCGACTATGAAGATGTTTGAATGTATTTGCAAGTATCTGGGATGGAGTATAACAGATGTTCTGAATGCAGAAAATGTTTATTACCCGGAGGATATGAAAAAAACGGATTATCCCGAGCAGGCATACAGGCTCGGCAGGTCTACGGAGAGACACAGATTTTAGAAGGATTTGTGAATAATATAAAGGAAGGGAAGTAAATGTCGATTAAAAAGTATAATGTAATCGGCAAATGCTTCCCTATTTTGATTTTATCGTTTTTCTAAAAATTTTCCCACTGTTGCCATGACGATAAAGACAATTATGTTAAGACAGACTATGCTGGAGCCGGTAGGACTTGCAAAGATATACGAGACCCAAAGTCCCAAAAGAAAGCAAGTTATTGATATAATTGCCGATGATATGATGACGGATTTAAATCTTTTGCAAACACGCATTGACGAGAGTGTAGGGAAAATAACAAGGCTTGATATAAGCAAAGCGCCCATCATACGCATACCTATTACTATGGTGATTGAAGTCAATACGGCTATCAACATGTTATAAAGCCCGGTGTTTGTGCCCGTAGCTTTTGCAAAGTTTTCATCAAAAGTTACCGCAAAAATTTTATTATAAAAAAGTATGTATAGTATCAATACGATGATGGAAAGGGCTATACTTAGCTGAACGTCGCTTCTGCTCATCGCAAGGATACTGCCGAACATATAATTGCATATATCGGTGTTCATGCCGGATTTGATGGAAACAGCCATTACACCTATGGCAAGAGCACTGCTGGAAATCAACGCAATCAGGGCATCTCCCTTCAATTTTCCGTTTTCGCTCAATCTTAATATCATGAATGCTGCAAACACCACTACAGGCAAGCCGATTTTGAGAGGGGCGGCACCGAGAACGAGAGCTATTGCCATCGAACCGAAAGCAACATGGGAGAGGCAGTCTCCTATCATAGAATAGCGTTTCAATACCAGGCTTGCTCCCAGTAATGCGGCACACAGAGATACGAGGGTGCCTACTATGATTGCACGCATTATAAAGGGGTAGGTAATCATCTCTAAAACTGTATTAAACATCGGAATCACCTCCCAAGAATTCTTGTCCCTGTCTGCTGCTTTGATATTCCTCCGTTGTGCCGTAGAAATATCCGCCGCTTTCAAGGTGCAGTATATGGCTTGCATATTTTACGATACTGTTGATGTCATGCGAAACCATTACAATGGTGATTTTTTTGTCTTTATTTAAACTGTATATGAGTTTGTACATTTCTTGAGATATTTTGGGATCAAGTCCGGAAACAGGCTCATCAAGCAAAATCATTTTTTGAGTTGCACAAAGTGCCCGTGCCAGAAGAACCCTTTGTTGTTGACCGCCCGACAGCTCACGATAACAGGCTTTTCTTAAGTGACTTATCCCCAAAAGTGATAATGTTTCGGAGACTTCTTTTTTGTCCTGCGCATTGTAAAAAGGTAGAAACTTTTTTGTGTTCTGCTTGCCGGATATCACTATTTCATACACACCGGCGGG
This sequence comes from Bacillota bacterium, assembly GCA_041844735.1. GTDB lineage: Bacteria > Bacillota > Clostridia > Peptostreptococcales > Anaerovoracaceae > CAJPNN01. The sequence goes on from JBGZBP010000052.1 coordinate 5,474, forward strand.
AAAATCTTTTTGAGCAACAGTCTGCTGAGGCAAATAGCCTATTTTATTTAAAGCCAATCCGTCTCCGAACTCTATATTCCCCTCAAATGGCGATTTGAGATTCAACAGACCCTTTATAAGCGTACTTTTGCCGGATCCGTTTTCTCCGACTATCCCGAGATAATCACCGCTATTTATTTCAAATGATATGTTTTTTAATACCGTATGTCCGTCATATTTGAAAGACAATCCGTTGCAATTGATTAACGACACAGTCAACCTCCTTGAAGTTGTATACTTTAAAATATTTTCGATAGCTATATTTTAACACATAAAGGGCGGAGAAGTTGTTTTTTTTTCAGGATTTTATTATAATAAAAGTGATATAGGTGATGAGAAAATTATGGAGATAATTATGAAGAAAACAATGACGGCTTTGATTCTTATGCTGCTTGTGCTTGCTTTTTCGATTCTGATGTCGGCTTGTACAGCTAAGGATAATAAACAGGCGAACGAAGATTTTATAGAGATAACGGAAAATCTTTATGTGCACTGGATAAATGATATTTACACGAATACAGATGAGTACATAGGGAAAACAATTGAAATAAAAGGGATGTTTTCGATGGTGGTAGATAAGGAAGTCAATAAGGACAGGTATTATGTGTTCAGAGTGGGTCCGGGATGCTGTGCAAATGACGGGTCTATGTGCGGATTTGAGATACAATCCTCTGAGAACATGGATTATAAAGAACAGCAGTGGATTAAGGTGAGAGGAAAATTAAAGACGTACGAACAGGGGGTTTTTACGTATCTGTACCTTGATGATTGTAAAATCAGCAAGATGAAAAAAGGGGAAAACCCAAGTGTGAGCAACTGAATTATGCTACAAAAGTTACAGGGACTTTCCTTGACAGAGCAAGACAAGTAGTCTAAACTAATCTGTGTAAAGTAATTTCCGTTCGGGGAATAAAAAGAGGGAGGATAAGATGAATAAGAGAAAAATTATTGCATTGATATCAGTGCTTGCGATGGTAATGGCATGCTTTGCGGGGTGCGGATCGGATGATTCGGGAACGG
>JBGZBP010000053.1:0-47447 GCA_041844735.1 Bacillota bacterium
AAGAAATAAGGCAAAAGATCTGGAAAATGCAAACTTTTTATTCAGTCTGGGGGAAATTTCAAAGGATGAATTAAGGAAAGTGCAGCAGGAGTATGACTTGGCGGCAATGGAGTATTCCAACAAATCGGCGGGGAACGATATCAGCATTTTGAAACAGCAACTGAATGATACAAAGCTCAAAGCTCCTATATCGGGAGTGGTAACGGCGGTTAATGCAAAGGCGGGAGGTATCACGGGAGGTGTCATTTTCGTGGTGGAGAACACGGATGAACTGATACTGAGTGCCAATGTGAGCGAATATGATATTAAAGATGTAGTGCCCGGACAAAGGGCGATTATAAAGACGGAACTCACCGGAGACAAGGAAATAATAGGCAGGGTATCGATGGTGGCACCGGCAGCGACAAAACCTCAAGGACAAGTGAGTACAAACTCTGCCGACAAGGTGGAATTTAAAGTGGAAGTTAAAATAGAAGATAAGGATCCTAACCTCAAAATCGGAACATCTGCAAGAGGAAAGATAGTAATTAAGGAAAGAAAGGATGTTTTTGCGGTGCCGATAGATGCATTGAAAAAAGATGCAAAGGGATCTTATATATTTGCGGCAGTTAAATCCAAGGATCAGTATAAAGCAAAGAAAATAAGGGTAGATGCGGGATTGGAAACGGATATGCTGGTAGAAATATCGGGCGACAAATTAAAGTCGGGTATGAAAATAATAGCAAATCCCGGAGCAGTAAAAGATGGAGAAACTTTTGTTGCTATGTAAAACAACCGGATGAAATCGGAGGGGGAAGATGGACAAAGTTATTGAGATGATAGATATTAAAAAAAGTTTTTTCATAGGACTTCCTCATGAATTAAACATATTGAAAGGAATAGATTTTTCAGTAGATAAGGGAGAGTTTGTGTCGATAGTGGGAGCATCAGGCTCGGGAAAAAGTACACTCATGAATATAATAGGAGCATTGGATAAGCAAACGTCGGGAACATACTTGCTCGGAGGTAAAGATATTTCAACATTCAGGGAGTCGGAACTTGCCGATGTGAGGAATCTTGAAATCGGCTTCGTATTTCAAAATTTCAACCTTATTCCAAGAGCCACGGCGCTGAAAAATGTAGAGCTGCCTATGCTTTATGCGGGCAAAGACAGGGCATGGAGAACTGAGAGAGCAAAAGAACTGTTGGAGATGGTCGGAATGTATGACAGAAGAAATCATCAGCCGAACGAACTGTCGGGAGGTCAAAAACAGAGAGTTGCAATAGCCAGAGCTCTGGCCAACGAGCCGTCCATAATTTTGGCGGATGAACCTACAGGAGCATTGGATTCTACGACAGGAAGACTTGTAATGGATCTTTTTCATAAAATAAATCAAGAAGAGGGGAAGACGATAGTATTGATAACACATAGCAATGAACTTGCTGCCGAGACAAAGAGACAGATTACTATAAAGGATGGGTTGATATGCTGATATTGGAGAATGTTTCACTTGCAATAGCAAGTATTAAAGCCAGCAAAATGAGGTCACTGTTGACCATGCTCGGCATTATAATAGGGATATCCTCTGTAATAGCCATTGTTTCTATAGGCGATTCCATTTCAACATACATGGAAAACAGTTTTAAAGATATGGGATTGCAGAATATAAATGTTTATGTGAGTCAGAAAGATCCCGACAACTATGCTGCATACGGCAACGGACCCGACAGGGAAGTTGCTTTTAGAGATGACCAACTAAAGGAATTTAAAGAAAACTACAAGGAATATGTTCAGTACACAGGTGTTAAAGAAGATGCCGGGGCAGGTGACATAAGGGTAGGTAGAAAGGATAACAGAATAAGACTGAACGGAGTGAATGGAGATGCAATGGCTCAAGAAGATATAAACATCGTTGAGGGAAGGAGAATTCTGGATTCCGACATTGAAAAAAATAGAAGCGTTGCAATCATTCCTGATAAAATTGCAAAAAAAATAAAAGGACAGGATGGAGAAATTTTAGGGCAAGAGATTAAAGTCAAGGTGAATGAGCTGATAGAAACTTTCATTATAGTGGGTGTGTATATGCCTAAAAAAGATGGAGGACTTTTCGGCGGATTCGTGCCCATGGACAGCATGTACATACCGTACAGCAAGGCGATGAAAATATCTCAGAGTAAGGGAATATTTTCATTTGAGATAACACCGGCATATGGACAGAAAAATGAAGAAGTGGTAAGCAAGATACATGAGTTTTTCGACAGATACTATGAAAAAAATCCTATTTGGGAAATAGGAACAGATAATATGCAAAATCAACTTGAAGCGATGAGTGATATATTGAGAAAAATAAAGCTGGCAATCGCAGTAATTGCGGGAATTTCATTGCTCGTGGGAGGAATAGGAGTAATGAATATAATGCTTGTATCCGTCACGGAAAGAACGAGAGAAATAGGCATAAGGAAAGCTCTCGGAGCCAAAAAGGGACATATTAAACTTCAGTTTATCATAGAGGCTATAATCATATGCTGTATAGGCGGACTAATAGGAGTAACATTCGGACTAAGTATAAGCTGGGTGATTTCAAACCTTATAAATATGAGCATGGAACTGTCTATTACACCTGTTTTGATAAGCGTGATATTCTCTATGAGTATCGGAGTGTTTTTCGGATATTACCCTGCGAGCAAAGCGGCGAAACTGGATCCTATAGAAGCATTAAGATATGAGTAACTAAATAGAAAAAGTACATCTTATAGTACTGACATACATGATGCACACTACATACAGTTAAAATGAAATATGATTGTTAATGTAATGTAAAATAAAGATTGAAAAATGGGGCGGTAGCCCTATTTTTTATTATAAATAATTGTAAAGTGGAGAATAATGGTGTATAGTGGAGTAAATTAGTGAAAATGATACTATGTTAGAGGTGTAAGATATGTTTTTGGGGCAATATCAAAACTCAATAGATGCAAAAGGGAGGACTATTATTCCTGCTAAGTTTCGTGATGAGTTGGGCAGCAATTTTGTTTTGACCAAAGGCCTTGAGAACTGTCTGTTCATATATCCCATGTCTCAGTGGGAGAGTTTCAGAGAAAAATTGAACAACTTACCGTTAACGAGCAAAGAAAGCAGAGCATTTGTGAGAAGATTTTTTGCAGGTGCCGTGGAGTGCGAACTGGACAAACAGGGAAGAGTGAACATACCCCCGGTGTTACGTGAGCATGCAGAGCTGGACAAAGAACTGGTCACCATCGGAGTCAACGAGAGAATAGAAATCTGGTCCAAGGTTAACTGGGATAAATATAGTGAAGGCATTGATGACGAATACGAAGAAATACTACAGGAAATTTCAGGGTTAGGCATATAGGTATATAAAATGGAATTTAATCACAAACCGGTTTTGTATGATGAGGTGTTGGAATCATTAAATATTAAAAAAGACGGGGTTTACGTAGACGGCACCATGGGCGGAGCCGGGCATTCTTCAGGGATTTGCGAGGCACTTTCAAAAGAAGCGGTTTATATCGGTATCGACAGAGACCCTGCGGCGATAGAGGCGGGAAGCGACAGGCTTAGAGAGTATGTATGCGAAAAACATTTTGTGAATGATAACTACTACAACATAGAGGAAATTTTAAGCAATCTCAATATAGGCGGAGCGGACGGTATTTTGCTGGATTTAGGGGTTTCTTCTCACCAGTTGGATACTCCTGAAAGAGGCTTCTCATATATGCACGATGCGGAGCTCGATATGAGGATGAATCCGAATGACAGGGTTACGGCGAAGCAGATAGTAAATCAATATAGTGAAAGCGAACTTTATCGCATAATTAAAGATTATGGCGAAGAAAAATGGGCGAAGCGAATTGCAAAATTCATATGTGACCGACGCAGGGAGGGTGAGATTTCATCCACATATGAGTTGGTGGATATAATAAAGGCGGCCATCCCGTCGTCTATGAGACGAGACGGACCTCATCCTGCGAAGCGAACGTTTCAGGCGATAAGAATAGAGGTTAATAGGGAACTGGAACTGCTTGAAAATGCGGTGGAAAGTTGTATAAACGTATTAAACAAAGGTGGCAGACTTGCAATAATAACATTCCACTCGCTTGAGGACAGAATAGTTAAGGAAGTTTTTGCAAGAAGATTGAATCCGTGTACGTGTCCTAAAGAGTTTCCTGTATGTGTATGCGGAAAAGTGGCAGACTTTAAAAAGATAACAGGCAAGCCCGTGATGGCGGGCAGTATTGAACTTGAAGAAAATCCAAGAGCAAGAAGTGCTAAATTAAGAGTGGGAGAAAAAATATAAAACTCGGAAGGGAGAGCAAATGATATCAGCAGAGCAATGGTATGAATATCAGGAATCGTATAAAAGATACGGGCTGGATATGAAGCCTAAGAAAAGGCAAGTAACGGAAGTAAAAGCTAGACCTGCAAGCATAATTAATACTAGGGATAAGATATCGTTGTTCGCTCTTGTTATAGTATTGGGAGTTATATGTATAGGCACGATCTTAACCACTTCTTATTGTGCCAAAATTCAGTACAGCACCAACAAGGTAGTAAAAGCAAACGAGGAACTGCAAGGTGAGATTGAGAATTTGAATGTTCAAATTAAAACCGCAATGAGTCTTGAATCTCTTGAATACAAGGGTGTCAACCAGCTCGGTATGGTAGCGCCGACGGATGAACAATATGTGGTAATTGCTCAAGAATAAAATAACAGGACTGCTATAATTGAATCAGGGACTTGATGGGTGTCGAGTAAACTGGTTCTTTTGTTTATTATAAAAGTAATTTATAGATATAATTCAAAAACAATGTTGCAACAATCAATTTAACGGGAGGACAGGAAAAGGGAAAAATCCCTATTCGGAAGAGAATTATGAAAATGTATCCTACATCAAATATGAATAAAAAAAGAATGGTGACAGTCTTTGTATTATTATCAGGGTTGTTGTTGGTTTTGACATTCAGAGTAGGCTGGATACAGGTTGTAAAGGGGAATCACTATACGGAACTTGCAAAACATGAGCAAAAAAAAGACATAGAAATAGAAGCCAAGAGGGGATCAATATACGATTGTCATGGTCAGGAGCTTGCCATAAGTGCGGTTACAAATACGATATGGGCAAGACCGGCAGCAATAAAAAGTGGAAGATCCGATAAAAAAGCAAAGGAAAACTATGAGAGAACAAGAAAAGCACTAGTAGAGGTTTTGAAGATTCCCGAGGAAAAGGTGGATAAAATACTCGAATCGGAAAAACCTATAGTAAAGGTTGCAAAATATATTGACAAGACTACTGCAGATCAGTTGAGACAGAGGGGCTTGAAGGGTATAGAGATAGAGCAGGAAGTCAAGAGATATTATCCTATGGGAGCATTGGCAGCCAATGTTTTAGGAAGTGTAACGGATGATAATGTGGGGCAGTCCGGACTGGAAGCAAAGTATAACAGTTATCTTGCAGGAGTGCCGGGAAGATGGATAAAAGACACGGACAGAGACGGGCAGAGTATAGTTTACGGTAAGGAAGAATACCATGCGGCAAGGAACGGATACGACATGGTAAGCACCATAGACAAGGTGATTCAGCATATAACGGAAAAAGCCATAGAGAATGTAAGAACCACTACGGCGGCGGATAGAGTAATGGGTATAGTTATGAATCCGAAAAATGGAGATATTCTTGCAATGGCAGTCACTCCGGACTTTGATCCGAATAATCCGAGGACACCTATAGAGGCAGATCAGCGGGAGCTGTTCAATCAGTTAAACAGCAAGGAAAAGTACGAGTATTTAATGAAAATGTGGAGAAATCCCATGATAAACGATGTTTATGAGCCGGGATCGACATTTAAGCTTATAACAACTTCCGCAGCACTTGAAGAAGGAGTCACGAATTTAAATGATCATTTTTACTGTTCGGGGACAACAGATGTTTACGGCACGATTCTAAAATGCTGGAGCTGGCAGAAACCTCACGGAGCACAAACATTGACCCAGGCACTTGGAAATTCATGTAATCCGGTATTTATACAGCTGGCTCAAAGGATAGGGTATAATAAGTATTATGACTATCTTGACAGATTCGGAATAACGTCAAGAACCGGCATCGATTTTCCGGGTGAAGGTAAATCAATTTTGCAGCCTAAGAAGACGGCAGGGCCTGTCGGGCTTGCTACAATGTCATATGGACAAGGTATTGCGGTAACGCCGATTCAAATGGTAACAGCGGTTTCTGCAATAGGAAACGGAGGAGAACTTCTTGAGCCGCATTTAATAAAAAGGCTCATCGACAAAAAGACGGGAAAGATAGTAAAAGAGTTTGATAAAAAGCTGGTAAGAAAGGTAATTTCGGAGCAAACCTCAAAGGACATGAGGGTAGCTATGGAGCATGTAGTTCTGGACGGAGGCGGTAAGATTCTCCAAATCCCGGGCTATAGAATAGGGGGCAAGACAGGAACGGCGCAGAAAGCTAAGAAGGGAAAATACGAGAATGCGACGGATTCATCAGTGATTGCAATGGCACCGATAGATGACCCTCAGCTCACGGTGTTGGTAATAGTGGATCACCCTAAGGGCATTAAATTCGGCAGCACTACAGCAGGACCCGGAGTTAAACAGATATTGTCAGACTGCTTTACATACTTAAATATAAAACCGAGCGGACAAACTGTGCAGCAGGTGCAGGTGAACAACAACGCAAAAGTCACAATGCCTAATATTACGGGTATGAATTTCATGAGTGCCGCACAGGTGGTTGTGAACCTGGGGTTGACATACGGGGTGGAACCTAAATTGTCGGAAGTAAGAGATTTTACGGTTGTGGATCAATACCCGAAACCGGGCGTTAAGATAGGTGTAGGACAAAAAGTTTTCATATATAGGAAATAAAATGGTAAAATTATTAATTGATTAAATTAAATTTTGGAGTTGAAAATTTATGAGAATAGCCGGAAGATATGATACAGACGAGATGGTGAAGTCTATAGGCGGGACAATTTTAAATGATGAACGGGATTATATTAACATCATTGAAAGATATCCCATGCTAAGCTGCACCATAGATTCCAGAAATGTAAAAAACGGAGATGTTTTCGTACCGATTTTGGGAGAAAATACGGACGGACACTGCTATATTCTGTCCGCTGTTAAAAACGGATGTCGTTTTTTCCTGACGGAAAAAGATATTGTACAATCAGGGTATGACTGTGAAGAATCGGAATATATTTTAAAGAATGCGGTGGGCATAAAAGTGGATTCGACCATTGCAGCATTGCAGGATTTGGCAAGGCATGTATTAAAAAAAGCCGGTGTAAGAGTAGTGGCTGTTACCGGAAGTGTAGGAAAAACGGGAACAAAAGATATGGTGCATGCGGTGCTGGGAACAAAATATAAAGCACATAAGACTCAAGGGAATTTTAACAACCACATAGGTATGCCGCTTACAATAGTATCAATGCCCGAAGATACAGAAATTTTGGTACTTGAGATGGGTATGGATAAATTTGGAGAAATACATACCTTGGTGGATATCAGCAGACCCGAAAATGCAATCATTACAAATATAGGAGATTCTCATATTGAAAATCTGGGAAGCAGAGAAAACATACTGAGGGCAAAGCTGGAGATTACGGACTATTTTGATGAAGAAAATACGCTGATAGTTTTCACAGGTAACGAACTGTTGAATCAGTTTATTAAAAAAGAAAATTCTCCAAAAAAGAGAATAAATTATAAAATTCTCTCATGTGGAGAATTTAAGGACGACGATTTCTCCATTTTGGAGACTTTTGATAAGGGGATTGACGGCAGCAGTATGACGATAAAATATGGCGACGAGGTTGAAACTGTAGATTTGAAGTTGCCGGGATTGCATAATTGTTATAATGCGGCATTGGCACTTGCCATGGGGAGTTGTTACGGCATTTCGATAAAAGATGGAAAGAAAGGTTTGCAGGAGCTTGAGCTCACTGAGAGAAGGCTCAATATTATAGACGCGGGCAGATTTAAAATAATTGACGATACATATAATGCAAGCCCCGATTCTATGAGAGCTGCTTTAAAAGTTCTTGAAAAATCGGAAAGCAGGTGTAAAATCGCAGTGCTTGGTGATATGCTGGAATTGGGGGAAAAAAGCAATGATTATCATTATGAAATCGGCGAGATGGCAGCAAAGATTAAAGATATAAAAATTCTCACAACAGGAGAATTTATGAAAAAATTCTCCTGTGGAGCGAAAAATGCGGGCGCCGGATTCGTAAAACATTATGAGGACAGGGAAAGACTGAAAGAGGACTTGCCCGAATTTATACAGGATGGTGCATTGGTATTGTTTAAAGGATCAAACGGTATGCACATGAATGAATTTATAGACGAGTTGATTGGAGAGAGGAATAATGCAGTATAGAGATTTATTGTTGGGGGCAGCCGGATGCTTTGTTGCGACCGCATTGATAATGCCGTTTTATATTTCATGGCTTAGAAGGCTTAAAGCAGGACAGAGTATCAGAGAGGAAGGGCCGGAAAGCCATATGAGCAAGGCGGGAACACCCACAATGGGAGGGCTTGCTTTTATAGCTGCCGGTGCAATATTTACAATAATATTTGCCGGTTGTTCCAAAGAAATTTTGGTGATTGTAGGGGCACTTTTAGCCTTCGGAACACTCGGGTTTTTGGACGACATTGTTAAGGTAAGCATGAAACGAAATCTCGGGCTTACTGCTGGGCAGAAGATTCTTTTGCAGATAATTATAGCTTTAGCATTGGCACTTTACGGTACCGGAGGCAAATTCACGGGAAATCTTTGGATTCCTTTTGTAAATTCAGAGGTGAACATGGGAGTGCTTTATGTACCGTTTATAGCATTTGTTATAGTTGCGATGGTCAACAGTGTCAATTTGACAGACGGTTTGGACGGGCTGGCAGGCTTTACAAGTTTTGTTGTCTGTGTCGCATTTACAATCATAGCTATCGGAACCGGCTTTGCAGATATAGCGGTGTTTCCTGCAGTTTTAGCATCCGGAATAGCAGGTTTTCTAATTTTTAATCGCTATCCTGCCAAAATTTTTATGGGAGACACCGGATCGCTGGCAATAGGGGGAAGTCTGGCGGCTGTTGCAATAGTTATAGATAAAGAAATGTTGTTGCCGGTTGCCGGAGGAATTTTTGTTTTGGAAGCTTTATCTGTTATAATACAGGTAGTTTCATTTAAGACGAGAGGAAAAAGAGTTTTCAAAATGGCACCTTTGCACCACCACTTTGAACTGTCGGGATATAAGGAGACAAAGGTTGTCGGATTATTTACTTTTATAACAGTCGTTTTATCGGCAGCAGCCGTATTCATAGCTATTTAAGATGAGGAATTGTAATGAAATATAAAAATGTTTTGGTAGTGGGCATGGGAAAATCCGGCATGGCAGCTCTGGACTGCATGTTTGAAATGGGTGTGGAAGTGTCGGTATATGATAAAAAAAAAGAAAGCGATATCTCCAAAGAATTTGTAGAGTTTTTGAAAGAGAAAAATATTAAATATTATTTTGGAGAAAATCCCTCAAGGGACTGCTTGGAAAATGCTGATTTGCTGATAATGTCTCCCGGAATCCCGAGAGATACGGATTTTGTGATACAGGCAGAAAACGCCGGAGCTGATATTAAGGGTGAACTGGAGATGGCTTATGAGCTCGGAAAGGGAGAATACATCGCTATTACGGGCACTAACGGAAAAACCACGACCACGACACTGGTAGGTGAAATAATAAGAAAATCCGGAAGAAAGACCGTTGTTGCGGGAAATATAGGGTTACCTGTCATCACGGAAGCAGTGAGAGCTGATGATGACACTGTGCTTGTTACAGAGGTTTCCAGCTTTCAACTTGAGACGATAGATAAGTTCAAACCGGCAGTTTCCGCAATTCTGAATATAACACCGGATCATATTGACAGGCATAAGACTTTTGAAAACTATGCCGAGACAAAAGGAAGAATCTTTGAAAACCAGGTGTGTGAAGATGTCTGTGTGATTAACATGGATGATCAGGAAGCATTGCGACTGGCTGAAAATGCGAGGTGCAAGGTAGCATTCTTTTCACGAAAAGAAAAGGTGGAGACGGGAGCTTATGTAGATAAAGGACGAATTTATGTGGCTGACTCGAATCAAAAAGTGGACGTGATGCCGCTGGAGGAAATAAAAATACCGGGTGAACACAACATAGAGAATGTTTTGGCAGCTGTTGCGATTTGCTATTTTTACGGTATAGACGTTAAGGAAATCAGGCAGCATGTTTCAGCATTTTATGGAGTCGAGCACAGGATAGAGATATTTGAGAGAAAAAACGGGATAGTATATGTTAACGATTCCAAGGGAACCAATACGGATGCGGCAGTAAAGGCGATAGAGGCATTGAAAGAAAATATAATCCTGATAGCAGGAGGATATGATAAGGGAGCCGATTTTACCGATTTCATAAAAGCGTTTAACGGGCGTGTAAAGCATATGCTTGTTTTGGGTCAGACCAAGGAAAAAATTGCAGATGCGGCAAATAAATGCGGATTTAGAGACTTTACGACTGTTCAAAATATGGAAGAGGCAGTTGAATTGTCTAAAAAAATAGCCGTGTCGGGGGATAGTGTGCTGCTTTCACCGGCATGTGCGAGCTGGGATATGTACAAAAGCTTCGAGGAGAGAGGAAAACATTTTAAACAATGCGTAAAAAATCAGATAGACTGAGGGTGGAAAAAAATAATATGGGCGGAGGAACTGTCAGAAAGAAGATTGTCGCCGGTGCGGGTGATTTCTGGCTTGTGCTTTTGGTGCTGATTTTGCTGGTTTTTGGAGTGATAATGGTGTTCAGTGCCAGTTATTATTTTTCTATCAGCAAGCTGGGGAACCCATATTCATATTTAATTAAAGATATAATTTGGGTTATTTTATCTATAGGCATTATGGCGTTCATGGCTGTTATACCGTATAAATTTTATACGAGGTTTGCAAAGCCGATTTTAGCAATAAGCCTGATATTTTTGGCAATGGTATTCACTCCGCTGGGGGTGACGAGAAACCTTGCAACCAGATGGATAGGAATAAAAATGGGAACTGTGGAGTTGACGCTTATGCCCGGAGAAATCGCAAAACTGGCGGCAATAATATTTACGGCATGGTATTTGAGCGAAAACCCTCAGAGAATAAGAAGTTTAAAAGGCATAATGCCGCTGTTGGTTTTGGCGCTGGCATATTTCGGGATGATTATAAAGCAGCCGAACCTTTCTACAGCTCTTACGGTGGTAGGAATAATAATAGGAATGATGTTTGTGGCAGGTCTCAGCTGGGTCTTGCTCGGGGGTATGTTCGCTTCGGGATGTGCCGGTATCATGGCATTGCTTTTGACGGACAAAGACGGATATAGATGGAAGAGAATCACGAGTTTCAGCGATCCGTTTCAGGATAAACTCGGAGACGGGTGGCAAGTTGTACACTCTTTATACGGACTCGGCTCGGGAGGGCTTTTCGGACTGGGGCTGGGAAAGAGCATTCAAAAAAACTTATGGCTCCCGGAGCCCCAAAATGACTTTATTTTTGCTATAATAGGAGAGGAACTGGGATTTATCGGAAGTATTATATTGGTGATGGTGTATATTCTGTTAATATGGAGAGGTACATATATTGCAATAACGGCGAAAGATATGTTTGCAACCTTGCTTGCGGCGGGGGTTACGATTATGATAGGATTGCAGGTGGTTATGAACATTGCGGTTGTGACTTCGTCGATGCCTTGCACAGGTATAACGCTTCCTTTTGTCAGCTATGGAGGAAATGCACTATTGATGTTTATGGCTGCAACAGGTATACTACTGAATGTTTCAAGATATATAAATAATGAGGAGTAATATATGCGTGTGATTATAACAGGTGGCGGTACGGGAGGACATATTTATCCGGCACTGGCTATTGCCGACTGTATCAGAAAGAACGATTCCGGAGCTGAAATATTATTTATCGGCACGGAAAGAGGGCTGGAGAAGGACATAGTACCGAAAAGCGGATACAATATAGACTTTATAGAAGCCACCGGGTTTAACAGAAAATCAATAATAAAGAATGTAAAAACAGTAAGAAATCTTATAAAAAGCTCAGCTAAAATGAAAAAAATTATTGATGATTTCAAGCCGGATATTGTCATAGGCACGGGTGGATATGTGACAGGAGCGGTAGTTAGAGAAGCTGCTAAAAAAGGAATCAGATGCTTCATACACGAACAAAATGTTTTTCCGGGAATGACAAATAAGTTGCTGGAAAAGCATGTAGAAAAAATTTTTCTGGGATTTGATGAGGCAAGAAAATATTTTAAAAAGCAGGATAAAATAATTTTTACAGGAAATCCGGTAAGAGATGTTTTTCATAATCCCGATCCGGAAGCAAAAAAAAGACTGGGATTGAAAGAGGAAGATTTTACGATTTTAAGTTTCGGGGGAAGCTTGGGAGCGAATATTATAAATAACAAGATGATCGAGGTTGCCAAGTCTCTTCACGATGTTTCGGGTGTTGAAGTTGTAATGGTAACAGGACGAAGACATTTTGAACAGGTAAGAGATATATTGTCGGCATCAGGAATCATATTTGAAGAAAATGACGATTACTCTACTTCACGGAATATAAGACTGATAATGTATGCCGATAATTTGCCTGACTATATGGCGGCATCGGATTTAGTGATTACAAGAGCCGGAGCTTTGACAGTATCGGAAATAATGACATTGGGTAAGGCCTCTATTTTGGTGCCTTCTCCAAATGTTACGGGTAACCATCAGTACTATAATGCCAAGGTGCTGGCTGACAAGGGTGCAGCTGTTATGATAGAAGAAAAAGACTTGGAAGATGAAAAAATATTGGACGCCGTCATATCATTCAAGAACAGAAAAGGCGAATTGGAAAAAATTCAAAATAACTGTAAATCAATAGAGAAAGTTAATGCAACACAGATAATATATGAAAATATGAAATAGTCGATATGCAAAAATTTAATAACAAAGAAAACGAAGAAAAAAAACTGAATATTGATGGTGCCTATGCAGATGAGAAAGTCGAACGTAATGCAAATGGCGCTGTGGATGAAAATACTGCAAGTGATGCTATGGGTGAAAATAAACCTGTTGATACGGAGGAAGACAGATGGAGTGCCATTTATGATGATGCATGGATGGATGAGTGGAGAACATCGTCCTTTGCCACAAAGGAGATAGAGAAGGCGGCGGAGGAAGATAACACTGAACAGCAGGAGTGGACTCTTTCCATGGCAACACCGGACGGTACCAAGCAGCGAAAGAAGAAAAAGAGGAAAAAAAAGCATTATTTGCTGAAATTTATTGCCGCCCTATTACTGGCGACGGGCTGCTATTTAATACTGACTTCATCTATTTTTGACATAAAAAGTATTGCGGTCAATGATTGCAGATACTACACGAATGAACAAATAATAGAAAAGTCCAAGATCTCAACGGGGATGAATATGTTTAAAGTTTCTACGAGAAAAGCATCAAAAAGACTTCTCAAAGAAATATACATAAAGGAAGTAACGGTAAAAAGAAAGCCGCCGTCCATAATAGAAATATCCGTATTGGAGAGATATGAATTTGCGGCGCTGTTGTACAAAGGGAAATATGCAATCATAGATCCGGACGGCATGGTACTTTCCATTTCCAAGGTAGTGCCTGAGGTGCCGGTAATAGAAGGTGTAAAAGTTAAAAAGGCGAAAGTGGGTGAAGCACTCATAGCAGAGGGTAATCCGCTGTATTCATCCATAATAAGGGTATTGAAAGCCACCGAAAAAAATCAAATCGCCGTAAAAAAGGTGAAGCCGGACGGGCCTTCGGTAAAGGTTTATGTATATGATTCACTGTGTTTTGTAGGAACCCCGAAGAACTTGGTTAAAAAAATGCATTCCATAGATCAGGTTTTGAAAAACATGGCAAGTCAAAATATAATAAGAGGGACTCTGAAAGTCAGTGGGAATAATGAGTTTCCATACAGCCCGGTGCTGGACGAAGAAGAGGAGGAAACCCGGGCGGACAATACGGAAAATAAAGATGGTGTGCAGGAAGCAAAGGATGCAATCATGCAGCCTCAGCCACAGCAACCTAGCAAGACAACTAAAACGGAAAATACGCAAAACCCTGTAAACGAGGGTGGGCAAGTACCTGCAAGCATAAATGGTGAGAAAGAACCGAAAGGGAATTAAATGAAAACTGTAAACGTGAAAAAAAACAAAGGAATAATTCTGGTAGGAGTGATAGCGCTAATCGTGGGACTGTTATTCAGTATACAGGTGATGACCAACAGAGGCGAAGATAAGGGAGGACTTGTGCCTCTGGCTAAAGCTCAGGATTTAGAACGTGAGCTCAAAAAAATCAGAGTAGAAAAAGAAGAGATATTGGCAGAACTCAGGGATGCCGAAGAAGTAATTGAGAGAATAAAAACAAAGAAAGCAGATGATGACTATGTCTTAAAGGGCATTTTGGCGGATGTTGAAAAGTATAAAATTTCTGCCGGAGCGGTGGATGTTAGGGGCAAAGGTGTGATAATCACTATCAGGCGAATGGATCCCACAGAGCTGGCAGCCAACGATACAGACATAAATTGGGATTTGAATTTTGAAAATCAGGCATTATTGAACTTGGTAAATCGATTAAAAGATGCCGGTGCAGAAGCTATTGCTGTTAACGGAAACAGAATAATTGCGGGTACAGGTATAAGTCTGGCGGGAGAACATATAAATATCAATACAAAACCCACAGCTCCCCCGTATGTAATAAAGGCAATAGGAGATCCGAAGACTATAGAGCCCGCAATAAATATAAGATTCGGTATAGTTGAGGTACTTTCGGAGGCAGGATATAAGGTGACGATTTCAAAGAAAAGTGATTTGGAAATTCAAAGATATAGCGGCGTGATGAAATACAGATTCGCAAAGCCTGTGCAATAATAAAGGGGTGTAGGCCATGAAAAAAATTACATTTTTCGTGCTTTGCATATTTATCGGTATTACCATGGTGGTAGCTGTGCGAAGTGTGGGAGGCAGAATGGTGTATGTGTCGGCAAAATCCCTTGAAGATTATCGTACACAGATAAAAGCTGAAAAAATTGAAGTTGAAAAACTTAAAGCTGTTTTAAAAACGACGGAGGGTAAATTAAAATCATATACCGGAGGATCTGCTGCAGAGGACGAAATAAATGAAAAAAAGCTTATTGAAGATTTGTCCAAAGATCTAATATTTTATAAAATGGCATCCGGAAACCAAAAAGTGTCCGGGGCAGGCATTTCAATCAAAATAGATGACGGAACAAAAGACATTGAAAAAGGCGAGGATGTAAATAACGTACTGGTCCATGACGAGGACATTATAGAGATAATCAATTCGCTTAATACCTGCAATGCCGAAGCTATCTCCGTAAATGGACAACGAGTAACGGCGAGAAGCTCAATAACATGTAACGGATACACGATTAAAATAAATGACCGAGTATATGCAAGGCCTTTTGTTATAAAAGCAATAGGAAACCCGGTAAGTTTTACGGAAAATTTGTTGGCGCCGGAAGGTTACGGAACAAAACTGAGGAACTACGGCGTAAAATTTTCCATGAAGACTTCCGATAAAATCGTAATCAAACCGCTTGCAGAGCCGCAAACGGAGATTTATATGACAGTAGTTAAGGAGGGGGCTAAGAAAAAATGAAAATGATAGTAACTATTGCTGCGGGATTGGCAGCCGGAATTTTCGTCGGTGTTGCACTGGATTTGCAGCTGTCGTCGACAATATCGTTTTATATAACAATGGCACTTCTTGCTGCCACGGATTCACTGTTCGGAGCAGGAAGATCGTACTTGGAGGGCAGATATAATCACATAATTTTCATCACGGGCTTTGTCGGAAATTCGATTTTGGCAGGACTGTTGGCATTTCTGGGAGACAAGCTGGGTGTGCCTCTTTACTATGCGACAATACTGGTGTTTGGAGGAAGACTGTTTAATAATCTTGCCGCTATCAGAAGGATTTTGGTCGAGCAGTATATAAGACGCAGAAAAACCAAACGAATAGAGGGAAGATAGATAATTATATAAAATAAAAAATAGTGCAAAAAATTTATGGATGTGATACAATAATGTACAGTAATATACAAAAATAATGTAGGGAGGTTGCCTATAAATGCTACAATTTGAAAATGACACGCAAAACGGAGCAAAGATATTGGTTATCGGCGTTGGTGGCGGTGGCTGTAATGCTGTAAATAGAATGATAGATGCAGGAATGTCGGGAGTTGAGTTCATCGCAGTTAATACTGATCACCAGGCTCTTGATGGTTCAATGGCAGAGATGAAGGTGCAGATAGGTGAAAAGCTTACCAGAGGTCTTGGTGCCGGTGGGAACCCGCAGATTGGGCAAGAGGCGGCAGAAGAAAGTTTAGACGATATACAAAAATATATTCAAGGTACGGATATGGTTTTCATAACGGCAGGAATGGGCGGAGGCACAGGTACGGGTGCAGCACCAGTGATTGCAAAAGCTTTCAAAGAAGCGGGAGTCCTTACGATAGGAGTTGTGACAAGACCATTTACCTTTGAGGGTATTAAGAGGGGAAGACATGCAGAAACAGGTATAGGCTATTTGAAAAACTATGTTGATTCGCTCGTGGTAGTACCTAATGACAGACTGCTCCAGATTGCCG
This sequence comes from Bacillota bacterium, assembly GCA_041844735.1. Classification (GTDB taxonomy): domain Bacteria; phylum Bacillota; class Clostridia; order Peptostreptococcales; family Anaerovoracaceae; genus CAJPNN01. The sequence goes on from JBGZBP010000053.1 coordinate 16,711, forward strand.
AGAAAAATACAAGCATGATAGAATCCCTTAATATGGCGGATGAAATACTAAAGCAGGGAGTACAGGGAATATCCGGACTTATCACGGAAGCGGGATTGATCAATGTCGATTTTGCGGATGTTTCCACTGTAATGAAAAATAGAGGAATTGCCCATATGGGTGTCGGCAGAGGCAGAGGCGAAAACAGAGTGGCGGAAGCCGTTAAAAATGCTGTGGAGAGTCCTCTTTTGGAGACTACCATTAATGGTGCCAAGGCTGTGTTGTTGCACGTAATGGGCGGATACGATTTAGGAATGTTGGAAGTAAATCAGGCAGCTGATGAAGTTCAGAAAGCAGCCGATGATGATGCTATTATTATACTTGGTACCGCTATCAGAGAGGATATGCACGATGAGATTGTTATCACGGTGATAGCTACAGGATTTGAAGAAGACGATTTAAACTTTAAGTCGGATCAATCTGAAGATACAGATGATGAAAAACAGGATACAGGAGAAAAACCAGCAGAGAATGCAATACCAGCACATGGGTCTACAAGGGATTCCGACGGCAGAGAAACAGGTGCAATAAATATCCCTAATTTTCTTAACAGCAGCAAGAAATTTTAATGTTTTTGTATAATAAAGACAATACAGCCGGTGATAACTTTGCCGGCTGTTATTAGTAAGTGGAGAAATTATGATTAAGGAGATAAATTCTGTAGATAATATCAACATCAAATCAATAGCAAAGCTTCATCAGAAAAAATATAGGGATGCAGAGAATAAGTTTATTTGTTCCGGATTTAATATTGTGGAAGAAGCGATAGATAACAAATATGACATGGAGTGTGTCGTTCTTAGAGAAGACTTAAGGAAACATGAAATATTTGAAAAAATCATGGCACAAAACATCGATGTTTTTCTGGTTAGCAGAGAAGTTATGAAAAAAATTTCCGACACTGAAAACACACAAGGGATAATGGCAGTTTTTAAAAAACCGAACAATCTTCCAAAGTTTAGTGAAAGGAAAAGATTGACGGTTGTGGACAGAATTCAGGATCCGGGTAACCTGGGGACTATAATCAGAAGTGCGGCAGCTGCCGGATTTAGCGCAGTAATAATAGTCAAGGGAACAGTGGATGTGTATTCTCCTAAGGTGGTGAGAGCTGCTGCCGGTACGATTTTCAGAATGCCGATTGTATTTATGGATTCGGCAGAGTGCGTGTCGCAATACCTCAAGGAACAGGGCTGCAAGTTGTTCGTTACTAAAGTTGATTCAGGGATAAGCTATTACGATGCGGATTTCAAAGCAGATATGGCTATTGTAATAGGAAATGAGGGAAACGGTGTTTCCGATGAAATGACAGGTATGGCAGATGAATTTTTAAATATACCGATGAGTGCTGACGTGGAGTCATTAAATGCGGGGATTGCCGCATCAATATTGATGTTTGAGGCAGCAAGACAAAACAGTTGATTATATAAAATGATTGATATATTAGAGGAGGCAGTTATGCAGGGTCAGTTAAAAGCAATTTTAGAAGATGCAAAAGATAGATTATCAAAAGTGACATCTTTGAAAGATACTGAGGAAATAAGAGTAAAAGTGCTCGGTAAAAAAGGAGAATTGACGGAGATTCTGAGAGGTATGGGGAAATTGAGCCCGGATGAAAGAAAAGAGCTGGGCAAGATGGCCAATGATGTCAGAGAGAAGATTGAAGGATTATTGGATGAAAAGTTTGCTCAAATGAAGCAGTTGCAAAAAAAAGCAAAGTTTGCGGCAGAGAAAATAGATGTTACGGAGCCGGGAATTTGCAACCATATAGGGGCTAAACATCCTATTACGGTTACCATTGAAGAAATCACCAGAATATTTGGCAGCATGGGATTCAGTGTTTCGGAAGGACCCGAGGTGGAGACTGTATTCAATAACTTTGATGCCCTTAATGCAGGGCCGAATCACCCTGCGAGAGATATGACGGACACATTTTATATAAATGATGAGTACTTGCTGAGAACCCAGACTTCACCTGTACAGATTAGAACTCTGCATTCGGAAAAACCGCCCATTAAAGTTATTGCTCCGGGAAGATGCTTTAGATGCGATACTCCTGATGCCACACACTCACCTATGTTTCATCAGGTAGAGGGGCTTGTGGTAGGCGAGGATATTACTATGGCTGACCTGAAAGGAACTTTGGACAGCTTTGCAAAGCAAATGTTTGGGAGTGATGCTAAGACAAAGTTCAGACCCCATCATTTTCCTTTTACGGAGCCGAGTGCCGAGATGGATGTGAGCTGCTTCAAGTGTGGAGGTTCCGGATGTAGAGTGTGTAAGGGAAGCGGATGGATAGAAATTTTGGGATGCGGTATGGTGCACCCTAACGTTCTTAAAGTCGGCGGGCTTGATCCTGAAAAATATACGGGTTTTGCATTCGGAATGGGTGTAGAGAGAATAGCTATGCTGAAATACGGAGTAGATGATATTAGAATGTTTTATGAAAATGACATCAGATTCATAAATCAGTTTAAATAGGAGGTTGCGGGAGATGTTGGTACCTGAAATTTGGTTAAAAGATTATATTGATTTGAATGTAGATATAGATGAATTTTGTGAAAGAATGATAATGTCAGGGTCTAATATTGAAACTGCAGGACCTATCGCTGACGGAGTCGAAAAAGTAGTTATCGGAAAGGTGCTTAGTATAGAAAAACACCCTGATGCTGATAAATTAGTTGTCACAATGATAGATGCAGGGCATGGAGAACCTATACAGATAGTGACAGGAGCAACAAATTTGTTCCCGGGAGCGGTGGTGCCTGTGGCACTTCATGGAAGCAAGCTTCCCGGCGGTGTCACCATTAAAAAAGGTAAGCTTAGAGGTGTAGAATCCAACGGTATGCTTTGTTCGCCTGCGGAGCTGGGATTGGAGGACAAGGTGATTCCGACAGCACAAAAAGACGGTATTTGGATATTGGATGACAGTTATACAATAGGAGAACCTGCGGATAAAGCTCTTGGGCTTGATAAAAGCGTGGTGGATTTTGAAATTACTCCAAACAGACCGGACTGCCTTTCTATGCTCGGAATGGCAAGAGAGGCCGGAGCAACATTTAAAAAACCGTTTAAATATCCTGATATTAAGTGTACAAACGAGGTAAAAGACGACAGCCTTTCAATTGATATAGAAATTAAAAAACCTATGCTGTGCAAAAGATACACCGCAAGGATTATAAAAGATGTAGTTATTAAGCAGTCGCCGTACTGGATACAGCAAAGACTTATATCGGCGGGAATGAGACCGATTAACAATATAGTTGATATAACGAATTTTGTTATGCTCGAATATGGTCAGCCGTTGCATGCATTTGATATAAGAAATATTTCCGGAGGGAAAATAATAGTGGATACTGCCGACGAAGGTGAAAAATTTGTAACACTGGATGAGACGGAGAGAACCATGAAGTCGACGGACCTTATGATTAAAGATGCATCGGGAAGCATAGCCGTTGCAGGGGTAATGGGAGGATTGAACTCCGAGGTAAAGGACGATACTGCCGTAGTTGTAATAGAGAGTGCCAATTTCGACAGTGACAGTATAAGAAATACATCAAAGCATATGGTATTAAGAACGGAAGCTTCTTCAAGGTTTGAGAAAGGAATAGACCCTAATCTTACGGTGGATGCATGTAGCAGAGTGTGCAGACTGGTCGAACTCACAAATTCAGGAACGGTTTTAGACGTAATTTATGATGAATATCCGGGTAAGGTTGAAGCAAAAGCGGTTAAGGTAAGACCGTCAAGAATCAATAAGATGTTGGGCATCAGCCTGTCGGCGAAGGAAATGATTGAAATTTTTGAGAGCCTCGAGATGAAAATAGTGTCGGAAGAAGCCGACATTGTAGAAATAAAGCCGCCGACAGTAAGACAGGACATGATGGAAGAGGTGGATTTCGTAGAAGAAATAGCGAGACTGTACGGATATGACAATATGCCTACAACACTGCCGAGAACAAATAATGCATTTATAAAGACGGAAAAGCAGAGATTGAGAGATTTGACTAAAGATACACTGATATCTCTGGGAGTATATGAAGCACAGACATATTCATTTGTATCACCGAGCAGCATAAGCAATATAAATGTCGGTCCGGATGATGAGAAAGCCAAAATGGTGAAGATAATCAATCCGCTTGGAGAAGAAAACAGTGTAATGAGAACCGTGATTACGCCGAATTTATTGGAAGTCTTGGCACGAAACTATTCAAGAAACAATATGAATATAAGGATGTTTGAGCTTGGAAATACGTTTACGGCAGACGAAAAAAACGTATCAAAGGAATCGGATTCTTTGGCGGCGGCTTTTTATGGAGAGAAGGAAAACTTTTTCACATTAAAAGGAGTTTTGGAAGAAGTCCTTGCTGTTATGGGGATATTGAATTGCAAGTTTGAAGCTGAGACAAACAATGCTACATACCATCCGGGAAGATGTGCAAATATATATAAAGATGACGTGCTCCTCGGAACGATAGGAGAATTGCATCCTGATGTTCTTGAGAACTACGGTATTGATACGAGAGCTTACAGCTTTGAAGTTAATTTCGAGAAGCTTGTAAGTATGGCGGATACTGAGAAGAGTTATCAGCCTTTACCTAAATACCCGTCGACATCAAGAGACATTGCATTGATAGTTGATGAAGATGTCACTGTAGGGAGCATGGTAGATATCATAAGACGAAACGGAGGAAAGATTCTTGAGGATGTCCGCCTGTTTGATGTTTACAGGGGAGCACAAGTAGAATCAGGCAAGAAAAGTGTGGCGTTTGCACTCACATACAGATCAAACTTGACGACATTGACGGATGAAGAAGTTGCAGATGTCCACAACAAAATTTTGGATAAGCTTGAAAAAGAACTGAACGCTGTACTTAGAAAGATGTAGAATTTATTTAAGTGGAGGTTGAAATGGACTCAAACAAAGTACTTGTAAAGATTTACGGACAAGAATACGTTATCTCGGGGGATTCTACAAGAGAGCAAATAATGCAGGTTGCAGATTTTGTTGACAGCAAAATGCGTGAGGTGGAAAGAGCTCTGGGAGCAGCACCGATTTCAAAGTTGGCAGTGCTTACTGCACTTAATATGGTGGACGAACTTTTCACGGCAAAAAAGACTGTCGAAAGGTTGGAAGAACTTAATCGTGAAGTTATGAAGGAATGTGAGCACTACAACCAATTATGGGAAGAAGCAAAAAGCAACTACATACAGTATAAAGAAAATGCTCAGTCGGGTGTTGAGAAGATGGAAAAGCTTCAGGAGATGTTTAACAGCAAGGCTATAGAGATTAATCAGATTTCTCAGCAAAAATCGGAGGTTGAAAAGAAACTTGCAGAGCTTAGCGAAGAACATCAAAATTTGCTTGAAAGCATAAAAACTCAAAAGGAAAACAATGAAGATACCAAGGACACTATAAAAGAGTGGGAAGCAAAGTGCAAAGAACTTGAGAACAGCTTCTTTGACTTGCAGATGGAAAATATAAAATTAAAGGGAGAAGTCGATAGATATAAGCGAATTGTCGAATAAATCATCGAATAATGAATAAGAAAGTATATAAGGCATTAGAGTACAACAAAATATTGGCATTGCTTGAGTCCGAAGCAGGGGCTGAAATGACAAGAAAAGTCATAAGGGATATGGAGCCCTTGACGGAATTTCACGAAATAGAAAGGGCACAAGATGAAACGGCGGAGGCTGTGGATGTTCTTATTAAAGGTGGAGGTCTGCCGGGAGGTTTTTATGACATCGGAGATTGTCTGAATATGGCATCTAAGGGCGGAACCCTTGACATGAAAGGATTACTGCAGGTGCTGTTCAATATGAGAGTGGCTGAGAGAACTGTTTCGTTTTTGAAAAAAGAGGCTGTGAATACCCAAATCATTTCTGATTTGGGTAGTTTGCTATATCAAGAAAAGACATTGGCGGACGATATTGACAGATGTATCATTTCAGAGGATGAGATGTCGGATAATGCGAGCCAAAAATTGAAAAGTTTGAGAAGAAGCATACAAAGACAAAATGAGAATATAAGATCCAAACTGAGCGGAATTATAGGGTCGATTGACAATCAAAGCATGCTGCAGGACAGCATAGTGACATTGCGTCAGGGCAGATATGTAATTCCTGTAAAACAGGAGCATCGAGGCAAACTGAAGGGCATAGTGCACGATCAGTCTCAGTCGGGAGCAACTCTATTTATAGAGCCCCAGATAATAGTCGAGATGAATAATGAACTCAGAGAACTTGAGGTGGCGGAACAAGCGGAAATCGCAAGGATATTGGCGGAATTATCTGCATCTGTCGGGGGGATTGCCGAAATGTTGCTGAACAATCAGGAAATACTTCTCAAACTGGATTTTATTTTTGCAAAAGGAAAGCTGGCGGTTAAACAGAATGCTATAAAACCTGTCTTGAACCTTGACGGCATTTTCAACATAAAAAAGGGTCGTCATCCGCTGATAGACAAGGAAAAGGTGGTGCCTATAGACATCAGCTTCGGAAGAGACTTTTCTTCACTTATAGTCACCGGACCGAATACGGGAGGTAAGACCGTTACTCTCAAAACAGTCGGTATTTTTGTCATTATGGCACAGGCGGGACTTCATATACCGTGCAATGAAGGAAGTGAGCTTCCTATTATGGATGAAGTATTTGCCGATATCGGAGATGAGCAAAGTATTGAGCAGAGTTTGTCGACATTTTCATCGCATATGAAGAATATTGTGAGAATACTGGAAAACGCCGGCAACAAGACTCTTGTGCTGTTGGATGAACTGGGAGCGGGAACCGATCCACAGGAAGGGGCAGCATTGGCAATTGCCATATTGGAGGACTTGAAGTCAAAAGGGGCTAAAGTGTTGGCTACTACACATTATACAGAGTTGAAGAAATATGCTTTATCAAAGAGTGATATACAAAATGCATCAATGGAGTTTGATTTGGACACTCTCAGCCCGACATACAGATTGATAACAGGTATTCCGGGGAAGTCAAACGCATTTGCAATTTCCGAAAAACTCGGGCTTTCAAAGAAGGTGATAGGCGAGGCAAACAGACTTCTTGACAGAAAAGAAATTGAATTTGAGGAAGTGATTTCCGCAATAGAGAATGAAAGACGATTGGCGGAGCAGGAGAGGGATGAGGCAATAATGCTGAACCTGTCAATGAAGAAGAAGTCCAAGATGCTTGAAGAGCAAATAGACGCCCTGGAGGCAAAAAAAGAAAAGATACTTCAGAGAGCCAGGGAAGAAGCGAACAAAATGGTGAGAGAAGCCAAAGAACTTACAACGGAAATGAAAGATAAGTTAAAGGAACTTGCCGAGATAGATGATGAAAAGGAAAGAAACAGAACTTTTGAGGCTTCAAGAAAAAAGGTAAAAGACGCCGCAGGAAGATATAAAGAAAAAATCAGGGTCGAGAATAAAAATGAACCTATAAGCGTAGACCAACTAAAAGTCGGACATAGCGTCAGAGTGCTTAGCTTAAATCAGGCAGGAACTATCTTATCCCTTCCCGATGAAAAGGGCGATTTGACGGTACAGGCGGGCTCTTTGAAGATTTCATTGAATATCAAAGATATTGCTAAAATGCAGGAAGATGCCCCCGGGATTGTAAACAAAACGAAAAAACAAAAAAGCTATGGAAGTTTATACAGTAATAAAACGAAATCGGTAGGATTGTCGGTTTCGGTCATAGGAAAGAATCTGGACGAAGCGCTGATGGAAGTTGAAAAGTATCTGGATGATGCATATATGGCGGGATTGAAAGAAGTTACAATAATACATGGAAGAGGCAAGGGAATCTTGAGAGAAGGAATAGCCGATATGCTTAGGAGAAATAAGCATGTTGACGAGTTTAACACAGCAGGGTTTCACAATGGTGGAAATGGAGCAACGGAGGTAAAGTTGAAATGATAATTGTGAGTGCCTGTTTGATGGGAGAAAATTGTAAATACAATGGAGGGAATAACCTGAATGACAGGGTTGTCAGATATGTGGAATCAATCATAAAAAACAAAGGCGAAAAAGTTCTTTTCGTTTGCCCCGAAGTAGAGGGGGGATTGCCCGTTCCACGACCGCCGGCAGAAATGATAGATGGTAAGGTTATTAATAAAGAAGGACTTGACGTTACGTATGAATACGAAAAGGGAGCGGAAATATGCTATGAAAAGGCCTTGCAGGCGGGAGAGAATATAAGTTTGGCAATATTAAAAGCGAAAAGTCCCTCGTGCGGCAGAGGCAAAATTTATGACGGCACTTTCAGTAAAAGACAGGTTGAGGGTGACGGCTGCTTCGCAAACCTTCTTAAAAGCAAAGGTATCAGGGTCATTACGGAAGAAGAATTAAATTTTATAGCCATAAACCTCTAAATTCTGATATACTAATAGATAAGTGCAAACAAAAATAGGAGAAACAATATAATGATAAGCATTAAAGACGAGATAGCAAAAATATTAGATGATAAAATAACAGGACTGAGCTATGAGGAGATTTTGGATATTATAGAAATTCCGGCGGATCCGAAGATGGGAGATTATGCTTTTCCTTGCTTCAGACTTGCAAAGCAATTTAAAAAAGCACCACAGATGATAGCTGAGGAAATCAAAGGCGATATCGAGTCGGCTGATATATTTGAAAAAACGGAAAATGTAAATGCATACATAAATATGTTCATTTCAAAGGAGTATTTTATAAAAAATGTATTGTCCGAGGTTGCAAAAAAACAGGAAAAATACGGGTCATCAGACATAGGTGCGGGGAAAAAGGTGATTGTTGAATATTCATCACCAAACATCGCAAAACCGTTTCACATCGGGCATATAAGGAGCACGGTCATAGGAAATTCCATATATAAAATACAGGAATTTTTAGGATATGATACAGTAAGAATAAATCATTTAGGTGATTACGGGACACAGTTCGGCAAGATGATTGTGGCATATAGGAAATGGGGAAATGAGGAAGATGTCGTAAAAGAACCTATAAAAACACTTCTCAGTTACTATGTAAAGTTCCATGATGAGGCGGAAAAGAATCCCGAACTTGAAGATGAGGCAAGAAAAACTTTTGTGAAACTGGAGAACGGTGAGCCCGAAGAAACCGAGCTTTGGAAGTGGTTTAGAGAAGAAAGCTTAAAGGAGTTTACCCGGGTATATGAGATGCTGGGAATAGAGTTTGACTCATATGCAGGTGAAAGTTTTTATTCAGACAAAATGGATAGGGTTGTAAAGGAACTTGAGGATAGAAACCTGCTGAAAGACTCAAACGGTGCAAAAATCGTAGACCTTGAAGAATACGGACTTACTCCTGCATTGATTAAAAAATCCGATGGATCCACACTGTATATAACAAGAGATATAGCGGCGGCAATATACAGGAAAGAACATTACGATTTTTATAAAAATATATATGTGGTTGCATCACAGCAGAATCTTCATTTTCAGCAATGGTTTAAAGTTGTTGAACTTATGGGCTATGAATGGGCTAAGGATTGCGTACATATTCCGTTCGGGCTGGTAAGCCTTGAGGACGGTACGATGTCGACAAGAAGCGGCAGGGTCGTTTTCCTTGAAGATGTTCTTAAGAGGGCGGTTCTGAAAACTCGAGAAGTGATACTTGAGAGAGGTGTGAATACAGATATTGCGGATGACATTTCAAAGAAAGTCGGAATAGGGGCTGTTATTTTTCAGGAACTTTCAAATAACAGAATTAAGGATTATACATTTTCATGGGAAAAGGTTCTTAATTTTGAAGGTGAAACGGGTCCATATGTACAGTACACTCATGCAAGGGCAGCGAGCATTTTACGAAACAGCGAAAAAGAGTTTGATACGGCTCTGAAAGAGATTGACGATACGGATTTTTCATATCTTACAGGAGAGGCAAGCTATATGTTGGCGAAGCTGATTTATGGATTCCCTGATGTGGTAAAAGAAAGCGGGGAGAGATATGAACCTTCTATTATAACGAGATATATCGTTGATGTGGCACAGATGTTCAACAGATTTTATCATGACGAACATATACTGGTCGATGATGAAAAAGAAAGAAAGGCAAAATTACTTTTGGTATTTGCTGCAATGGAAACAATAAGGAACGGTCTCGGACTTTTAGGCATAGAGGCACCGGACAGGATGTAGAATTGTGAATTTTGGGAAAGTATAACAGGAGAAATAATATGAGATACGAAGGGATGGTTTATAGGCCGCCGAGTGAAGCCTACAGCCTGATAATACAGGTAACTATAGGGTGTACACACAACAAATGTACATTTTGCAACATGTTTAAAGAAAAGAAATTTAGAGTCAGAGATGTAAATGAAGTTATGGAAGATTTGCAGATGGCAAGGAATTACTATAAACATGTAGGTAAGATTTTTTTGGCGGATGGAGATGCTTTGGCACTTAAAAATGATAAATTGCTGGTAATCTTAAAGAGAATCAAGGAACTTTTTCCGGAATGTGAAAGAGTGGGAATATACGGGTCTCCGAAAGATGTTTTGAGGAAATCTCAAGAGGAACTGGAAGAGCTTAGAGACGACGGCATAGGTATTATATACATAGGTGCAGAATCAGGAAATGAACAGGTGCTGACAGATGTCAAGAAGAATGCGACGAGAGCGGAAATAATCTCAGCAGTCAAGCTTATTGAGAATTCCGGGATTAAATCATCAGTAACTTTCATAAACGGACTTGGCGGCAAGAAACTCTGGAGAGAGCATGCCATAGATACTGGAACGATGATAAGTGAGATGAGCCCGTCTTATGTGGGACTTCTGACACTGGTAAATGAGCCCGGAACCGAGATGTACGACAATATTCAATCCGGAAAAATGAAGCTGCTTTCCGCCGAGGAGGTTTTGCAGGAAACGAAACTTATGCTTGAGAATATAGATTTGAAAAAAACATGCGTGTTCAGAAGCAATCATGCATCAAACTATGTGGCATTAAAGGGAGATTTGCCTAAGGATAAAGATATGCTTATTGCACAGTTGGAATATGCAATCAAATACAAAGACGGTTTGCGAGATGAAAGGTTTAGAATGGTTTAGTAGGAGGCTGCTATGGTAAAAAAACTTATTAAGAGATCCGATATTAGAGATGATGTTATTGAGACAAAAAAAAGCGGTGAAAGCATAGAGCCGGCAGAATTGACCGGCGGAGCTGCAAAGGTGGATCCTGACAGCCTTTATACTGATAAAAAAGCAAATGCGGTTAAATATCCCGTGGGCAGAGAAGAATATGATATACGTATCAGAAAAGACAGGGTTATAAGGTATTTGAAGAGGTATACCGATAACTTCGTATTTGACGAATTTTCCAAAGAATATTTGTCAAAGTCAAAAAAAGATTTGAGTTTTATGAATGGAGTGCCTGTACCTTTAAGAAAGAGAGATATCGTGGAATTTAAGGGCGGAAGCGGATTGGATTTAAGGCATATTTGTGAGAATATGGCGTGGGTTATGGGAATTGACCCTAAATTCAAGTATGCGAACGACTACTGTAAGTTCATGGATACGTGTTTCGGATTTAAGGTAGCGGAAGGTCTTTTGAAAGAAGGTCGAGATGCGGCGGAAGAAGGAGCATATGATGATGCGTGCATACATTTCAGAGCAGCACTATGCCTGAGACCGGATTTTATGGATGCGCTTTATAGTTATGCAAGAGTTTGCAGAGCCATGTATACGGAGAGCAATAATGATAAATATGTCAGAGATTTAAAGATGGAAGCCAATGACTTCTTTGAACTTTTGACAATTATGTACCCTAAATTTGCTCAACCTTTTTATTTCTTAGGCTATGCCTATATCAACCAGGGGCAATATCTTAAGGCTAAGATGATGTGGGATACTTTCCTTAAGAAAACTCTGAACGGCAAGCTTAAAAAGGAGATAAAGGAACGTTTGGCACAGATAGCGGATCCTGTTAAGATAGAGGAAGGATATACAGCTGTTATAGACGGCGATTGGAATAAAGGAATTAAGATACTCTCAGAGTACAAGAAAAGTAAATTCAAAGACTGGTGGCCGCTTTCATATTACCTTGGGGTGGCTTACCTTAAAACCGGAATGGTACCTGAAGGGTTGAACAACCTTCACCATGTTTTAACACTGAATCCGAGTCATGTGGAGACTATGGATGAACTTGCTGACGTTTACAAGATGAACGGAGACAAGGAAAACTACGAAAAATATTCAAAGAAAGCCGAACTAATAAGAAAAGGCGGACATGGTGGAGACAAGTAAACAAGAGGTGTGAAAGTATGAAAGAATTAATGACCGGAAATGAGGCTATAGCTAGGGGAGCATACGAAGCCGGGATGGTTTTTGCGTCAGCTTACCCGGGAACCCCCAGCACGGAAATATTGGAAAACCTTTCAAAGTATAGAGACAGTCTGTACTGTGAATGGGCACCTAATGAAAAGGTGGCGCTGGAAGCAGCGGTGGGAGCATCTATTGCAGGAGGAAGAGCGTTATGTGCCATGAAGCATGTAGGTTTGAACGTGGCGGCAGACCCGCTTTTTACTTTTGCATATACAGGAGTGACGGGCGGATGTGTAATTGTCTCGGCAGATGATCCGGGGATGCACAGTTCGCAAAATGAGCAAGATAACAGAAACTATGCCAAGGCGGCAAGGGTATTGATGCTGGAACCGTCGGACAGCCAGGAAGCAAAGGATATGACGATAAAGGCTTTTGAACTCAGTGAAAGGTTCAACACGCCCGTGCTTTTGAGAGTGACTACCAGAGTGTGTCACAGTAAGGGGCTGGTGGAGCTTGGAGAGAGAAAGACAGATGTTATTTTCGACTACGAAAAAAACATAAAAAAATACGTGGCGACACCCGCCAACGCAAAAGTACATAGAGTAGAACTTGAGAAGAGGCTTGCAGCTATGCAGGAATACTCTTCTTTTGAAAGTGAGCTGAATTTTGTAGAAAAAAATCAGGACAAAAGTACAGGCGAAGAAGTGAATGCGGAAAAACAGCTTGGCGGCACAAAAAGCGAAACGGGCGTTATAAGTTCGGGTATTGCATATCAGTATGCAAGGGAAGTATTTGAAGACAAGGGAGATGTGGCATTTCTGAAGCTGGGAATGACATATCCGCTACCGGAAGAAAAAATCAGGAAATTTGCGGATAGCGTGAAAAAACTGTACATATTGGAAGAATGTGATCCTTATATTGAAGAAAAGGTAAAAGAACTGGGGATAGAATGTATTGGAAAGAGCATTATTCCGTCGTATGATGAATTGAATGCGGACATTGTTAGAAAAGTACTGTTTGACGAGAATAGTGAATCACCTGAGTCGAAGCTTGCAGCGGTAGGAAGACCGCCGGTAATGTGTGCGGGATGTCCACACAGGGGATTTTTTTACGGGCTTTCAAAGAAGAAGAATGTCATGGTAACAGGAGATATAGGGTGCTACACACTTGCATCGTCCGCACCGCTCAATGCCTTGGATACTACAATATGCATGGGTGCCGGACTCAGTGCGGGACATGGTGCCGCAAAAGTATTTGAGAAGAGTTCAAGTGGCAAAAGAGTTGTAGGAGTGCTTGGAGATTCGACATTTTTCCATTCAGGAGTGACAAGCCTCATGGATGTTGTCTATAACGGCGGCAACAGCATTTCAGTAATACTTGATAACAGAATTACAGCAATGACAGGTCAGCAGGAGAACCCCGGCACAGGATATACTCTTATGGGCAGAGAGGCGGTTGAAGCGGACATACCTATGCTATGTGAAGCCATAGGCGTGAAGAAAGACAACATTTACGTGATTGACCCGCTTGATTTGAAACAGGTGGATGATGCATTGGAGGCGTGTTTCGCCAAGGATGAGCCTACGGTAATAATCACCAGATGGCCTTGCGTATTGAAAAAATTCTCTGCACAGGATAAATCCGAATTCGATTTATCAGGCAAAATATGCCGGATTGATCAGGAAAAGTGCAGAAATTGTAAAATGTGTGTTAAGACCGGATGCCCGGCAATTTATAATACTAAAGATAAGGTTGAGATTAATGCAGAGTCATGCAACGGTTGTACTGTGTGCAAACAGGTGTGTCCGTTTGATGCGATAGAATTGGAGGTGCTTTAATGTCCGAGGTTAAAAACATTTTACTTGTCGGAGTAGGAGGACAGGGAACGATTCTTGCCAGCTCAATATTATCAAACGGATTGATTGCATGCGGATATGATGTAAAGATGTCGGAAATTCACGGCATGAGCCAGAGAGGCGGCAATGTAAGTACACAGATAAGATACGGTGAGAAGGTATATTCGCCCATAATAGGCAAAGGAGAGGCGGATGTCATAGTGGCATTTGAAAAGATGGAGGCACTTAGGTGGCTTGGACATCTTAAGAAAAACGGTACCATGGTAATAAATGATTTTGAGATACCTTCCGTTCCGATTCTTATGGGGACGGCGGAATATCCTCAAGGTATACTGGATGAACTTGCAAACAATGTCAAAGTGAGATTTTTCAAGGCGGGAGATATAGCGGCGAAGCTCGGAAATCCGAAGACGATGAACATAGTGCTTCTGGGGGCCCTGGTAAATGCAATGAACCTGACTGAAATTGACTGGCACGAAATTATCAGGGGAAGCGTAAAAAAAGGCTTTGAGGATTTAAACATAAAGGCGTTTGAAGCAGGACTGAATATGTAATGATTTTTCTTGACATCACATAGTGTTCATGGTATCCTTATTGGGTAACTTTATGTTTAAACGAGGCATAGGGCTTTTTAAGTTGCTTGTACTGGTGAGCATAAATAGCGAAAAAATCCATAGGATTTACAATAAAAAATACAACGGAGGGAAGCTATGAGAGTGAAAGTAACATTAGCTTGTCAGGAGTGCAAGCAGAGAAACTATAACACTACAAAGAATAAGAAGAATGATCCGGATCGTATAGAGCTTGAGAAGTATTGCAAGTTCTGTAAGAAACACACACTTCACAAAGAAACAAAATAAGAGGTGCGATTATGGCAAAGGACAGAAAAACACAGATAGCGGCTGCAGCTGCCAATGACAGTAAAAAAAGAGGAAGCGTAAAGGACTACTTTAAGGGAGTAAGGCTTGAAGTGAAAAAGGTTGTGTGGCCGACTAAAGAAGAATTAATAGCTTATACAGGAGCGACCCTTGTAGCATGTGCAGCTTTCGGTTTGGGCGTGTGGGCGGTTGATACCGGATTTTTAGCTTGCTTAAGAAGAGTTCTTGATATAACTATGTAAAGGTTTACAGATATGGAAAATTTGGAAAAAGACAACACTATAAAATCCAGCGGTGAAGCCAGATGGTACGTGGTTCATACTTATTCCGGACATGAGAACAAGGTAAAAGTAAATATCGAGAAGCTCGTGGAAAACAGAGGAATGCAGGATTTGGTACTGGAGATTGTAGTACCTACAGAGTCCGTAGTGGAATTCAAAGATAATAAGAAAAAGGTCAAAACAAAGAAGATGTTTCCCGGCTATGTTATTATCAAGATGGTTGTTACCAATGAATCATGGTATCTTGTCAGAAACACTCAGGGCGTAACAGGGTTTGTCGGACACGGAACGGATCCTATACCTCTTACCGATGACGAGGTGAGACGTATGGGCATAGAGAAGGTGTATATTGACTTGGATATAAAAGTCGGAGAACACATAAAGGTAGTGGCAGGGCCTTTTGCGGGCTTATTCGGCATAGTGGAAGATGTCAGTCCGGAAAAGCAGATTGTTACAGCCAAGATTGAAATGTTCGGAAGAGAAACTCCTGTAGACTTGGAGTACGGACAGATTGACAAAATTTAATTTGACTATTACTTAATAAATATATAGTAATTAGTATCCTCTTTAATTTATTTTGAGGAAGAAAGGAGAATACGATGGCAAAAAAAGTTGAAGGCTTAATCAAACTTCAGATTCCGGCAGGCGGAGCGACTCCTGCACCACCGGTAGGTCCGGCACTTGGTCAGAAGGGTGTTAACATAATGGATTTTTGCAAGCAGTTCAATGCAAAGACTCAGGATCAGCCGGGAATGATAATACCGGTAGTTATCACAGTGTATTCTGACAGATCGTTTACATTTATCACGAAAACACCACCTGCGGCAGTACTGCTAAAAAAGGCTGCAAATCTGAAAGCGGCGTCAGGTGAACCTAACAAAACAAAGGTTGCTACATTAAAAGAAGCACAGGTTCGTGAAATTGCCGAACTTAAGATGAAGGATCTTAATGCTGCGAATCTTGATACAGCAACATCAATGATCAAGGGTACAGCAAGAAGTATGGGAATCGTTGTTGAAGACTAGTAAAGTGGGAGGCAATTGCCGATAGTACCACAAGGAGGTAATGATATGCCGAAAAAGGGCAAGAAATATCTGGAGGCTGCGAAGCTTGTAGATAAAACAGAACTTTATGATGTGAGTGAAGCGGTAGATTTGGTTGTTAAGACCGCTACAGCTAAGTTTGATGAAACAGTAGAAGTACATATAAAGCTTGGAGTTGACGGAAGACATGCCGATCAGCAGGTAAGAGGAGCTATAGTACTTCCGAACGGAACAGGTAAAACCAACAGAGTATTGGTATTTGCGAAGGGGCCTAAGGCTCAGGAAGCAGAAGCTGCGGGAGCGGACTATGTGGGAGCTGAAGAATTGGCACAGAAAATCCAGACAGAGAACTGGTTCGATTTTGACGTAATAGTGGCTACACCGGATATGATGGGTGTTGTCGGAAGATTGGGTAAAGTGCTTGGACCTAAAGGTTTGATGCCGAACCCGAAATCAGGAACTGTTACTATGGATCTTGAGAAAGCTTTACAGGAGATTAAAGCAGGTAAGGTGGAATACAGACTTGATAAGACTAATATTATTCACACACCTTTCGGTAAAGCATCTTTTGGTAAAGAAAAACTGGAAGAAAACTTAAACGCATTGTTGGAGGCCGTTGTTAAAGCGAAGCCGGCAAGTGCTAAGGGTCAGTATTTGAGAAGCATTACGCTTGCATCAACTATGGGACCGGGAGTTAAAATCAACCCTATGAAAGTTGTATTTTAATTATAAGTTTTTAATTAAATAGAAAATAACACCGTAGATAGCAGGTGCTTTTAGCTTAATTTCCTGCCGAGGTAGCGATAAATATGATTTGTTGACCTACTCGTTTGCGGATGAGAAGGTCTTTTTTTAAGACCGGAAAGGAGTAAAGATGTCAGTAGAACATTTAAAAGCGAAACAGGCTGTAATCGATGAGATTAAAGAAAAACTTGACAGAGCACAGTCTTGCGTGGTAATTGATTATATGGGAATTACTGTGGAAGAGGCTGATGCTATGAGAAGAAAGCTTCGTGAAGCGGATGTCGATTACACAGTTTACAAGAACACTTTGATTAAAAGAGCGATTGACGGCACAAAATATGCTGATTTGGCACAGGTACTTGAGGGACCGAGTGCGGTTGCAATCAGTTATGATGATGCAGTAGCTCCTGCAAGAGTTATTAACGGAATCATCAAAGATTTGAAGAAGATGGAGTTTAAGGCGGGAGTTATTGAAGGTGAGTATTACGACGCGAAGGGCGTTGTTTCAATCGCAAGCTTACCGTCAAGAGACGAACTTATTGCGAAGTTTATGGGCAGCATTCAGTCACCGTTGTCAGCGGCTGTACGTACTATTCAGGCAGTGGCGGACAAGAAGGCTCAGGAGTCAGCTGAATAATTAAAAAGTTTTTTAAAGCAAAATATTAAATAAAACTACATATGAAAGGAAGAAAAAAATGAATATCGAACAGATTATTGAAGCAATAAAAGGTATGACAGTTTTAGAACTGAATGATTTAGTAAAAGCATGTGAAGAAGAATTCGGAGTATCAGCAGCAGCTCCTGTAGCAGTAGCGGCAGCAGGCGGTGCTGCAGCAGCAGGTGGAGAAGAGCAGAGCGAATTTACAGTAGTTCTTGCAAATGCAGGAGCAGAAAAGATTAAGGTAATCAAGGTTGTAAGAGAACTTACAGGTCTTGGTTTGAAGGAAGCTAAGGAATTAGTAGACGGAGCACCTTCAACTATTAAAGAGGGCGTAGAAAAAGCGGAAGCTGAAACTATGAAAAAGCAGCTTGAGGAAGTTGGAGCAGCTGTAGAATTAAAATAGTTGCACAGCTTATATAAGTGAGACTTTAATATTTAATTTTAACAACAAATATCCGGAACATACTTTGCTCCGGATATTTTGTGTTAGCAATAGATAAATTTTGAGTTGACTTATTGCTAAGGGGGTGATATTATATTATATTGCCACGCAAAGTATATTGTTTTCGATGCAAGGAGTGATAATATTATGCCATATCCCGAAAAAATAGGAAAAAAAACCAGAATGAGTTTTTCCAAAATCAAGGAAGTTGCACCTATGCCGAATCTGATACAAATTCAGACGGATTCTTATAAGTGGTTCTTTGAAGAGGGACTCAGAGAAGTTTTTGAAGATGTATCCCCCATAAAGGATTATGCGGGGAATTTAGTGTTGGAGTTCAGCGATTATTCAATGTCGGATTCTCCAAAATATGATCAGGAAGAATGTAAAGATCGTGATGCCACTTATGCGGCACCGCTCAGAGTAAAAGTACGCCTGATTAACAAAGAAACAGGTGAAGTAAAAGAACAGGAAGTCTTCATGGGAGATTTCCCGATAATGACAGAGCATGGTACATTTATTTATAACGGTGCGGAGAGAGTTGTGGTAACTCAGCTGGTAAGATCACCGGGACCGTACTATGCGTGTACAAACGATAAAACAAACCAGAGTCTGTACTCCACAACCATTATTCCGAACAGAGGAGCCTGGTTGGAATATGAAACGGATTCCAGCGGAGTTATTTCAGTGCGTGTTGACAGGACGAGAAAACAGACTGTCACTACACTTCTCAGAGCTTTGGGAATTGCCGACAATGATGAGATTATTGATTTGTTCGGCAGAGATGAAAGATTATTAATAACATTGGAAAAAGACCCTACAACAAATTATGAAGAGGGATTGAAGGAGATATATAAAAAATTGAGACCGGGCGAGCCGGCAACCGTTGATAGTGCCAGAAGCTTGCTTGAGGCTTTATTCTTTGATCCGAAAAGATATGATTTGGCGAAAGTGGGTAGGTTTAAATATAACAAAAAACTGGGACTTTCCAACAGGATGGAAGGTACCAGACTTGAGAGTGATACGGTGTTTCTCGCAGAGTCGGGCAACATCGTCAGAATGATAGGAAAACTTTTTGATGAGAGCGGAAAGCTTATTTACGACTCACAGGGAAAAGTTGTTCTTTTGATTCAGGAAGAGATGCTTGACAGTGCAGGCAATCCTATATTCAATGAAGATGGTGAAATATCGGTAAAATATACTACTCTTGGAGATATTAAAGATTCTGAAACAGGAAAAGTGTCAGTGAAGTCTTTGTCAAATGTGAAAATTGAACCGACTGTTTTAAAAGCGGGAGTTCCTCTTGACAAGCAAGAGGCTGCGATGCTTGAAAATTTCGGATTTGATTTTGTGTGGGCTTTAAGCAACCATGATGAAAACAAGGACAGTACGAGGATAAAGGTTCTGGGCAACAATTTTGTTGATACTTTGGCATATGCAAATATAGGACCGCTGCTTAATGATGTAAAAATCCCTAAGCAGATGTTTTTCCCGTTACTCGAAGAGATTCTTATAGAGTATTATAAAAACATAATTTCGGGAGAAAAGAATGCTGAAGAGCTGTTGGTTAAGACTTTGATTAAAAGAAAGTCGGAGCTTTCTCCGAAGCACATTATAATGCAGGATATAGTGGCATCAATAAGCTATATTTTGAATTTGAACCATGGAATAGGTGCAGTTGATGATATCGATCATCTTGGAAACAGACGACTCAGAACTGTAGGAGAACTTCTTCAAAACCAGTTCAGAATCGGTCTTGCAAGAATGGAGAGAGTAGTCAAGGAAAGAATGACTATACAGGATATGGAAGTTACTACACCTCAGGCATTGATGAATATAAGACCTGTGACGGCGGCAATTAAAGAATTTTTTGGAAGTTCGCAGCTGTCACAATTCATGGATCAGACAAACCCTCTTGCAGAGCTTACGCACAAACGTAGACTTTCCGCATTGGGTCCCGGAGGACTTTCAAGAGAAAGGGCAGGATTTGAAGTTCGAGATGTACATCACTCGCACTATGGCAGAGTTTGTCCGATAGAAACACCGGAAGGTCCGAACATAGGATTGATCGGTTCGCTTACTACATATGGAAAAGTTAATGAATACGGATTCATTGAAACACCATATAGAAGAGTAGTTAACGGCGTAGTTTCAAATGAAATAGATTATTTGACGGCAGATGAAGAGGAAAGCATGATTGTTGCACAGGCCAACGAGCCGCTGGACAATAACGGCATGTTTGTAAATGTTAAAGTGGCGTCAAGAGGTGTAGGAGGAGAAGTAGATTTGATTCCTAGAGACCGAATAGACTATATGGATGTATCACCTAAGCAGGTAGTTTCCGTTGCAACATCAATGATTCCGTTTTTGGAAAATGACGATGCGAACAGAGCACTGATGGGATCGAACATGCAGCGTCAGGCAGTGCCTCTTTTAGTTACAGATGCACCTATGGTAGGTACCGGAATGGAGGCTCAGGCAGCCAGAGATTCGGGTGTAGTGCTTTTAGCCAGAAACTCCGGAGTGGTGGAATATGTAGATGCTACAAAGATTCTTATAAGAAGCGATGAGGACGGAACGGTTGACACATATAAAATGCTTAAATTCAAGCGTTCAAACCAAGGTACTTGCATTAATCAGAAGCCTATAGTAAATCATGGTGAACATGTAGAAAAAGGCGAGGTGATTGCAGACGGACCGTCAACCGATAACGGGGAAATTGCACTCGGAAGAAACCTACTTGTAGGATTTATGACATGGGAAGGTTATAACTACGAGGACGCTATTATTTTAAGTGAAAGAATACTCATGGAAGATGTTTTGACATCCATCCATGTTGTGGAATATGAGTCCGAAGCTCGTGACACCAAGTTGGGACCTGAGGAAATCACAAGGGATATACCTAATGTCGGTGACGATGCTTTGAAAGATTTGGATGAGGAAGGTATCGTAAGAATAGGTGCCGAGGTCAGAGCGGGGGATATCCTGGTAGGTAAGGTGACACCTAAGGGTGAAACTGAACTTACAGCCGAAGAAAGATTGCTGAGAGCAATTTTTGGTGAAAAGGCAAGAGAAGTGAGAGATACAAGTCTCAGAGTACCTCACGGCGAAACAGGTATCATAGTTGATGTGAAAATTTTCTCCAGAGAGAACGGGGACGAGCTACCTCCGGGAGTTAATAAACTGGTTCGTTGTTATATAGCAAATAAGAGAAAGATAAATGTCGGAGATAAAATGGCGGGACGTCACGGTAACAAGGGTGTTATTTCCCGTATATTGCCGGAAGAGGACATGCCGTTTATGGAAGACGGAACACCGTTGCAGGTAATGTTGAACCCTCTGGGAGTACCTTCCCGAATGAATGTAGGACAGGTTCTTGAAGTTCACTTGGGACTTGCTTGCAAGAAGAAGGACTGGTATATTGCAACCCCTGTATTTGACGGTGCAAACGAAAATGACATAATTGATTTGTTGAAAGAGTGCGGATACTCTGAAAGTGGAAAATTGGTACTGAGAGACGGAAGAACAGGCGAGCCGTTTGACAATCCTATAACTGTAGGATACATGTACATGCTGAAACTGCACCACTTGGTAGACGATAAGATACACGCAAGAAGCACAGGCCCTTACTCTCTTGTTACGCAGCAGCCTTTGGGAGGAAAAGCACAGTTCGGAGGACAGCGTTTCGGAGAAATGGAAGTGTGGGCTCTTGAAGCTTACGGTGCGGCGTACACGTTACAGGAAATATTGACGGTAAAATCCGACGATGTCGTAGGAAGAGTTAAGACTTACGAATCAATAGTTAAGGGTGAAAACATTCCTGAACCGGGGATACCTGAGTCATTCAAAGTGCTTATCAAAGAAATGCAGAGTTTGGCACTTGACATAAAAGTGCTTTCAGACATGGATACAGAGGTTAACATCATTGAAGACAGTGATTACGAAAGATTTACGGAAAAAAATACTCGTAATTACGAAATAAGTGATGAAGATACTTTTGATACGGATGAAATCGAGGAAGAAATCATTGAATATGATGAGGATGACTATGAAGATGATGACTTTGACGATTTTGAGGATGAACAGTTATTGTAGCAGGTTAGGAGAAAGGGGGAGAAACCCTTGGGTGAATTACATAATTTTGAATCAATACAAATCAGCTTAGCGTCACCGGAAAAGATTAGAGATTGGTCCTACGGTGAGGTTACAAAGCCGGAAACAATCAATTACAGAACTCTTAAACCTGAAAATGACGGTTTGTTCTGCGAAAAAATATTCGGCCCGATGAAGGACTATGAGTGTCATTGCGGAAGATATAAAAAGGCAAGAGATAGAGGACATGTTTGTGAAAAATGCGGTGTGGAAATCACAAAAGCGAAGGTTCGTCGAGAAAGAATGGGAAGAATTGAGCTTGCAGCACCGGTTTCACATATCTGGTATTTTAAAGGAATCCCGAGCAGAATGGGGTTGGTGCTTGATATATCGCCCAGAAACTTGGAAAAAGTCCTTTACTTTGCATCATATATTGTTACGGATCCGGGACCGAGGCCGGAAGGACAGAACCTGTCTCCGGATACAGGATTGACATACAAACAACTGTTGACTGAGCAGGAATACAGAGACTATAAAGAAAGTTTCGGTAATACTTTTGAAGCTCTTATGGGAGCTGAGGCGATTAAAAAATTGCTCGGCGAAATAGACCTTGAAGAAAAAGCTGCAATGTTGAGAGAACAGCTTACTCTTGCCACAGGTCAGAAAAAGTTGAAAATCGTTAGAAGGTTGGAAGTTATTGAAGCATTACGCTCATCAGGCAACAGACCGGAATGGATGATTCTTGATGTGGTGCCGGTAATTCCGCCGGATCTTCGTCCTATGGTGCAGCTTGACGGAGGAAGATTTGCAACGTCCGATTTGAATGATTTATACAGAAGAGTAATTAACAGAAATAACAGACTTAAAAAACTTTTGGAATTGTCTGCACCAAGCATAATTATAAGAAATGAAAAGAGAATGTTGCAGGAAGCGGTAGATGCACTTATCGACAATGGAAGAAGAGGCAGACCTGTTACAGGTCCCGGAAGCAGACCGTTGAAATCTTTATCCGACATGCTCAAAGGTAAACAGGGAAGATTCAGACAGAACTTGCTGGGTAAGAGAGTTGACTATTCGGGACGTTCCGTAATAGTAGTCGGCCCTGAGCTTAAGTTTTATCAGTGCGGTCTTCCTAAAAAGATGGCACTTGAGTTGTTCAAGCCTTTTATCATGAAGAAACTTGTAGAGAACGAACATGCTCACAATATAAAAAGTGCAAAGAGAATGGTGGAAAAAGTAAGACCTGAGGTTTGGGATAAGCTTGATGAGGTAATCAAGGAGCATCCGGTATTGCTTAACCGTGCTCCTACACTGCACAGACTGGGAATACAGGCATTCGAGCCGGTACTTGTAGAAGGCAAGGCGATTAAACTGCATCCTCTGGTATGTACGGCATACAATGCGGACTTTGACGGAGACCAGATGGCTGTTCACGTGCCGCTTTCAGTGGAGGCTCAGGCGGAGGCAAGATTCCTGATGCTTTCAGTTAACAACATACTGGCACCTAAAGACGGATCTCCTATTACCACACCTTCACAGGATATGATATTGGGAAGTTATTACCTTACTCATCCGGGAGTGGACAGCAGAGATACTGAGGCTGAAAAAGGTGACGGTAAGGTCTTCTCGAATTATGATGAAATGCTCATGGCATATGCAAATAAGATAGTGGGCATTCACGCGAAAGTAAAAGTCAGAAGATTTGCAGGCGAAGATGACAAACTCGGTTCAATAGTTGAATCTACAGTGGGAAGATTCCTGTTCAATGAAAAAATTCCGCAGGACTTGGGATTTGTTGACAGAAATAAGGACAAATATTCATTGGAAATAGATTTTCTTTGTGATAAGAAAAAGCTTGGAGTCATTATCGACAGATGCTACAGAGTTCATGGGAACACACTGACTGCAATTATGCTTGACAACATAAAGAATATGGGATTCAAATATTCAACAAAGGGAGCTGTAACTATAAGTATTTCCGACATGGAAATTCCTGAAAGCAAGCCTGCTATTTTGGCAGAGGCCGAGGATACAGTAGATCGTTTACAAGCTGCATATAGAAAAGGTTTTATATCTGATCAGGAGCGTTATGAAAAGGTAATTGAGACATGGAATAAAACCACAGATAGAATAGCGGATGCCCTTATGGATTCACTAGACAGCCTTAACAACCTTTATATAATGGCACACTCAGGAGCCAGAGGAAGCAAGAACCAGATTAAACAGGTTGGAGGTATGAGAGGTCTTATGGCAAACGCAGCCGGTAAGACGATTGAGATTCCGATCAAGGCGAACTTCCGTGAAGGTTTGTCGGTACTGGAGTACTTCACATCTACAAACGGTGCGAGAAAGGGACTGGCGGATACGGCGCTAAGAACAGCCGACTCAGGATACTTGACAAGACGTTTGGTGGATGTCAGTCATAATGTTATTGTAAGAGAAGATGATTGCGGCACCACAGAGGGTATTAAAGTAAGAGCGTTTACTGATGGAAGAGAAATCCTTGAAGCATTAAAGTTGAGAATAGTAGGTAGGATTGCACTTAATGACATAGTTAATCCTAAGAGCGGCAGAGTGATTGTCAGAAAAAATGAGGAAATCACGGAAGCTCAGGCGGAAAAAATAGAAGCTTGCGGCATTGAGGAAGTAGAAATCAGAGCCGTAGTTACTTGTCATGCCAAGTCCGGAGTTTGTGCAAAATGCTATGGAAGAAACCTTGCGACAGGTGAAAGTGTTCATATGGGAGAATCTGTAGGAATCATTGCAGCACAGTCTATAGGAGAGCCGGGTACTCAGCTTACGATGAGAACATTCCATACAGGAGGAGTTGCCGGAAGCGATATCACACAAGGTTTGCCGAGAGTAGAGGAGCTGTTTGAGGCGAGAAAGCCTAAAGGTCTTGCTATAATTTGTGAGAACGACGGTGTCGTAGCGGGAGTTTCTCAGAGAGAAGATAATAAGACTGAAATCATCGTTGACAATATAAACGGTGAAATGGAAGTATACGAGGCACCTTATGGAGCAAGAATAGAGGTTAAAGTAGGCGACGAGGTTAAGAGGGGCGGAAACATTACAAAGGGTCCTCTTGATCCGCAAGATATTCTGAGACTTAAGGGTGTTGAAGGTGTTTATGATTACCTTGTAAAGGAAGTACAGAGAGTGTACAAACAGCAGGGTGTAGATATCAATGACAAACATATTGATGTAATCGTAAGCCAGATGCTTTCCAAGTATAGAGTTGATGAGCCTAGGGGCACGGACTTGCTGCCGGGAGGCGTTTACAGCAGAATAGAAATAGATGAAGCAAATGACAGAGCTATTGCCGGAGGTTGGGAGCCGTGCAGGATAGATGCTGTGAGTGATGACGAACCTGCAGATGTGGAAAGACTGTTGCTCGGTATTACAAAGGCATCGCTTGCAACAAGTTCATTCTTATCGGCAGCATCATTCCAAGAAACAACAAAGGTTCTTACAGATGCAGCGATAAAGGGAAAGAAAGATTCCCTGTTGGGACTGAAAGAAAACGTTATTATCGGTAAATTGATACCGGCGGGAACGGGTCTTAAACAGTACAACAACATCGAAATAGATTACGGTGAAAACCAGAAAATCATGGATGATTATGAGAGAAGCCTTGCGGCACGTGAGGCTGAGGATATCTCCGAAGAAATTGTTGAACTTATGGATGAAGACAATTTCATGATTAGAAGTGATGATATAGTGGAAGCCGAAGCCGGAGAAAGAGATGCTATCGGGTATGTGCCGGTGGATTTGGAAACCGGTGAAATCATTGAAGATGATTTCGTGGAAGAAAGCGAAGAGTTTTAAATGAATCTAATCCCCTTGACAAAATGTTCAAGGGGGTTTTTACTTAAGTAAGTGGGAACTCAATAAAAATTTATTGCATATTACAATATGCAGTGATATAATATTCGTTGGTTTAGGTTGCTTTACAGCTTAACAAAAACAGTCAACAAAAGGACACATTTTAAAAGAAGGAGGAAAAATTGGAATGCCTACAATCAATCAGTTGGTTAGACAGGGAAGAACTACAAGTGAAAGAAAGTCAAATTCACCGGCACTTCTTAAGGGCTTGAATTCTATAAGAAGACAGGCTACTGACGTTGCCTCACCTCAGAAAAGAGGAGTTTGCACTTCTGTAAAGACAGTTACTCCTAAAAAACCTAACTCAGCTCTTAGAAAAGTAGCCAG
This sequence comes from Bacillota bacterium, assembly GCA_041844735.1. Taxonomy (GTDB): domain Bacteria; phylum Bacillota; class Clostridia; order Peptostreptococcales; family Anaerovoracaceae; genus CAJPNN01. The sequence continues at coordinate 43,220 of JBGZBP010000053.1, forward strand.
AGTACGTCTTACAAACGGTATAGAAGTATCGGCATATATTCCGGGAATCGGTCACAACCTACAGGAGCACAGTGTTGTGCTTATCAGAGGTGGAAGAGTTAAGGACCTACCGGGTGTTAGATACCATATCATTAGAGGAACTCTTGATACTGCGGGAGTTGCAAATAGAAACCAAGCTCGTTCCAAATACGGAGCAAAGAAACCTAAGAAATAAATTTGAAGGTAAGGTACTAAGCTTGGATAAAGTGTGCCCTTGATAATATATGAGATATGTTTATCACCGGCACGACGGCATCGTGGGTGGTGTCGAGTACCGAATGAAATTATTTTCAGATAAGGAGGGAAGAAACGTGCCAAGAAAAGGTAATGTTCCAAAGAGAGAAGTACTTCCTGATCCGGTTTACGGAAGTGCTGTTGTAGCTAAGCTGATCAACAGCATCATGCTGGATGGAAAAAAGGGAGTAGCACAGTCTATTGTATACGGGGCTTTTGAAAGAATAGCGGAGACAGGTCAGGAACCTCTTGAAGTTTTTGAAAAAGCTTTGAATAATATAATGCCTGTGGTAGAAGTAAAAGCCAGAAGAGTCGGTGGTGCCAACTATCAGGTACCGGTTGAGGTTAGACCTGACAGACGTCAGACTTTAGGTTTGAGATGGCTTACAAAGTACACAAGGCTTAGAGGCGAAAAGACAATGGCTGAAAGACTTGCAAAAGAGCTTCTTGATGCATCAAACAATACAGGCGCATCAGTTAAGAAGAAAGAAGATACACACAAGATGGCAGAAGCTAACAGAGCATTTGCACATTACAGATGGTAGAAGAAAGTTATGCCAATACAATCGAAAGGAGGATGAAACTTGCCTAGAGAATTTTCACTGGAAAAAACAAGAAATATCGGTATCATGGCTCATATTGATGCCGGAAAGACAACAACAACAGAAAGAATTCTGTTCTACACAGGTAAGACGCACAAACTCGGTGAAACACACGAAGGAGCGGCTACCATGGACTGGATGGAGCAGGAGCAGGAAAGAGGTATTACTATCACTTCAGCTGCGACAACAGCCCAGTGGAAGGACACGAGAATAAATATTATAGATACTCCGGGACACGTAGACTTTACAGTGGAGGTAGAGCGTTCACTTAGAGTATTGGACGGAGCGGTTACAGTACTTTGTGCAAAGGGTGGTGTAGAACCGCAGTCCGAAACAGTTTGGAGACAGGCTGAAAAATACGGTGTACCTAGAATGGTATTTGTAAATAAGATGGATATATTGGGAGCGAATTTCTACAGAGTAGTAGGAATGATTAAGGACAGACTCAAAGCGAATGCTGTTCCTATTCAGCTGCCAATCGGAGCAGAAGACGAGTTTATAGGTATCATCGACCTTGTAAACATGAAGGCTGAAATCTATAAGGACGAGCTTGGTAAGGAGTTTGAAGTAACTGAAATCCCGGCAGAGCTTATGGATGAAGCTAAAGAGTGGAGAGGAAAGCTTTTAGAGTCGGTTGCAGAAACTGATGAAGAGTTGATGATGAAATATCTTGATGGAGAAGAATTGACAGCAAAAGAAATAAAGACCGCTGTTAGAAAAATGACCATCGAAAACAGCATGATTCCTGTTTTGTGCGGATCAGCTTACAGAAATAAGGGAGTCCAGATGTTATTGGATGCGGTAATCGACTATATGCCGTCACCTGTAGACATTCCTGCTATTAAGGGTGTTCTGCCGGGAACCGAGACAGAAGAAGAAAGACCGTCAGATGACAACGGACCGTTCTCAGCACTTGCATTTAAGATTATGGCTGACCCTTTTGTAGGAAAGCTTGCTTTCTTCAGAGTATACTCAGGAAGCTTGACATCAGGCTCTTACGTATACAACTCAACTAAGGGTAAGAAAGAAAGAATCGGAAGAATATTGCAGATGCACGCAAACAAGAGAGAAGAAATCCAGGAGGTTTATTCAGGAGATATAGCCGCTGCTGTAGGATTGAAAGACACTACAACAGGAGATACTCTATGCGATGAGAAGAACGCTATTATTCTTGAATCAATGGAATTCCCGGATCCTGTAATTGAGATTGCAATTGAGCCTAAGACTAAGGCGGGACAGGAGAAGATGGGTATCGCTCTTGCAAAACTTGCAGAGGAAGATCCGACTTTCAAAACATACACAAATGAAGAAACAGGTCAGACAATCATTGCCGGCATGGGAGAGCTTCACCTTGAAATCATCGTAGACAGACTTATGAGAGAGTTCAAAGTTGAAGCGAATGTAGGTAAACCTCAGGTTTCATATAAGGAGACTATCTCAGCACCTGCCGATGTAGATCATAAATATGCTAAGCAGTCCGGAGGTCGTGGACAGTACGGACACGTTAAGATTAAAATCGAGCCTAGAGAACCGGGTGCAGGTTATGAGTTTAAGAACTCAATCGTCGGAGGAGCTATTCCGAAAGAATATATTCCTAAGATTGATGAGGGTATCAGAGAAGCGATGGAAAATGGTCCTTTAGCAGGATATCAGGTAGTTGACGTTGGAGTAGAATTATATGACGGTTCTTACCACGAAGTCGACTCATCAGAAATGGCATTTAAGATTGCAGCTTCTATGGCGTTCAGAGAAGCTTGTAAGAAAGCAAAACCTGTTTTATTGGAGCCTATATTTAAAGTGGAAGTTACAGTTCCTGAAGAATATATGGGAGATGTAATCGGAGATATAAGCTCAAGAAGAGGTAGAATAGAGGGTTCTGACATGAACAACGGTGCAGTTGCCGTTAGAGGTATGGTACCTCTGTCAGAAATGTTCGGATATGCTACAGACCTTAGATCAAAGACACAGGGTAGAGGAGTATATGTAATGCAGTTCGACCACTTTGAAAAACTACCTGACAGTTTAGTAGAAAAGATAGGTAAATAATATAAAAAAAGTACGGAGGTAAATAAAATGGCAAAGCAGAAATTTGAAAGAACAAAACCGCATATCAATATCGGAACAATCGGTCACGTAGACCATGGAAAAACAACACTGACAGCAGCAATAACAACAACATTGCACCAGAGATACGGATTGGGAGACAGTGTAGCATTCGACCAGATTGATAAAGCACCGGAAGAAAAAGAAAGAGGAATAACAATAGCTACATCACACGTAGAGTATGAGACACCAAACAGACACTATGCGCACGTAGACTGTCCGGGACACGCAGACTATGTAAAGAACATGATTACAGGAGCTGCACAGATGGACGGAGCGATCATGGTAGTAGCGGCAACAGACGGACCTATGCCACAGACAAGAGAGCACATCCTATTGTCAAGACAGGTAGGAGTACCGTACATCTTGGTATTCTTAAATAAGTGTGACATGGTAGATGACGAAGAGCTTTTGGATTTGGTAGAGATGGAAGTAAGAGAACTGCTTGACCAGTATGAGTTTCCGGGAGATGACACACCGATCATCAGAGGATCAGCACTGGGAGCGTTAGAAGATCCTGCAGGACCATGGGGAGATAAGATAGTAGAGTTGTTTGAAGCAGTAGACACATATATTCCTGAGCCTATGAGAGATACAGATAAGCCGTTCTTGATGCCTGTAGAGGATGTATTCTCAATCACAGGAAGAGGAACAGTAGCGACAGGAAGAGTAGAAAGAGGAGTTCTAAACGTAGGAGACGAAGTAGAGCTGATCGGACTTACAGAAGAGAAGAGAAAGATAGTAGTAACAGGAGTAGAGATGTTCAGAAAGATGTTGGATCAGGCACAGACAGGAGATAACATCGGAGCATTGCTAAGAGGTGTAACAAGAGATGAAATCGAAAGAGGACAGGTACTTGCAGCACCGGGAACAATCCAGCCGCATACAAAGTTCAAGGGAGAGGTATACGTATTAAAGAAAGAAGAAGGCGGAAGACATACACCGTTCTTTAACGGATACAGACCACAGTTCTATTTCAGAACAACAGACGTAACAGGAGATTTACAGTTACCTGAAGGAACAGAGATGTGTATGCCGGGAGACAACATCACAATGACAATAGAGCTTATCACACCTATCGCGATTGAAGAAGGACTAAGATTTGCGATCAGAGAAGGTGGAAGAACGGTAGGATCCGGAGTTGTAACAGAGATTATCGAGTAATCCGAATTTGATGTTGGAGATGAACGGTTTAATTACTGAACTGTTTGTGTTATATTGACAATGTAAAAGAATTTTAAACGGAGAGG
>JBGZBP010000054.1:0-5370 GCA_041844735.1 Bacillota bacterium
AAGGCTGACAAATTAAAAATAATATAGTATAATAAAGCGTAAAAGGAAAAGTTTGCAGCAAAGGCTGCGATGATAAGATGAACAATTTGTGCTGGGGAGGGAATCTCCTCAGCATATATCCCGTTGCGGGAACAGGTATAAATAATGATAAAGCTCACAAAATTAAACGGAGTTGAATTTTTAATAAATCATGAAAAAATTGAAACCATAGAATCCATACCGGAATCTAAGGTTGTATTAGATAGCAAAGATTATTACATCGTTACGGAAAGTTTCGATGAGATTATAGATAAAATAGTCGAATTTAATGCGAGAAAAGCAGATAAGGAAAGTTATCTTAAGGCAAGAAGAAGACTTGACGAAATCGCAAGACAATATGACGAATAGAAACAGACACATAGAACCTTTCATGGAAGAATCATAGGAGTGACGTATGGATTTATCTAGTATTTTAGGTGTATTAGCGGGGTTTGGACTTTGCATATTTGGTATTGGATTTTCTAAACTGGGTAACTTTTTGGATCCCGGCAGTTTTGCTATAACAATAGGCGGAACTATTGCCTGCGTACTGGCATCTTCGCCGAGCGAAGTTATAAAAAGTGTTCCTAAGCATATCAAAATTATGATAGGCGGGAAAAAACACGATCCTAAAACATACATAGAAACAATTATAGATCTTGCTCAATCTGCAAGAAAAAACGGGTTGCTTTCTCTTGAAGCAAAAGCGGAAGAAATCGAAGATACTTTTCTTAGAGAAAGTGTTCTTTTAATTGTAGACGCTATAGATTCGGATAAAGTTAAGCAGCTGATGGAAAAAGAATTGGACTATCTTGACGAGAGACATGCCAAAGGCTTCGGATTTTGGCAGCTTGCAGCGGGAACTTGTCCCGCTTTCGGTATGATAGGTACTTTGATAGGGCTTGTTAACATGCTGAAAGGTCTTGACATATCAGGAGGAGGAGCCGGCGACATAGGTCCTGCCATGTCTATAGCTCTTATCACAACATTCTATGGTTCACTGTTTGCGAACCTGATATTTTCGCCGATAGCAAATAAGATGATTGTAAGACACAATGAAGAAATGCTGTGCAAACAAATGATAGTAGAGGGGATTTTATCCATTCAGTCGGGAGAAAATCCTAAATTTATCAGAGAGAAATTAATATCGTATTTGTCGGAAGCGGAAAAAGCGGAAATGTCGGGAGAAGAATAAAAACAGTAGTCGGAGGAAAAGGAGTATGGGCAAGAAAAAACATGAAGCACCAAAAAATAACTGGATGGATACCTATGGAGACATGGTTACGCTGCTTCTTTGCTTTTTTGTACTCTTGTTTTCCATTTCAACAGTTGATGCACAAAAATGGATAATGATTGTAAAAAGTTTTAATCCGGCAGCGGCAGAAAATGTTTCACAGCTGATTCAGGACGATGTTCCTCAAACGGACGGAGACCAAGCTGTAGGACAAAAAGCCGGCGGATTGATGACTGATGAGGAAAATTTCGACCAAATTTACTGGAGCATGCAGAAGTTTGTGGAAGAAAACCAGTTGGAAGAAAGTGTCGAAGTGAAAAAAGGAAAGGATTTTACCTTCATAGTATTCAGAAACAATGTTTTCTTCAATGGAGACAGTTATATACTGAGGCAAGAGGGTAAAGACATTTTGGACATACTTTGTGGAGCGATTGCTCCTGTTGCAAATCAAGTAGGCGAGATCCGTATTATGGGACATACGAACCAAGCGGATCCCAATTCTCCGAACCCTGTTCAGGGAGACAGATTCCTATCTTCCAACAGAGCGACGGAAGTGCTTGTATATATAGAAAACAAAAATTTGGTAGATGGCAAGATTCTCGTATCGGAAGGCTTTGGACAGCATTATCCTATTGCCTCTTTCATTACGGACGAGGATCGTGCAAAAAATAGAAGAGTAGAAATTTTTATCGCAAAAAATGAAGCCGTAAAGTATAATATTGATGAGATATATAATCAACTCAATGAAGGAGCTGCGGGAGCAGAGGAAGAATCCGAAACTCCGTCAGGCGAAGAAGAGATATAACAGGAGAAGTAGATGGCTGACGTATTATCGCAAAGTCAAATTGATGCACTGCTCAATTCACTAAATTCTCCCGATGTAAAAAAGGAGAATGCCGAAAACGGCGGTGAATCCGAGGACAGCAGAAAAATTAAAAAATATGACTTCAAGACGCCGAAGAAGTTTACCAGAGACCATTTGAAATTGGTGTTCAGTGTATACGAAACCTTTGCACGAATTGTATCTTCTTATCTTACAAGTATGATGAGATTAAATTGTCAGGTGGAGATGGTGGACATTGAAGAACAAAAATATTTTGAGTTCAGCAATGCCCTTTCCGAGAACGACATAGTTGCAATGGTTGACGGTTCGGTAAACAGGGAAAACGCATCGGCGGAAACTCTGATGATGCAGATGAGCAACTCGATTATTTATGCACTGATAGACAGAATGATAGGGGGAACCGGAGAAATCGAGAAAGTCGATGATACCGGATTCACAGATATAGAAATATCCCTGTTTGAAAATATTATGGTGCATATACTTCCTATTATGGAGGAATCGTGGCAGAGTTACTTTGATGTAAGCTTTAAGTTTGATAAAATAGAAACTAATCCGCGGCTTGTACAAAGTATACAGGCAGATGAGGTAGTTCTGATTGTAGTATTAAATGTGGAGTTTAAAGAAACTTCGGGAACACTTAATATCTGCGTGCCGGGAACTATTATGGAAGAGCTTTTTAAAATTTCCGACCAACAAATATTGATGGGCAGGAGAAGAGAACATTTAAACGATCTTTCGAGAGACGATATAATGGACAAGCTTAAAGATGCACAAATGGAAATACGGGCATTCCTTGGAGAAGCCAACATTCTTTTGGAAGATATTTATTCGTTAAAACCGGGCGATGTGATTAACCTACGAAAGCCTAAGGATTCCGATATATCCGTGCATATTGAGGATAAGCTTTGGTATAAAGGCCGATTGGGTGAAAAGAAGGGCAATGTTGCTGTAAAAATAACAGGAACAACCCTGAGCCGATAAGTGAGAGGTGATTTATGAGCGAAAATAATGAAATGTTTACTACCATGGAGATGGACGGAATAGGAGAAATACTGAATATCAGTTTAGGGTCCTCTGCCACCGCCATGTCGGATATGCTTGGAAGAAAAGTTACAATCACGACTCCGCAGGTAAGGGTGAGAACCTACGAAGAATTTGAAATCTCAGAAGTGGAACCGGCAGTAGGTGTTGAAATTACTTATGTGACGGGGCTTGACGGCAACAATCTGTTGCTTCTTAAGAGAGATGACGTTAGAAAAATTCTTGAAATACTCATGTATACAGAGATTGACCCTGAGAATTTTGAGCTTGACGAGCTGTCTTTAAGTGCTGTATGTGAGCTGATGAACCAGATGATGGGAGCATCGGCGACCGCAATGGCGGATGTAATCGGCACGATGGTAAATATCTCTACACCTGTGGCATTTGAGGTGGATGATGTAGAGGAATTTAAAAATAAATATTTCGCTGATGAAAAAAGTATGGTTGAAGTTTATTTCAATATAGACATTGAAGATACTTTCAACAGTAAGTTCATAACAATGCTTTCTGTTGACCTTTGCAAAAGACTGATTGCGTCTTTTGGGTTTATGAATGAAAGCGGAGAGGGGATTCCTATGGGAGGAGAGCCGTTACCGGAGCGTGATGATATGTCAGAAGGAGAGTTGTCACAGGCGGAAATAGATGCTATGATGAAAGGAGCAGCTGCTCCTCAAGAGCAACCGCAGGCACCGCCTCAGATGCAGGTGCCGCCAATGCAACCTCAGATGCAAATGCAGTCTCAGATGCAGCCTATGTATGTGCAGTCGCCGTACATGGATCCAAGATTGATAAATGTTCAGCCTGTGCATCATAATTTTGAAATTACAGCTGCAGAAGCGGGAACAAATCTTGATTTAATTATGAAGGTGCCGCTGCAAATTTCTGTGGAAATAGGAAGAACAAGAAAATTAGTAAAAGAGATACTTGAATTCGGTCAGGGTTCTTTGATAGTATTAGATAAGCTGGCAGGCGACCAAGTAGATGTTTATGTAAACGGACAATGCATCGCTAAAGGTGATGTAGTGGTAGTAGATGACAACTTCGGTGTAAGGATTACGGAAGTCGTTAAAAAGGCTGATATAATAAACAGTCTATAGATACATTAAGAAGAATAATTTGCAAAACAGATAAAGAGAGGTAAAAACATGGCTAAAATTTTATTAGTGGACGATGCGGCGTTCATGCGTATGATGATTAAGGATACTCTGTCAAAGAATGGATATACAGATTTACACGAAGCGGCAGACGGGGCACAGGCAGTAGAAAAATTTGAGGAATTAAACCCTGATTTGGTTATAATGGACATCACCATGCCGAACATGGACGGACTTGAAGCTCTAAAGGCTATCATTGCGGCACATCCTGATGCTAAGGTAGTAATGTGTTCTGCAATGGGACAGGAAGCAATGGTAATAGAGGCAATCAAGTTTGGTGCAAAGGACTTCATAGTTAAGCCGTTTAAGCCTGACAGAATACTGAAAACAGTATCCTCCATACTTCCACAGTAAGGGGTGATTGGAATTTTTGGTGTAATTCGTGCGGTAATTCCGCTTTTGCTTGCACTGATAGCGATGGTAGCTGTAATATATCTCAGCTACCTTTTCAGTAAGTATCTGTCGTTAGGTGCGAGTAAAATCAACGGTGCAAAATATATGCGTATCGTTGACAGACTTTTTCTGGGGCAAGATAAGTTTATGATGGTAATTCAAATAGGAGACAGGTATTATCTGGCAGGAGTAACAGGTCAGAACGTGTCGCTTATGAAAGAATTGGCAGGAGACGAACTGATTGAAATGGAACCTGCAGAAAATATAAGTGTGTTGCCTAAGTTTACAGTTTTCAAGGAGATGCTTGAAAAGCGTCTTGACAAAAAGGATAAGGGAAATTAAATGACTGATGCAATAGTGTCGATAAACGGAGCGGGCATGCAGACGCTGGAAATATTAACACTTCTGACGCTAATTGCTTTGTTGCCGTCAATCTTGATTATGATGACTTCTTTCACCAGAATCGTCATAGTTTTATCCCTTTTGCGTAATGCAATGGGGCTTCAACAAACTCCGCCGAATACAGTCATCATAGGTATAGCTTTATTTCTGAGCCTGTTTATCATGCAGCCTGTGATAACAGACATAAACCAAAATGCGTATGAACCCTACAAAGCAGATCAAATTACTCAAGAAGAGGCTTTGGACAGGGCAGCGGTACCTATGAAGGAGTTTATGCTGAAGCA
>JBGZBP010000055.1:0-11938 GCA_041844735.1 Bacillota bacterium
ATCATTTTCTCTCATGAATTTAATTGCATCCTCTACCTGATCAGCTGTAAGCGGCACCTGGTCAAAGGTCTCTCCATCCATGAAATAATAGAACTCGCCATCTGAATATAGATACTGCATGGTTTTCGTTTCAATATGTGCCTTAGGAAATTTGTCATTAGGATTAAATGCTTCTTCCCTTGTAGCTCCGGTAAGAATGTTTCTGTACTTTGTTCTTACAAATGCTGCACCCTTTCCCGGCTTTACATGCTGAAAATCAAGAACTACATGCGGCTCTCCGTTAATTTCAAAAGTTACACCGTTTCTAAAATCACTTGCATAAATCATTATTAAATCTCCCATCTTTATTTATATTCTTTACAAGAATTTGTTATACATATTATCTGCGAATCCATCTTACACGTGATACTCGCAACCATCACAGCCATTATTCTAACACAAATAAGTGCCATTTGACAACACTTTATAAGTCACACATAAATTTACAACTGTGATTCTGTGCCGTATTCTACACCTCCAGGAAAATAGGAAGTATTATTGGACTTCTCTTGGTCTTTTCATATATGAAGTTCTTAAGTTCGTTCTTAACAGCTGTTTTAAGAGCATTCCAATCCTTAGTACCGCTCTCATAACAATCATTAAGCACCTTTGTCATAAGTTCCCTCGCATTATCAATCAAATCTTCATTTTCTCTGACATATACAAATCCCCTTGATATAATTTCAGGGCCGGAACAAATATATCCATCTTCTCTGTTTATGGCTGCAACTACTATGATGAGTCCTGATTCTGACAGAAGTTTTCTATCTCTTAGTACAATGTTTCCAACATCTCCAACACCAAGTCCGTCTACTAATGTAGCACCTGCTTGGACCTCCTCCTTAAGGAAGCTGCACTTATTTTTTGTCAGACTTAAACCTTTTCCGTTATCCATTATAAATATGTTGTCTACAGGCATACCAAGATTTTCCGCAAGAGTAGCGTGACTCTTAAGTTGTCTGTACTCACCATGCACAGGTGCAAAATATTTAGGCCTTATAAGTGAATGTAATAATTTAAGCTCTTCTTTACATGCATGTCCTGAAACGTGAACATCTGCAATATCGGAATAAACAACTTCCGCACCTTTTTCCAAGAGTTTATTAACTACATTTGAGACACTCTTTTCATTACCCGGCACCGGGTTGGATGAAAGAATTACCATATCATCAGGTCTAATTTGTATAGCCTTGTGTTCATTGGAAGCCATTCTCGAAAGTGCACTCATAGGCTCCCCTTGACTTCCCGTAGTAACAATTAGCAACTTGTTGTTAGGAATACCCTTTGTCTTATTTATATCCACAAGCACTCCCTCAGGAATTTTTAAATATCCCTGCTCCTGTGCTATCTTAACTATATTCACCATGCTCCTGCCTGAAATGGCCATTTTTCTTTCACATTTTACACAAGTATCAATAATTCTTTGTACTCTGTGAACATTAGACGAAAACGTAGCTATCAGTATTCTTTTATCCGACGCTCCCACTATGTTTTCAAGTGTCGTTCCCACCAATTTTTCAGATTTCGTGTAGCCTTCTCTTTCTGCATTGGTGCTGTCCGCCATCATAAGCAAAACACCCTCATTCCCGATTTGTGCAAGTCTATGAAAATCTATAGGCTCTCCATCTATAGGAGTATAGTCGATCTTAAAATCTCCTGTATGAAATATTCTGCCTACCGGCGTCTCTATAGACAAGCAAACAGAGTCTGCAATCGAGTGCGTTGTTCTTATAGTTTCAATCTTAAATGCTCCCAGCTTTGTGAAATCTCCGGGTTTGAATTTTCTCAAGTTGCCTTTAATTCCATGCTCCTTGAGTTTATTTTCAACAATGCTCAGAGTCAATCTCGTACCATATATAGGCAAATTGAACTCTTTCAGAAGATACGGAATAGCCCCTATATGATCTTCGTGCCCATGTGTGATTACAAGACCCCTTATTTTTTCTCTGTTTTTCTCCAAGTATGAAAAATCAGGAATTACAATATCTATACCGTACATCTCATCCTCAGGGAATGACAGACCGCAATCTATTATAATAATATCATCGGCATATTCCAGTACGGTCATGTTTTTTCCGATTTCATGCAATCCCCCAAGCGGAATTATTTTTAGTGCTCCCTTTTTCAAACTGTAAGATTTGTTTTTCTCGCCTTTTTCTGATTTGGCGACTTTATCTGAGCGTTCAGGTTTTTCTTTTTTATCCGATTTTCTCGGAATTGCTCTGCTAATAATATCTTTTTCCTTCTTCTCAAACTTTTCTTTTTCTTTGTTATTTCTTCTCAATTTAAATACCTTTCTTCTTCTATCCTTTCACTACAACATTAAGAAGCTTATTCGGTACAGCAATTATTTTTATGATTTCTTTGTTCTTAAGTAACTCCACAGCTTTGTCGGAATCCATTACATATTTTTGGAAGTCTTCCTTGGAAAGTCCGTTAGGTACATCAAGCTTTTCCTTAACTTTACCATTTAGCTGAATCACTATCTCTATCGTATCTTTTTTAGTCATGCTTTCATCAACAACAGGCCATCCCGAGTATATAACCGAATCATCGTGACCCATCTTTTCCCACAATTCCTCACAGATATGCGGTGCAAACGGTGAAAGCATTTTTATCAAAGAACCTGCAGCATCATTTAGTAATGACAAATTTACTTCTTTCAATTCTTTGTATGCATACATCTGATTAACCAGTTCCATAATCGCACTTATTGCAGTATTAAAGCTGAATCTTTTTGATATACTTTCCGATACCCTCTTAATTGTAGTATGCAAAACATAAGCCATCTCTTTATCATCACTGTTGTTCAAGGTGTAGATCTCATCAGAAGCATCTTTTGTCATTTCAACAACTTCCATAACAAGTCTGTAAACTCTGTTAAGGAATCGATAGCTTCCTTCTACACCTGCATCCGACCACTCCAACTCTCTGTCAGGCGGTGCTGCAAAAAGAATAAATAATCTTGCCGTATCTGCTCCATATTTATTAATAATTTCTTCAGGGCTTACCACATTTCCAATGGATTTTGACATTTTCTTTCCATCTTTCAATACCATACCCTGCGTTAACAAGTTTTTAAAAGGTTCCGATACCGGTGAATATCCTTCATCGTATAGGAATTTTGTGAAAAATCGTGCATAAAGCAAGTGTAGTATCGCATGTTCTACACCGCCTATATACTGATCAACATCCATCCAGTATTTTGCCTTTTCTTTATCAAATGGTGCATTTGTGTTTTTCGGATCACAGTATCTCAAGAAATACCATGATGAGTCAACAAATGTATCCATAGTGTCCGTTTCCCTCTTCGCTTTCTTTCCACAGATAGGACAATCTGTTTCCATAAAGCCGGCACTGGTCGTAAGAGGAGATTCTCCCTTACCCTTAAAGACAACATCCGTAGGAAGTTTTACCGGTAGATTTTCTTCTCTTTCCGGTACCCATCCGCAACTGTCACAATAAACCATAGGTATAGGACATCCCCAATACCTCTGTCTTGAAATCAGCCAATCTCTCAGTCTGAAATTTATTGTCTTTTTACCAATACCTTTTTCTTCAAGATATGCTATCATCTCCTCTATAGCATCTTTATTATTCATACCGTTGAATTGACCCGAATTAATCATTTTACCATCTGCCACGAACGGCTCTTTAAGATTGTTTATGTCAATATTTTCATCCGTAGTATCAATCACCGGTACTATTTCTATGCCATACTTATCTGCAAAATCGAAATCTCTTCTGTCATGAGCCGGAACTGCCATAATAGCGCCTGTACCGTAGTCCATCAAAACATAGTTGGCTATATAAATAGGCACTTTTTTATTGTTTAAAGGATTTATTGCATATTTACCTGTAAACATCCCCTCTTTTTCAATAGTAGTAGAAGTACGATCTATATCGGACAAATACTGCAATTTTTCCATAAACTCTGCAAATTCTTCTTCTTTCCCGGAGCCTTTAATAAGTTCTTTAACATATGGGTGCTCAGGTGCCAACACCATATATGTAACACCGAACAATGTATCAGCCCTCGTTGTGAAAATCTCAAGTTTTTTGTCAAATCCTTCTATGTCAAACAGAACCTCGGTTCCAACACTTTTTCCTATCCAGTTTTTTTGCATAGTTTTAACCTTTGATGGCCAACCCTCAAGCAAATCAATATCTTCATACAGTCTGTCCGCATACTCCGTAATCTTTAAATACCACTGTGACAATTCTTTTTTACCCACTTTTGTGCCACATCTTTCACACAAACCGTCCACTACCTGCTCATTTGCCAAAACAGTCTGACATGACGGGCACCAATTAACAGGGTTCTCTTTTTTATATGCCATACCTTTTTTAAAGAACTCTATAAACAACCATTGTGTCCACTTATAGTATTCTTCTGTTGATGTTGCAACTTCTCTGTCCCAGTCATACGCTAGTCCAAGCTCATTTAGCTGTACTCTCATCTCATCGATATTCTTCTTTGTCCAAATATCAGGATGTATATTATTTTTGATTGCTGCATTTTCCGCAGGCAGACCGAAACTGTCCCATCCCATAGGATGCAATACATTTTTTCCCGTCATTTTCAGGTATCTGGTTACAACATCTCCGATAGAATAATTTCTTACATGCCCCATATGAAGCTTACCGGACGGATACGGAAACATTTCAAGCAAATAATATTTTTCCTTATCATTCATATCCTCTGTCTTAAAAATCTGTTTATCTGCCCAGTTTTTTTGCCATTTCTTTTCTATATCCGTAAAATTATATTTGTACTCCATTGTAACCCTCCTAAATAATCCTATATCTATTCTCCTGAAAATTCTATCCTCTCACAGTCCGCCCAAACTTTTTCAAGATTGTATTTTTCTCTCTTCTCTGCTAAGAATACATTTACTATCACATCTCCAAAATCTATTAGGACCCAACCTGATTCAGCTCGTCCCTCCACAGCTTTAGGAAATACACCCTGCTTTTCCATCTCATCCCGAGCCTCGTCCGACAAAGTTCCAACCTGTCTTTCAGACATTCCGGTCACTATTACAAAATAATCCGCAAATCCGGACTTTTCTGCTATATCCAGAATCACAATTTCCTGACCTTTTTTATTGTCCAGGACTTCTGCAATTTTCATTGCTGTTTCCTTGTTATTCATTATCTTCTCCCATCAAATATTTTTTATAAAATTCAAGTGCTGAAACAGTGTCATTGTCAATATATTCTCCGTCTCTTTTCAAAACCTCTATACACCTTTTAAGTGCCATCCCGCATGCCTTATCAATATCACTATATGCTGTTTTTCTAAGATCGGAAACATCCGGATAATCTCTGTTTTCTTCAATCAGGTCTGCCAGAAAAACTATTTTTTCAAGCATAGTCATATCCGCTTTTCCCGTGGTGTGATACGCTACTGCATTTACAATCTCTTCATCAAACTCACCGAACAGTTCGCCAATGCATGCCGCGGCAATTTTACTGTGAGCAAGGTTTCGCTTTCCGATATAATAGTCCGAAATACCCATTTTTCTTACATACTCATCAGAGCTGTTTTCATCCAATTCTTTATAAATATCGTGATAAAGCCCTGCCAAATGAGCTTTATGAACATCATAGCCATAATGTCTTGCAAGTCTTGTAGCTTCTTTAGCTGTTGAATATATATGTGCCTTTCTCTTACAGCTGCTGATATTTTTTTCTATAAAATCTCTCACGGCTTTACATTTACCGGAATAAAGCCCCTGGTTTTCTATATAATATTTAACAGCGATCGGCACCATATACCTTATGGTTTTTCTATTTTCTATTCTATCCTTTATTTCGGATGACGACAAATCAATCTGCCTATTTTGAATAATGTAAATATCACTGCCATACTTTGATGTCAATTCACCGGCCAACATTTGTATGCGAGGAATATCGTCTCCCGGTCTCACACCGACCATAAAAGAAAATTCACTTAGGAGCCCGGCTGCGTTGTGCCATGTTTCAATATTCATAAATGCATCGGAGCCCAATATGAACGTTATTTTAGAATCCATCTTGCAGGTTTCTCTTAGTTTGCATAATGTATTATATGTAAACGAAACCTCGTTTTCATCAAGCTCCACTGTTGAAATCTCAATCTTATCATTATCCGTTGTTGCAAGCCTCAACATCTCAAGTCTTTCTTTGTTTGAAGCTGCACTGCCGTTCGGTTTAAAGGGTTGAATATACGTAGGTACCAAATATACCTTATCCAATCCCCCTTCTTCTATAGCCTGCTCCGCCAAGAGTAGATGGCCTATATGCACAGGATCGAAACTTCCACCGAGAACTCCTATTCTTTTCACTTTTATTCCTCGACTTTCACAACAATACCCAGCTCATCCAACTGCTCATCTGATGCAATAGATGGAGCTTCGCTTACCATACACATAGCTGCCTGATTCTTAGGAAATGCAATAATTTCTCTAATGCTATGCTCACCTGACAGCAACATCACAAGTCTGTCCAGCCCATATGCTAAGCCTCCATGAGGAGGTGTTCCGTACTTGAATGCTTCTATCAAAAATCCGAATTTCTCATCAGCTTCCTCGTCTGTAAGTCCAAGACATTTGAACATTAATTTCTGTAAGTCCTGATCATGGATTCTGATACTTCCGCCACCCAGTTCGACACCGTTTAAAACTATATCGTATGCCTTAGCTTTTACTCTTCCCGGATCACTTTCCATATAAGGGATATCTTCCTCTTTCGGTGAAGTAAATGGATGATGCTTTGCAAAATATCTTCCCTCATCTTCATCATATTCATAAAGCGGAAAATCATATACCCATAAGAATTTGTAGTCTTTATCATTCAAAAGTCCCAGTCTGTCTGCTATTTCTCTCCTTAAAAATCCCAGAGAATCAAACACCACACTTGATTTTCCCGATACTATAAATATCATATCCCCTGCTTCGGCATCAAACACTTCCGCAATTTTTTTAAATTCCTCGTCTGAGAAAAATTTATTAACCGATGATGAAACTCCGCTTTCTTCAAGCTTTATCCAAACCAGCCCCTTGGCTCCATAAACCTTGATTGCATCCTGTAATTTGTCAATTTCTTTCCTTGAAAATTTATCGGCACCACCGTCGATTTTAATACCTCTTACATCACCGCCTGCCTCAAGTGCATCTGTAAAAACTTTAAAGTTGCAGTTTTTTACCGTATCATTCAATTTTTTCAGCTCAAAACCGAACCTTATGTCCGGCTTGTCGCTTCCATATCTTTCCATAGCTTCATCATAAGGCATTCTCAAGAAAGGTGTAGTGACATCCTCTCCCATAACATCATTGAAAAGTCTTTTAATAAAGCCTTCCTGCATCCTCATAACATCATCCATATCCACAAATGACATTTCAAGGTCAATCTGAGTAAATTCAGGCTGTCTGTCCGCTCTTAAATCTTCATCTCTAAAGCACTTCACAATCTGAAAATACCTGTCGGTTCCACCTACCATCAGCAGTTGCTTATACATCTGCGGCGACTGAGGTAGAGCATAGAATTTTCCTCTGTTGACACGGCTCGGCACAAGATAATCCCTCGCTCCCTCCGGAGTAGGCTTTATGAGCATAGGAGTTTCAACTTCTGTAAACCCGTTTTCATAAAAGTAATCCCTTGCTGCTTTCGTAATTCTATTTCTGAAAGTGAGATTATTTTGCATCTTATTTTTTCTTAAGTCCAAATATCTATATTTTAATCTTAAATTATCGTCTACATTATCATCATCTTTTATGTAAATAGGCGGTGTTTCAGCTTTTGAATAAATCTCAAGTTCTTTAACCACAACTTCAACATCACCTGTTTTAAGGTCACTGTTTTTTGACTGTCTCTCCATTACAGTTCCCACTATTCCCACTACATACTCGCTTCTCAGGCTTTCTGCTTTTTCTAAAATTTCCTTTGAAGTTGTATCGGGAAATACTATCTGAACTATTCCGGTCTTATCTCTTAAATCGCAAAAAATAAGTCCTCCGAGATTTCTGCTTTTTTGGATCCATCCATTTAATGTAACTTCCCTGTTCAAATCATTCATTCCAAGTGTTCCGCACATGTCTGTACGTTTTAATACTTTCCCCATAAGTTCCTCCTATTTTTTTAATGTAGACAAAATTTCACTTATCGCAACTTCTTCCTGTGTGGATGTAGCCATGTCTTTAATAGCAACCTTTTGATTATCCAACTCATTATCACCTATTATTATAGTCTTTTTCGCACCTATTCTGTCCGAATATTTAAATTGTCCTTTAAAATTTCTACCCAGCAAATCCATTTCAGCTGAAAGACCGCTTTTTCTCAAAGTTCTTAAAAGCTTCAATCCGAACGACTTCGCCCTGTCGCCCATAACAGCAATAAAAACATCTATGCTCTCCGGCTTGGGGATTTCAATATCAGCAGATTCCATTGCAAGCAGCAATCTTTCTATTCCCAGTGCAAATCCGACTCCCGGAAGAGGCGGTCCCCCAATCTCTTCTATGAGATTATCATAACGTCCTCCTCCGCAAACTGTGCCCTGTGCTCCTATATCTGTTGAAACAAACTCAAACGCAGTCTTGGTATAATAGTCAAGTCCTCTAACGATTCCCGGATCTACAATAAAATCAACACCTGATGCATTCAGGTTCACTTTCAATTTTTCAAACGCCTCACTGCACTCGCTGCAAAGGTAATCCAGCATTACCGGTGCTCCTGCTGTATGTTCCTGACATATCGGCGACTTGCAGTCCAGTATTCGCATAGGATTTCTTTCATATCTTCCCTTACATGTATCACATAGTTCATCATATTTCGGCTTTAAGAATTCCTGTAAAGCTTCACGATATTTTTTTCTGCACTTAGGACAGCCTATACTGTTTATATGGAGCTCCAGCTCTCTTATGCCGAGTTCATCAAAAAAATCCGCCGCCAAAGTTATCACTTCCGCATCTGCAAGAGTATTATCAGTTCCAAACACTTCTACTCCCAATTGATGGAACTCTCTCAGCCTACCTGATTGAGGCTTTTCGTATCTAAAGCAGGAAATATCGTAGCAAAACTTTGATGGCTGTACCTCCGCATATATTTTGTGTTCTATAAAAGATCTTACTACCGGAGATGTTCCCTCAGGTTTTAATGTAATACTCCTTCCTGCATAGTCTTTAAATGTATACATTTGCTTTTCCACGATATCTGTTGTATCACCGACACCTCTGGAAAAAAGTTCCGTATGCTCAAAGCTTGGAGTTCTAATCTCCTTAAATCCATATTTAGCACATAATTCTAAAAAAGTCTTTTCTACAAAGTTCCATTTGTAAATCTGATCCGGTAGAATATCTTTCGTACCTTTTGGAATATTTACCTGCATATCGAAATCCTCCCTCTATACTTTCATACAGTCAAAAATGCCTTTTTCTTTCCTATTCAGCATCTCATCTATCCTATCAATATATATCTCATAGTTAGTCACATTAGGTATTCTTTCCAGCCTGTTCTCATCCGGAAAATACATCTTGGAAATCCCTCCTGCTCCAAGTGCGATAATGGTCTGATTTTCCTCCATTATTTTTATATTGTAGCATGAATATTTGCCGTTCCTGCAATATCCTGTATTCTCCAAATTTCCCGACATTTGCTTTTGCTTATAAAGATAATATGGTGTATACCCCGCTTGCTTTAAAAGCTTCCTTGATATTGACAGCATTTCTGAAACCGTGTCGCCTTTTTCGTAAGTGTATTCTTCATCTTGAACTTTCAACCTTGAGCTTCGTTTCATAGCCAAGCTGTGAACTGTAATATTGTCCGGCTCCATCAAAAGTATCTTTTTCAAAGTATCTTCAAAATCTCCGGGTGTCTCTCCCGGCAATCCCATTATTAAGTCCATATTAACGGAATCAAAGTCAAATTTTCTTACCATAAACATTGCATTCACAGTATCTTTTACTGTATGTTCACGACCAATTGCTAAAAGAGTATCTTCTTTCATCGTTTGAGGATTCACACTTATTCTGTTTATTCCGTGCTGTCTAAGAACTCTCAGCATCTCTTCAGAAAAAGTGTCAGGCCTGCCCGCCTCACATGTGTACTCATAATCCATACACACCGGAATCTTTTGATTAATAAAATCAAGCAGTTCGTCCATATTATTCGGGCTTATTGAAGTAGGCGTACCACCACCTATATATATACTCTCAGCTTCTATTCCATATTCTTGCATCCTTTCCGCCACAAAAGAAATTTCTTTTTTCAATGCATCAAGATACCTTCTTACCTCGTTTTCATCCACCTTGTTTGATGTAAAACTGCAATAAAGACATCTTGTAGGACAAAACGGAATGCCTATATATATTCCAACATGATTTTTATTTGTATTGTCATAAAATGGCTGTTGCACATCATAAATACGTTTCAAAATGTCTATCTTATCATCATGCACATAATAAAAATCCTTTAAAATATCAGCTGCTTTGTCAGATGAATTTTCACGTAAAGCTATTTCATGAAAAAGTTTTGTAGGCCTTATTCCTGTCAAAATCCCCCATGGTGGTCTATGTCCCGCAAATTTTGACATGACATCAAATATTTTTCGCTTAAGTCCGTTCTTTACAGCCAATTCCTTTTTAAAATTCCCCTCTTCATGAACCTGAATGCTGTTATAATCAAATGTGAAATCTGAAAACTGACTGCTATCACAGACTGCCTCAAATTCGCTCGGTTTTAAAAACATCTTGACTACTTCAATATATTCATGTGTATTTGGTGTATTTAAAAAATTTATTCTATACAAAAGGATTAAACTCCTTTTCATGCCCGATCGATGTCATCCCCATATGTCCGGGTAAAACCTTGATATTATCATCCAATTTGAAAAGTTTGTTCTTAATAGAATCAACAAGCAAGTTGTAATCTCCCCCCGGCAAATCCGTTCTGCCTATAGATTGACTAAATAAGGTATCCCCACTAAACAGTATGTCACCTATCAGTATACACATCCCACCCGGAGTATGCCCCGGAGTATGTATAAACTTTATTTCATAATCACAAAAATTTATTGTATCCGAATCCTGTACATAAATATCTGCTGTGAGTTTGATAGGAAATCCGTACATTGCAAAACTTTCGTTGAGCTTTTCATCTTTCAAAAATTCCTCTTCACCTTTACATGCTATAAGCTTCGCTCCGCTGAAAAGAGTTTTGTAATGAGAAACCCCGCCTATATGATCACCATGCCCATGTGTCAAAATTATATATTCAATTTTAATATTGTTTTCAGCTAAAAATTTATCCAAATTGCTGTCCGATCCGCCCGGATCCACAATAAAACCTTTTTTTACAGCATCATCGTACACCAAATATGTATTAACCCCATATGGGCCTGTAGGATATATATTTATCTGCATCTTTACCTCCGTCATTCTTAACTAGAAAGTCTTTTTACTGTCTATCAGTATTGTAACCGGACCGTCATTAAACACCTTGACCTTCATATCTGCTTGAAAAACCCCTGTTTCAACTCTTATACCCATATCTCTTACCAAACCGACAAATTTCTCGTAACTTTCGTTGGCAGCTTCCGGCCTTGCAGCTGAGATAAAACTTGGTCTCTTACCTTTTCTCACATCTCCGAATAATGTGAACTGGGATATTGCCAGTACGCTTCCCCCAACATCGCTGACGGACAGGTTCATCTTACCTTCATCATCTTCAAAAATTCTAAGGTTTGCCACTTTGTCAGCAACGTAGGATATATCTTTTTCATTGTCTCCTGACTCAACACCTAAAAAAACTACTATTCCGCTCTCTATAGCCCCCGTAACTTCATTGTCAACCGAAACCGAGGCTTCACTTACTCTTTGTACCACTGCTCTCATATGCTGTCCTCACTCATATACCGTACTCC
>JBGZBP010000056.1:0-7136 GCA_041844735.1 Bacillota bacterium
AAGCCTATGAAAAGGGTAAAAAAGAGCTGGAACAGAATTAATGCCAGTAATTTCCCAAGCCCTCCTGTATCCTTTTTTGAATATTTTGGCACACTTTTTCTGACTTCCCTAACAATATTAAAGAATACACAGTAGGAGCGAAAACCCAAATAACTTCCATGGCGACGCCCCTGCCGTGCTTATGAGTATGTCTGACTATCTCCTCATGAGTCCATCTTAAAAAGTCACATTCTACTGACAGATATAAAAAGCATATATAGCAAATACGCAAATAACATTCCTAAAGTGTATACTATAGCTCTGTTTTTTTATGTTTTAAAACAACTTTTTTGAAACCGAAAAGAGCCAATACATATACTAAAAATATAATTATCCTGACAAGGTCTTTCATATCATTTCCTCTTGTAAATGTGACGTTCTCTATTTCCTTCAACTTCATATTTATCCATCTCTAAAAATCGAAATTTGATAGGCACCTTTTTATTGATGAAATCTTTCAATATATCTTTTGCCTAAACAGTATCAGATGTTTGCTTTCTATGGAAGATAAATTCTTTTTCAGACTTATATATTTTTAGTATAATCAACATCTGCTTCTATCTTATATTAAGCTCAAAAAGGAATATACCTCAAAGCTATATTTTATCAACTGGCTTAATAAGTTTAGCTTCTAAAGTATATAAGTAGCTTTGCTCTCTGCACTTGTCAAATCAAGCTAATCCAGCTTAATTTCAGCATTTATATGCTTGTCGATATCAAGTTTGGACAATAAGCATACTGTCTCAAAAGTTGCTCTGTGCTTGCTTGTTTTTTCTATCGCTTCCGTTAAACTTCCGGTGTCAATTTGATCGCCCTACAGCTCATATATCATATACAAATCATAAAAATCTCTTACCCTTGTTGTGATAATATTGCGACTGGAAATGGTCTCAAATTTTTCTGCAAGAATCGTTTCAATGGAATAAGCTATGATAGGAATTTTTATGTCCTCCAATATTTTTGAATAAGCATAATTCATCTCTCTTGGAGTGATTACATCGCCGATAGTTATGTCAATATTAAGGATGGCATCTATTACATATCTTGGAGTAAAGTATTGTCCCTTTTCGCCCTTAGAAGATTTGCTCATCAAATATTCAAAAGCGTCATCTACAACATCAAAATTGGATTTAAAAAGCTTTACATCTTGAAGAGAAGATACACATACGGATAAATGAGATGGTTTAAGTAGAATTTTAGCCTCCTCCGAAAATACACTGTCCCACTTATTTTTTGCCTTGTCAAACAGCTTTTATATCTTGTCTTTCAGTTCTGTTTCCGTATCTCCGTAATTTCTAAATTCAAGGTGACGTGTCCCTGATTTCTTCCGCTTTCCATTTCATCATAAATCTTTGTGAAAATCAGCTTAAAAACTTCTTCGAATATATCGACACCCGAATTAGCAAGTACCTCGTCTTCCATAGCGGATGGTTTCATTGAACGCTTTAATCATCTGCATAACATTACCTCCTACGACACAGATTGTAGCCGAGTTTTACGAGAAATGCCCGATATTCTCTGTACTAAAATAATCGTATTGGAGCACGCTTTTACTTTGGTTGTCCCTCCGCCCGTACTTTGAGGAAAAGTCAGTCCGACAAACGGGAATTATTCGATTTTTTACTAACTTTCCTTTGCTGCTTTTGCCATTATAATGCCTGAAACAATCAATAAAGGAATCATTGAAATGAGTCCGATGTATGCAGGACCAAATATGGAATATCTGCCGTACTCAGCCTTTGCAAGGTATGGAAATACTGTGCCAAATGCATTTATGGCTCCATGCATAAGTGCCGGAAACTAAATACAATGTGTCTTTTCATATATCCAGTCAATCAGGATTCCGGTTGCGATAGTGAAAAAGCAAAATACGATGGGTCCAAGAACAGGAGTACCTATATAACTCATACCATACTCATATCCAGCAAGAATTATTATAGGCCAGTGCCATATTCCCAAAATAAGGCCACTCAGTAATCGACCCTTTGCTGTCCCAAACTTTTCTTTCAGAT
Source organism: Bacillota bacterium (assembly GCA_041844735.1). Classification (GTDB taxonomy): domain Bacteria; phylum Bacillota; class Clostridia; order Peptostreptococcales; family Anaerovoracaceae; genus CAJPNN01. Next base: position 2,052 of record JBGZBP010000056.1, read on the forward strand.
AAGGTGTCATTCCACCTCTCCAGCCGACTTCTTCGCCCAATGCAAAAAGCATATTTATAAATGGCGCAATCGTAAAAGCCTGCACGGCACTTATAATCAGATACATCTGTACGGTAAGCCCCTGAGCCGCAAGTTGTTCCACAGCTTGCTCACCTACCTGGGCAATAAGTGTGGCGGTAAAAAAAGTAAGTTCTGAATCAAAGGATTTCGGGAAGATCAAAAAGAAAAGACCTGTCCCAAGTACCATCAAAACTGAATTCAGCCAAAGGGCAACAAATATGTATCGCACTTTACCTTTAAGCCTTAGCTTCCAGCCCATACATTTTAACGGGATACGTGCCACGATCGTTGCCGCAAAGGGTGCGAACATAGTCACCGAGAGCAGAAGCTGAAATGCAGTCGGATTCCCTCTCAAAGCAAAAATACTTGCAATAATCTGAAGAGACCACGCAATAGAAAACGCGGCTATCATATAGGAACTAAACTGTTTCTTAGTTATATCCATATCAGACATCTCCTTTTATAACTAAAAATAGCGGGTGAATTCAACAATTTCTATTTATTTGTCACCATTTTTTCACCACGACGGTAAAGTTTCTGACCACCTGCTGCACAGAACGTCTTTTTACTCGATACGGATTGTTGTCAGTTGCGGAACTGTACCGAACAGATAATTCGCCGCATCATTGGCTACATCCAATAATCTTGATTTGCCAGATGCCGCTGATAGTATAACATAGAAATGCGAATAATTCTATCTCTCCAGCCTCTATATTTCGGAATAGCGAGGCCTTCTGCCTGTTGTTTTGTTATCTGCTTCTTTATTGACTATGAGCATTAGCTCCAGATAGCGATAGGCAATCCTTTGAAGTAATCGCCAGATTTTTCCCCGCTCCACGCCGTGCATGAGAGTTTCCCCTCACACGGCGTTCCATCGAGTTTAGATTTCTTGCGTTTCAAACACAACTTACACACTTCGTTACAGCGTTAAAAGATTGATTATGCGATTACAGGCATTCCCGCTATTTTCGCAGTTTATTCAGTTTTTCCAGTTGCTTTTTGTTCAGTTGGAGTTCCTTGAGGTGCTTCTGGATTGTTTCTTGCAAGGTAGCATGGATTAAGATATGTACCACTTCGATCACAAGGACAAGATTGCTGTATTCATCTATACCGCCATTTTCAAGCTGCGTTTTATGGTGACAGCGAATGTAATATGGCATAAGGTCAGTGCCAGTAATGGCGCATCGCCCATATTGAGCCTCAAACAGGGAAATTCGGTTGTCTGCAAACTCAATCGTTTTATCCAACACAGGGTTTTGCATGAGCCATATCATCGTATCAGTATTGATACCGAGATTTTTATGGATTTCTGCCCGTCCCTCCAAGCGTATACCGATTGACGGATTTCTTTTTGTGTTGGGCGTCCCTTGTTCGGACATATCCCATTGGAATGAGAGGGTGTCCGTTCAAAAACCTTAGCTGTTTACTCTTTCCATACCGTTCCTTGATAAATCCACGTTCCAGTTTTCCTTTAGGAGTGAGTTCCCGCAGTCTGTTTCTCATTTGCAATTTCAGCCCTTGGGACAGCTTCGGAAAATCCACGCTGATGTGTGTTGCCAGACGATAATAATTGTGAAGTCCGGCAACTACTGAATCGTATTGCTGAATGGCAATATACTGCGCCCGGTCATCTGCCGGATTTTGTATCGCCCGAATAGCGGTGGATATTTTCTCCTTTGCGTGTTTTATGGCTTTGGCGCTCATGTGTGAGCAGACTACATACTTTTTTACTTTGGGATAGACTTTCATCTTAAATCCCAAAAACTCCGAGTAGCGTTGTTTTAGATTGATGACTTTAGACTTTTCCTGGCTGATTTCCAGTCCAAGCCGGTCTTTTAGCCATAAGCGTATTGCTTCAAACGCCTTTTCAGCGTCTTGTCAGCTCCGGCAGAAGATTTTGAAGTCATCGACGTATCTCACGATATACATTTCTTTGAGATTACTCCGGCGTAATGCCCGGTAGGTATGGCTTTTAATGTCCGTACCGTGGGCGTTCTGCCGGATTTTGTAATCGTAATGGTAGGCATTTCCTCCCATTGGGAAGTCACCTACCAATCAAGCTCATTTAGCACAATGTTGGAAAGTAGCGGCGACAAAATACCGCCCTGTAGTGTTCCTTTGGTTGGGGTTATCCTCGTTCCGTCTGGAAGCACCACCTGTGCCTTTAACATCTGCTTGACGATACACAACAGCTTTTTATCCCGGATTCCTATTCCCCACATCTGCCTTAATCGCTTTCCGTGATTGACATTATCAAAGAAGCCGCGAATGTCGATGTCAACCGCATAATGTAGGTGCTGTATCTGCATGAGCCGACAGCATTGTGCTATGGCGTGTTCCGTAGAGCGGTTCGGACGGAAACCGTTGGAACGCTCATGAAATTTTGCTTCACAGATTGGTTCAAGCACCGGTAAAATACATTGCTGTACCATGTGGTCAATGATTGTGGGGATATCTAACGGTCTTGTTTTTCTGTTGGGCTTTGGGATTTCCACCCGCTTAACCGGGCGGGGAGTATACCAACTGAACTGTTTTTGAATAAGCTAGACGAATTGTTCCTCACGAAGTGTAGTAAGGGCTTTGATTGTCCGCTTATCCACGCTGGGAGTACCACTGCCCTTATTGCCCTTGATTGTTCGGTATGCCAGTTTGATATTTTCCTCACTCGCAATTAGGCTCATAAGGTTCTGAAATGTTTTGCCATTCAGACTATCAGCATACAGACCGTCAAAAGTGCTTTGCAGGTCGTAATGCTCCGTATAGCGGATTTTGCTTTGTTTCGGTTTGTGCTTTTGCTGCTCCGAAGTCAACACAGGCACCCACCCCTTTCGGTTAGGATTTTCTTTGTCATACTCGAAGCTGTGTTTACTGTGTTTTCAGATTTTGTTTCTAAACTCGACTTGGGGCTATCCCTCCACGGCTTGTTATCACCGCTTCATCGGTACTATGCCCCTACTCTCACCAGGATTAAGTGCGGTTATATCGGATAAAACCGACTTTCCCGCCCAACGACTTGCAATAGCTTGTTTCATACGTTCCCGGCTTTCCACGTTCCGACAATCCTATCAATAGATACTTTTAGGTGCTTCCTCTAAGCCTGTGCCCAGTTCCAAGGAACCTTACCGCCTGTAACGGTATGTGGATGTTCATAACAACCAATCTTACTAATCCACGGACACCCCAATTTAATGGGAGAATGCCTTTCGGCAAATCCAAACGTTTAGACCCGTACATTCAGAAGTTCGTCAGTATTTTCATACATTCTCACCATAAATATCCGACACCCGGCATATAGGTAGCACCGTCCACCTCTGGACAGGTTTCGTGCGGATTGCTCCGCTTACGGTTACTCTCTGCCGACTTCACCGAGCTTTTGACAGTCGGATAGCTGCATATCCTGTGCCAATCGGAGTATCAGTGTGGGCGTTTCGGGGCGTTACTCCGTCATTCCACCCTTCAGATTATCATTTCTCCTAAGATTTCAGGCTATAAAGCCCTTCGACTTAGTGCCTAACCTTTTCAGTTAGGAACGTGTCGCACGATTATCATTGCCGTAACCTTCCATGAGATTTACAACGTCCCAAATTCCAAGACCTGCACCAAGTGCGATAACGAGTGTCTGAAGTACGCCTACTGCTGAGTTGAAAAATGCCATAATAAAATCCTCCTGTTTTCTTAAAAAATTGTTTTTGGTTTCTTTGTATTTAGTTGTCCTTTCAAAGCCCCGTCGACTGAACTTTGAAAATGCGCGCATTAAAAAAAGCCCCTAATGCAACTGCATTAGAAGCTCTTTCTCAAAATTAAAAAACTACAACAAAAAAGCACCAACCATAATAGATTGATGCTCTCTTGCTTTCATGATTAGTCAAAATCATATGGATTGCTGTAACACATCCAATCAAGCGGATACATGACACCATATTCCGCCTCGAATTCAGCCTGGCGTTTTGCACGCTTCTTAGCTTGATTTGCCAATGCTTTCTTGGACTGTTTCTTAGTCGCCTGATCATTAGCAACTCTTGCCTTGTAGGCCTTGTTGTTTGGATTATGCTGATTAGCGTAATTATCCAATTCTTTTTGACTGTGTGTCTTAGATGATACACCTTTTGCCATGACTATTATCTCCTTTCTACCTGAATTCCATTACAGCAATCACGCACCGGATAGCGGACAATACTGTCACCTTCTTAGCTGAATCCGATTTGAAAACCAGATTATCCATGCATAGAATTGCCTTTCAGGTTTGGAGACTGATTTTCACCAAAATAAAAATCATCAGTATTATTATAATCAAAACAACCGTTCTAATCAACCTCAAACACTTCGTACTCATCGTTTGGATGAAGCACAAGTTTACGGTTCAGATACTTCTCAATATCAAACCAGTTCTTCTTATCGTAGTCTCAGATGATAATTCGGATGCTTTTTCAGGTCATACTTATAAGAAAGAAATGGTCTTACACTTCTTACCTGAACAATAATTTACTACCATCCATAACAGCAAGCTCATCCATGCTCATCGGCTCTTTCCTAAGCTTCTGATAATTCATGTTATAGGATTCCTGCGAGCCTTTGGTATTACCTGTGGTATACATATCAATGGTCTCTTTTCCAAGAATTTCGGTAAGATCCTTCAAAGTAGTTTTCTCTGTACCACCAAGGAAAATCTGGAAATTCATATTACCGATAATTGTATCAGCGTTATCTTTGTAAATAGCCTTCATCTGAGATTTAGCCTGAAGAGCCAGACAGGCACTTATCTCACGGGATCTGATTGTTGCAATCAGCTTTTCCATGTTCGGAATCTGTCCGATATTAGCGCACTCATTAACAAGACACCTTACTTAAATCGGCATCAGTTAGCAGAAACAGGAAGAAAGAAAAAGGAGAGATAAACACCTTTATGAAAAAGGAGCAGTCTTTGAAAGTATCTTTACTGAAAGTAAAGACTTTACCAAAGATGAATTTTATCAGCTAATCACATTTCCAAATATAAAAGAAGCAGTCAATCAAAAAATCCTAAAA
>JBGZBP010000057.1:0-8703 GCA_041844735.1 Bacillota bacterium
AGTGCCTTAATGATGGTTTCTTCATCCACAAAATCGGTTGTCATCATATCAGGTTCTGCTAAAATAGCCGTGCTTAAATAATCTATATAATCTTTAACATTATCTATTGTAAGCTTTTTTATTTTCATTAGTCGTCCTCCGGATGTTAATTAGTTCTCCTGATGTTATTGCAGAAATTTTTATTATTTCCGTACGATTAATCTCTGTCTTCTCGCCTAAATTATACACTTTTCAAAGGAAATGTCGACAATTATCCGCAACTTATAAAGCTGTATTTTGAGAAAAATAATATTTTGATTTTAAAAAAACATGATACAATATGAAAAACGCACATGGCGCTATTTTTTGATAAGCTGCTTGTTTGCTTATGGACACTATCAGTGTTTCGTAAAATGATATGATGAAAGAGGTCAACATGAAATCCAGAATTAAGAAATTTTGGAAAGGTGAAATAGTGATTTACAGTGGTTGTACTTGTAGATCACAAAGGTGTAAAGATCCAAAAATTAAACAGTAGTTTTAGCGGGGATAATATCTCCGCTAGTGATGGCGATTTATACGGGGGGGGGAAAGGTGAAAACGAAGTTAATTAGGCGGACTTTGGTGAAGGAATTTGACGATTGCTTCTTTTTCTTTAATACATTTACTAATGTAACATTTGAGGCGAAGCGAGAAGAGAATATCTCGGTTCAGGAGTATATCGAACAAAATCAGGATGTACTGGTTGAAAATGGAGTGTTGTGTGTGTCAGATGAAGCGTATTATGAAATGATGGACTTTTTCTATTATAGAGATGCCAATAATACAAAGAGTATTGCAATAACCGATGCTCTTTCTTTTGACTGCAACTTGCGTTGTGTTTACTGCATGCAACAAAATACTCCTAACGTTGCAGTAAAGCTTAGTCCCGAAGAGCGCATTTTGCTTTGGAAAAATATACTTGAAATTCTTAATGCAGAGGAATTGTCGGTTTGCTTATTTGGATTTTCATTTGTCACCATCAGAACACATTTTAATTGTTGGTGAAAATGGAGTCGGCAAGACGACTTTACTTAGACAGATTGCAAAGTTTATCCGCAAACAATCTTTAAAATCGGTAGTACATATTGAGCAGTTTCCACATATTTCGGATAAACGGCTTAAAGTTTCGGAGTATTTGTTCAATGAATACGGAATGCCTTATGATAATCAAGAAAGGATTCATCAAAACTATTTTTGCAAAATTTCAGATTTTTTGAATCGAGAGGTTGAAACGCTATCCTTTGGCGAAAAGCAAAGACTACAGATTTCCGCTACTATGGAATCCAATTTTGATAGTAGAATGTGTATAGTTATTTTAGATGAACCGACAACACATATGGACAAATACACAAAGAAAATGTTTATGGACTGGGTGAATACAATTTCGCTTTCTCTAATCATTTCAACTCATGATCCGGATGTTATACAAACTTTTAATGGAAATACATATCAACTCGTACGAGGAAAGGATGAGTCAGGATGTTTATTGGTAAGACAATACGATGTTTAGGACTGTTTGTTAAAAAAAGTCCGTTATATGCGGGTTTTTTGGTGCTGTTGGAGGTAAGCGCCGCGCTCCTCCTTCCAATTAATCTCTATTATATGTCTAAGCTTATAGAAACGGCGGTTATGGGGAGCGTGAATCTTGGGATTGCTGCGCTGTTTGCGGTGACGGAGCTGGTTCAAATCGTTATTTCGTATTACAAGAAAAAACTGTTCCTCCTTTTGAGTTTTCAAATGACTTATACGATGCAGAGAGCTTTTTTAGAAAAATGTAGTAGGCTTTCATTTGAGACATTCGGAAATGAAGATGCTCTGAATTTGCTTACATTGGCAGAGGAAGCGACGGATGGCGGAATGATGGAGCTTTTTTCCGGAACGGTGGATTTTATCGGGAATGTCTTGAGACTTGGTGGGCTTATTTTCGTTTTTGCAATGACGGGTTTTGTGCTGCCAATTCTCTATCTCTTGCTTCTTCTTGTGATTATGGCGTTCGATTATAAGGCGATTCGCCTGATGAATGATATGTTTGAGAACCAGAGTGATAAGGAGCGGAGATTCCGATACTACGAAACAGAGCTTTCTGACAGGCACAGTCTATCCTATCTTAGGGCAATTCGGGGCTTAGAGTTCTTTAAGAAGAGAGTTGGTGCGCTGGCAAAGGAGTTTGGGCGAGAGCGCATCGGTGTGACGGTAAAAGCGCAGAAATACGCCATTCTCAGCAATACTATGATTCTAATTTGGTTTGTCGGGTCGATTGCGGTGCTCTCGTTTGGGGTATACTATGGATGGTTTTCTCTGAGTATCTTTGTCGTATGCATATCGGCGCTTTCCACGGCGCTTGATGTGTCAGAGCATATTTCAGTAGGAATATCGGGATTGGCTAAGGATGTGTTCTACATCGACAAATACCTCGAAATGATTGATTTGGAAGAAGAGGCGAGTGGACAGCCGAAATGCGAAAATACGGGTTTTTCGTGGGATACAGGCGTTCCGCTTATTGCGTTTGAAGACGTGTCATTTACCTATCCCGAGGGCGAAGTGCCGGTGCTAAATCATTTGAGTTTCACTATTCAGAAGGGTGAGAAAGTGTCTTTGGTCGGAGAAAATGGCAGCGGAAAGACAACCATCACAAAATTGATTTTAGGTCTCTATAAACCGACTGAGGGCCGGATAAAAATTTCGGGGAAGGACATTTCTGAACTGCCTGTCAGCAAGCTTTATGAGATGTTTTCGGCGGTGTTTCAGGACTATGCGAGGTTTGATTTGACCTTAAAGGAGAATATCGCGTTATCGGATAAAATATCGGACGAAAGGGTGAGCGAATTGCTGAAAACTGTGGCAATGGATGAATTCCTTGGGCAGGAAAATTGCTTCCTGGGCAAAATGATGGAAGACAGCCTCGAACTGTCCGGCGGGCAGTGGCAGAAGCTTGCGATTGCAAGAGCGCTTTACCGTTCGGATGCATACATTCTGTTTGATGAACCTTTTTCTGCGGTGGATCCGGTGTCAGAAAGCGAACTTTATCATCAATTGATTTGTCTGATGGAAGAGAGGGGCTGCCTTCTCATTTCGCACAGACTGGGCAGTGCAAGGCTCGCGGACAGAATCATCGTCTTATCGGAAGGGCGAATTGTCGATGAGGGAACTCACGACACACTTATCCAAAGAGGCGGATTGTATTATCAGATGTATGAGGAACAAAGTAAGTGGTATCGGGAGGATGTGGGAAATGAAGACAATTTTTAGGGTCGAGAAACTGGTTTGGAAAACTGTGCCAAAAAGTGCCTTAGTTACCTTGCTTCACACTTTGATTTCCGGGCTTTTGCCCGCCGTTCTCAGCGGAACTGTTGCAAGCATTGTCGCGATAGTGACAACCGCTGGCAATCGGATAGAGAGTCTATACCTTCCAATGTTATTGTTGGCTGTTTTTTACCTTTTGAATTCCGTGATACAATCCATATACAGTATTGCAAACAACGCGGGAGTGTTTGAATCCGTGAATCTGAGGCTCAGAGCGGATTTGTGCTGTAAAAAGTGCGAGTATCCACTGATTAACTTTGAAAATCCTGCGTTTCTTGATGAACTGCACAATGCGGAAACGGCTATCGAAGATGAGGAGCTTCCGATGCTGCATTATTCGCTGATGAACTATTTGGAGAGCATCATCAGTTTGGTTTCAGTGATGGTGGTTCTATCGTCTTATCATTATCTCCTCAGTGTTTTGGCGTTGGTAACGGTTTTTCCTGTGCTCGTCAATCGCTGGATTCGTGGCGCTTATTTCAATGAGGTTCGCGAAAAAGAGTCAAAAAATGAGCGTAGGGCAGGAATTGTTAAAAAATACTTTTATATGGAACCACATGTGAAAGAAGTGAAAGTGCAGAATGCTTATGTACATTTGATGAAACATTGGGAAAGGTATGATGCAGAGAAGCGCAGCGAGCTGAAAGCTTATTTGTTAAAAGATTATATGCAGTTTGAATGCTGTTCTCTTATCAAGAGTGTCGGTTTTTTTGCTACTGTTATAATAATTGCATTTGGGATTTCGAATGGAAGCATAGAGAGCGGAGGTGCGGCGGCGGCGATCGTTGCTTTTACCTCGCTGCAGAATATTGCGTCCGAATTCTTTCGAACACTTGGAAATACGCGCTATTATATCCGAAGAGCTGCCCTTCTTTTGCAGTTTTTATATTGCATGGAGGGAGAAACAGGGAGCGGAGCGGATGCCCGTACCGGAGTGGAGACTGGCGCAGTAATTCATTCGAGAGAGGTGGTTGGAGATAGTACTCGTTCGAAAACTCACTACGTTTCTTCTTCAACGGCTTTGACTTCCCTCCCGGATGACACTGCTTTTTTGCTGGAAAATCTGTGTTTTCAGTACCCTGATGTCGAGATATATTCTCTCGATGATGTGAGTCTTTCGATTAAAAAAGGCGAACGTGTGGCAATCGTGGGAATGAATGGCTCCGGTAAGACCACTCTTCTTAAGGTACTTCTTGGTCAGTTTCCGCCAAGTGGTGGAGTATTTGCTGTTTCGCAAGATTTGAACAAGAAAATCGCGTATGTGCCGCAGAATGTGCCGAAGCTTAAAATTAAAGTAGGTGAATACCTCACTTTGGGATTGGAAGATTCGGAAACGGACTCACGCTTGGGAACAGCGGATCGGTCAATTGTTCGGGATGTGTGCACCGTGCGGAAAGATGTCGCTTTAAGAGACGTGCTACAGGCGGTATCTCTTGATGCGGAACCGCACACCCTCTTAGGAAAGGAATTTGGCGGCATAGATTTGTCCGGCGGGCAGTGGCAGAAGCTTGCGATTGCGCGAAGCATGTTAGAGCATACGGATATTGCCTATTTCGATGAGGCGACTTCTGCAATAGATCCAATACAAGAGTCATTTATCCTGAAGAAGATGCTGGAGCTCACGCAAGGCAAGACGACATTTATAGTGACACATCGGCTTGCAATCTGCCCTCGCGTCGACCGCGTGATTCTGCTTGAAAAAGGCAGAGTTATCGCATCGGGAAGCCACCGTGAATTACTGAAAACGTCAAGCGTCTATAGAGACATGTATGAATTGCAGAGCAATCCGTATTTGTAGGGTAATGCGCAGGTGCGGCAGAACTCGAATTTTGGCTGTGCCTGCAAATATGGCGGCAGCGGTGGTTTCCGCATGTAACAGCATATTTTAATTTCGTGCACAGATTTCGGGATTTTGTGTGTAGTTTTTATTACAATTTTTTCTTTTTGCGCTATAATGAATCCGAACACATATACTATTTTCGTGTGCGTAAATTTTATGATTGAAAGAAGGTGAGCGAGTGTACATCCGAGAGCAAGTAAAAGAAGTCATTATCAATAAAGGCGGCATTGCAAAATCTGCTGATTTTGTCGCTGCCGGAATCAGAGCGGTCGACATCGTAAATCTGTGCAACGCCGGCTTTCTTAATCGTGTGCGTCACGGCTATTATGAACTTGCTGAAAAAAGTGTAGCTTCCGAGGAACAGCTTCTTGCAACTCACGTTTCGAAAGGAATTGTTTGCGTTGAATCCGCTCTTTTTCATTATGGCTACTGCGACTTTGCTCCACGCAAGTGGTCAATCGCAATCCCTCGTTCTATGTCTAGAACAAAACTGAATGTGGATGTTCTCGCACTGCAGCCTTATTATGTTCAGGCGGAACTGTACGATTTGGGTAAAACTACAGATGACTTATGGCGTCACGCTTCTTGTATATGACCGCGAACTCACCATCTGCGATTGTTTCAAATACCGTTCTGCATACGCAAAAAAGCTTCGTGTACAAACAGGTCACCGAATTGATGGAAGTACTGCTTAATGGCTGATATTGCTGCATCTGTGATTGCAAGACTGAAAAATAAGGCTGCTGAAAGCGGAAGAAGCTATCAGCTTTGTCTGCAGCTCTTTTGCTAGGAGGAGTTTCTGCGCCGTTTGGAAAATCCAAATATGCAGAAAATCTTGTGTTGAAAGGCGGATTGTTTATCTATTCCCTTACTACTGACTTTGATAGCCGAGTAACAGTTGATGTGGACTTTTTGCTCCGGTAAATGCCCAACACACCCGAGCAGTTGAAAATCGTGTTGGAGGCAATTATTGCAACACCTACCGAAAACGATTTTATCACTTTTGAGATAAAAGATGTTGCTCCTATTGCCGTTGCAAAAAAGTATGCAGGAATCGGCGCATCGGTGGTCGCCTGCATTAAAAACACGAAAACACCGTTCAGTATTGATTGCGGTGTGGGGGATGTCATCGTACCGAAACAGGAAAAACGAAAAATCCCGACACAGCTTTCCGGCTTTGACGCCCCGACAGTAAATACATATTCCCTTGAAACAACCATTGCCGAGAAAATAGACGCTATTCTCAGTCTAATGGAATTTTCCGGCAGGATGAAAGATTACTGCTATCTTGTTAATAAATTTGATTTTGACGGAGCCACGCTGACGGAAGCGCTGAAAAAGACTTTTGAAAACCGCGGGCATAGCTTTACCGTTGAACAGTTTGAGCAGGTAATGGGCTTTGACATTGACGGCGCAATGCAGAAGAAATGGAAAGCCTTTAGCAGATAAGTTGCAATCCGTGGGCGAAGAGCTCTTGCTTAAATATTTTCTTGATGGTTCACGCCATGTTTTTAAGGTGGATGACATTGCATATAACAAGCAGGTTTTCCCCGTTGTAGCAGGACAAATCGGCATTGGCTGTTGCAAGTGTGAAAATAAGCGTATGTCAACGGAACGCTTCTAACATGAATTGTTTTTAGCTCTTCTGACACTAAACTTGACAATTTGGAGGAATGGTGAATAGTAAATGCAATACACGCGACACAATAACGCACGTAAACTTTTTCGTGAGATTGATACTAACCCACAGAACTATCTGATCATTCACTACTCCTGTGAGAGTTTTTATGATATTAAAGATGGACATACCCCACGCATAACCTCAATTGCAGTTTACGACTATGCAACTGCACAGACTGATTCTTTTTCTATTCATAAAATGGCAGAGAAATCTCATGTTGACATTGATGATATCGAAAGCCATTATGATGAACTGGAAAAAGCGATGCTGGATGAGTTTTTCGAGTATGCCAAAGAGCATAGAACATATTACTGGATCCATTGGAATATGAGGGATATGAACTATGGCTTCAAGGCAATTGAGCACCGTTACTCAGTTTTGGGTGGTGATCCTTATAGAATTACTGATTCGAACAAGATAGATCTTGCTCGCCAGCTCATAAACTGTTATGGAGTGGGTTATGTAGGACATCCTCGTATGGAAAAACTATTGGAGCAGAACGAGATCAAAGCCAAGGATTACCTAAATGGGCAGCAAGAAGCTGATGCATTTGCAAACCGTCAGTATGTTAAATTACATATGTCTACCCTTAGGAAAGTTGATGTGTTTGCCAACATTCTTAATCGGGCAATTAATAATACATTGAAAGTTAATTCAAGGTGGACAGAGATCTACGGTGTGTCCGTTCAAGGCGTATTGAACTTTTGTAAAGAAACCTGGTGGATTCAGCTCCTTTGGACGGTTGTTTCAATGTTTTTCGGAGCACTGATCGGCGAACTGGTTGGCAACCTGCTATAAAAAAAGAGATACTGACTTAATCAAAATCAGTTATCTCTTTATCTTTGAACAATGAATTTTTGTTGCCGTTTTGTTGCCACAGCGGGCTTTCAAACGGCGCAAAGTCTTTATTTACGGGCTTTTCACGGGTGTGAAATTATTCCCGCTCAATAATTACCATAGCATATTTGTTTCTTTAATTCCATGCCAGCATCTTTCTAGTTTCTGTTTTTGGCTATTTTTATGCCTATTATATGTGGTTTTAGAGTTTTTTAGTATCAAAACAGTATCAAGAGTGATACTACAGTAAGAGCAATTTCTATTGGTAAACATTATTCATCCAACATCAACTTGCCTTTTTTAGCTTTATCTTTTAAACGCTTCATCTGTTCTTTTTCTATCTGTTTAATATTTTTCTTCGGAATAGGCAAGTCTTCCGGCATAGTGCTACCAATTTTTTCAATAGCACTTCTTACTTCTTTTCCTACCGAATAAAGATTATCTGAAAGAACCTGCCTATCCGTACACAGAGCATGATCTAATGCGATTTTTATTTCAGCTTGATGACAGTATTGAAGTGAATATACGATTTGTTATCCTGAATGATGAAGATTCCGAATACACTACCACAGGTATATATTTCGGCAGTGAAGCTATTCTTAGAATCCGTAATATGCTTGAGCAGTGCAGGAAATGAAAGAAAAATATGAAAATAACGAAATCACAAAAGAAGCATTGGAAGATTGGAAGGCAAATTTTCCTGACAGTCTAAAAAAAGACTATGTTCCTTTTGAAGAAAGTAATCTCAAACGCTTTAACAACGGTATATCAGTCAAAGTACCACCGGAAATAAAATAGGCACAAAAAAAGCACATAACTAAAAGATTTTTAGGTCTTAAAGTTATGTGCTTTGTTTTTACACTATTCGATGATTTAGACAAACTTGGATTTATTGCTGTAATACCATAGAAAGCTCAATTTCATCCTCGTCTTCCGCACCTGTTTCTGCAAATCCAACATTATGGTATAGTTTCAAAGCACCTTTGTTATCCTTATTGCAAGTAAGTGTAATTTTGTTTGA
>JBGZBP010000058.1:0-2958 GCA_041844735.1 Bacillota bacterium
GATAGCTTAATTTATTCCCTCTCAGTAAAAGAGAGAACATGTTGAATACAGGAAATAAAAACCGATAAAGTAAAATATAAAATGATTTAGTCAAGATAGGCTTTATTTTTCTTGTCGGATTCAATTTGGCAAAATAAATCAATAAATTCTGCAAATGATTGGCAATATAATGGAAAAATGGTACAGCCGGTTCCAAAAAAAATATATCTATATATATACCTTTATATCGATAATATATGTCATTGTCATTCCTTTCTTGAATTTGCGTATTCTTCATCCGAAGTTTGGCGTATGGAGCAATATAATACGGATCCGTCTGATGACATTGAAGCACATAGTCATCAGAAGGCTCATTGCGTAATACTTTTAACAAACGTCGAAAATCTTTTTTCATCAAGATGATATCCAGATCATCATCCCAGGGAATAAAGCCCTGATGCCTCACGGCTCCCAACAACGTTCCTCCGGACAAATAATAGGGAATATCATGCTTCCGACATAGTCCATCCACATATTTCAGCATCTCCAACATTTTAAGCTGATGCTTTCGAAGCTGGGTTCCTTCGGCATTTATCTCTGAAATATCCATTTTCTTTCTTTCATTTGGTGTGGCCATACATCTTGCGATACAGCGTATACAAAAAATCTCGTTGATAGATCACTCCGAAACAGAAAAAGAGAATAATCCCCAAGGCGTTGATCATCATTTTTCCTTCATAATAGATATATCCCGAAATGACCAATGCGGCGGCAAAGATAAGAAGAAACATATAATTGAGACGTATATGTACGACACTTCGTATCCAGAAAAGCCGCATAATCACATTCACGAGATAGCTACATATCAACGATAAGACAGCTCCGTTAACTCCCCATCGGGAGATAAATAGAGGCATACATATCACATTTACAATAGCTGCCGTAACAGTCGAATACATAATCACATTCGTTTTTTTCAGCGCGGCATAGATTTGTCCCATAAAGCTACTTACTACCGCAATGCCGGCCGAAAGGATCGCCAACGGGATAATCGAAAAAGCCTCGGCATACTGAGTATCGACCATATATGGAAACACGATATGAGAAAAATGGATCAGGCAGAGTGTTCCGATACATAAAAAAGAAATCAGCAGGTTAATCGCTTTGCTGTAGAAAATGCCCAAAGAAGTACGGTCATCATTTCCTCTTTCGAAAGAAACTTCCTGCCATGCCATATTAAAACACATGGCAACCAAATTAATGACAAGTGCAAATTTGATCGCTATCGAATAAATTCCATTCTGCTCCAACCCCAGCAATCGTGAAATCATCACGTTGCCATATCCGGTAAGGAGCCAGAAAGCCAGAGAATTCAGACATAAAGGCAACGAAAATTTATACAGATTGAAGAATAATTTTCGGTCATAGAGAGAGAACGACAGTTTTCGAAGTATCGGCACATAGCACTCTATCACGATAATCTGAGAAAGCAGCCCCAACATCGAGGCGATATACAATATCTCTATATTTGCGTGAAAATATTTTAGCCCTATAACATTAATGATTGCTGTAATCAAGGTGGCTACGATACCAGACACGGCAAATAGTAGGTTCTTCTTAAAAGCACGTGCCAGATAGCCATATAGATTACAAAATACCATACAGACACCATAACCGTAGATATACATAAAATACGGGATATCATTAAAGCACCATACCCCCCAAGAAATCAAGGTGTATAGAAGCAACGATATCATAAAAATCAGAAAACCGTTAAATATGGGTCTATAAGCTTCCGTTTCCTTTTGATCGTAGATAAAACGCATAATACCCACGTAGATATCAAGAAATAAAAACGAAATAACCAAATTGAGATACGTATTCGCCACATCATAATATCCGTATTCGTTAGGACTAAGGTATTCGGTAAAGATCGGTAGCATAAGGAAACCGACCAACTTTGTCAACACATTGCCTAAAAAATAAAGACTTGATGATTTGAAAAAGTCTCTTAACAAACTCATTCCGAGGTTTTGTAATACAACATGTTTCTCATTCGGATCCCCATCCATAGTTCAGGATCATCCGTAATAATGCCATCCACAATAGAATATAAGCAAGCCGGAATGGTTTTCTGTGAGTTCAATGTATATGTGATAATCTTCTTTCTCTTTTGATGTATCTTACGAACCATTTCGGCATCAAACGAATTGTAGTCGATCAAAATGGTCGAAATAAATTTGTTTTCCAGCAAATCATTCAACTGCTCTCTCCTGTTCAACAGATATTGGCAAGTAATAGTCGAGTCGATCTCATGAATCGCTTTAAGACAGTTATAGCCGAATGAGATAACTACCACATGTTTATACAAGTCCTTTTCTCGGATCAACTCTGCCAATTTGAAAGGCAACTTTGTATTTTCATAATCTTTGACCTCCAAAATCAATGGAATCCTTTTGTCTACATGATCAATCACTGCTGCTAAAGTCGGGATTCTTTCCATTGACAAAGAACGGTCTAAGTTTCGTAATGAATGTCGTTGAATCTCCTCTAATGTCATTTCTTTGATCTTGCCCGAACCATTAGTCAAACGGTCGATTGATTCATCATGAAAAACGACTAATGCTCCATCTTTCGACATTTGGATATCGATTTCTATCGCATCGACCCCAGCCTCCATCGAACCCTCAATAGCTTTCAGGCTATTCGGTGGACCATACGGCCCTCCAGCATGAGAAATCACGGCAATATGCGCCATCGATTGCTCAATATCGACATACGTCGTATGACAACTATTCAGGAGAAAGGCTGCAAATAAAAGCCCTACGAGCCCACCTCTTTGCTTCATTGCTCACACCATCATTTATCCCTCTTGTCACCACGCTGATATTCTTCCTTTATGGAAGCATATATGTCGCGACACTCTATCCATACTACAGGGATGATCAAGGTCAAGACGAGCATCGCGATGGCAGCATA
>JBGZBP010000059.1:0-10447 GCA_041844735.1 Bacillota bacterium
TCTATTATTCTTCCATCAGCAGGAACCACATCTCCTGCTTCCAAAAAAAGTCTGTCTCCTACAACGATTTCCGATGAATCTATTTCTATCTTCTGACCGTTTCTCATCACTCTCGCTTTGGGCGACGAAAGATTCTTAAGACTTTCCAGCGATTTTTCCGCTTTGACATGCTGCACTGTTCCCAGCACCGCATTTAGCACCAGTACAAATACTATTACAAGTGTACTTTCTATGTTCCCTGAGAACACGGATACCAGTGCCGCCACCATTAAAATAGCAACCAGCAAATCCTTCAATTGAGAAAAAAACACCTTTGCTATTCCGTCTTTTTTCTCTTCCGTCAGCTTATTCTGCCCGTGTTCATCTCGAAATTTCCGCACCTGTTCGTCATTTAATCCTGCGGATGTAGAATCATAAATTCTTGCTACTTCCTGTTCTTCCAATGTGTAAATCGGTTTTTGCATTTTGGTATTCCTCCACTCCTGTCGTAAAATATAAGCCGTACATGATTTTCAGTGATTGTACGCATCACTGATGTTTTTCACATCTTTTTCATATAGAACAAAAAAAGACTTTCATTGCACGGTTTTCCCATGCAATAAAAGTCTTGCTATTTCAAGTAAAAGCGAGTTTTATTAAAAAACTGTCTTGACGCTAGTTACTGCAGTTCTCACTGCCAGCTACTCCCTCTTATTACCTAAACAGTATCTCACAAATATCTTCTCTTGTCAAACAAATATTCGTGTTTTTAGAATTTTACGTATCCCAAGTTTCCTAACAAGATTACTACTATCAAAAGCGGTGCTACAATCTTGATAAACGGAACATAGAACTTTGTAAAATGGAACTTCGCACTTGATTCGATTTCCTCAATAACAGTTTTAGGTTTGATGAAGAATCCTACGAACAAGCAAGTAAGCACCGCTACCACAGGCATTAATACCGAGTTGCTCACGAAGTCGAAGAAATCAAGTATCTGCTTTCCGAATATAGTAACCTGTGCCCATGGACCATATCCTAACGATGAAGGCACACCTATAAGCATCGATCCTATCCAAACTATCACGCATGAAGCTTTTCTGGATATCCTAAGCTTATCATAAACTATAGAAACTACAGTCTCCATCAAC
This sequence comes from Bacillota bacterium, assembly GCA_041844735.1. Taxonomy (GTDB): domain Bacteria; phylum Bacillota; class Clostridia; order Peptostreptococcales; family Anaerovoracaceae; genus CAJPNN01. The sequence continues at coordinate 1,131 of JBGZBP010000059.1, forward strand.
GATATTATACTTGTAAATGCTGCGAAAAGTACCAAAATGAAGAATGCCGCACCCACAAAGTTTCCTAGAGGCATAGTCTCAAATACCTTAGGTAAAGTAACGAACATCAATCCCGGTCCTGCATTCATGTTTTCAGGGTTTCCGCCTGAGAATACATAAAACGCCGGTATGATCATAGCTCCTGCTATAAACGCGATAAGAATATCAAATCCTGCAATCTGAAGCGACGAGCTTTCTATATTAACTTCTTTCTTCATATATGATCCATATGTAATCATTATACCCATTGCTAAAGACAACGAATAGAATAGCTGTCCCAATGCAGCAAGTACTGTGCCCAGCGAGAATTCCGCAAAGTTCGGCTTAACATAATAAACGAATCCCTCAAGTGCTCCCGGCATTCTCAATGAAGCTATAGCTACCACAACAGACAACACTACCAGTACAGGCATCATAATCTTTGATGATTTTTCAATTCCCTTTTCAACACCCATCAAAACGATTACAAACGCCGCTGTCATTATCAACAAGAACCAGAAAAGCGGGGGTGCCGTCGATGATATAAAATTACCGAAGAAACTGTCGGATGTAGCTTCCTTACCGTTTCCTGTCAGGTATGTGAAACAATATTTTGTTACCCATCCGCCGATTACAGTATAGTAAGGTAAAATAATCATAGGAACAAGTGCTGTCAGATATCCGACGAATCCAAATCTTTTATCTAGTGCTCCGTACGCTTCAATAGCACTGAGCTTTGTTTTTCTACCAATTGCGATTTCAGTAAACATCAGGCAGACGCCGAAAGTTACCGCTAAAATAACATAAACAAATAAAAATATTCCTCCGCCATATTTCGCAGCAAGATACGGGAAACGCCATATATTTCCCAGTCCTACAGCAGAGCCTGCTGCGGCCAGTACGAATCCTAACTTACCGGAAAAAGAGGCCCTCTCCATTTTCTCCATAATTTTGTCCTCCTTAAATTAAAATAGATACGAGTAATGTTTGATATTATATATTACCTTTATTGAAGTTGCAAGCAAAAACAGAAAAAAAATATTCTCAAAAACAAAAAAAAAATATTTTTTTTGTTTGTTAAAATAAAAACATCTGTATCGTATATAAACAAAAGCTTGAAAAATTGCAATTTCCCTCTGGATAGTTAGGGCTAACTGTGGTATTATCTTATTGTAATTTTTACACAAAATTAATTGGACTGAAATAAAAAAGAAAAGAAGAAAGGTGTTAAGTAAGGTATTAAATATCATGAACCCGGCAGGAGAACTATATTACACGGATGTGCTCGAATTATCAAACAAGGACGGTATTTCTACTTACGAAATAAAAAACGAATCCGGCACCGGAATGCTATCATGCTATTTTGTAGCTCCGGGTCTTTACATTTGTTACAACGATATTCATCTGAGCTATGTAGAGCAAAATTATGTGAGCAAAAAAAATATATTGCAGATACATCATTGTGCCGAAGGCAGGGTGGAATATGAAATGCAAGATAATACATTCGGGTATATAAAACCCGGAAATATAGCTGTGTATAATTGGAAAAACAAACCCGTCAAGTCCACATTCCCTATATCGCATTACCACGGTCTTTCCATACTTTTGGATCTGGATATGCTTATTGATGAGAATGATAATTTGTTCGGCAATTTTAACATTGACTTTTTGTCTATAAACGAAAACTTTTGCAACAAGCCTATGCTTTATATAACCGAAGCATCAGAAGAAATGGATCATCTGTTCTCCGAACTTTATGCCATTCCGGAGAAAGTCAAATTGCCTTATATAAAACTGAAAATCACCGAACTTCTCATGATGCTGTCCAATCAGCTCATGACATCTCCCGTGCGCAAAGAACTATACTATAAAAGTTCGACGGTGGAGAAAATAAAAAGCATAGCAGGCTTCCTTTCGGAAGATTTAACTATGCACTACAGTATATCGGAAATATCCGACAGGTTCTCCATATCTCAGACAACATTAAAAACTACGTTCAAGGGTGTATACGGAAAGCCCATATATCAGTATCTAAAGGAATTGCGCATGACGTCGGCAGCATATATGCTTAAAAATACCGAATACAGCATTGCGGAAATATCAAAAAAGAGCGGCTATGAAAACTCCTCAAAGTTCACAGCCGCATTCAAATCGGTCTTCAATTCTACACCTACCGCCTACCGCAAGAGCGGTTATAGCTTCGGTGTTCTTGATACCGCATTAAAATTCAAAAGATAGCATTGAGCCGAAGGCCTCAAATCTCCTGCTGCTCCGCAACCCTTATTCCTATATTTTTGAAGGCGTCGTACGCCTCATCCTGCTTATCCGTCTTAATGACTATATAAGGCAGTTCGTCTTTATTCATTACAAACGAATAACTGTATTCAACATTTATTCCACATTCGCTCAATGTCGAGTAAATCTTTGCGAATATTCCCTTTTCATCGGGAGGAATAATCGCAATCACCTTGCTGATTTTAGCTAAAATCCCGGCACCTTTCAAAAGTTCGCACGCCTTTTCCGTCTCGTCAGTTATGAGCCTGCAAATACCGAATTCAGGAGCATCAAACACTGCGATAGCCCTTATATCTATATCATTCTTATACAAAATATCGGTAATTTGCGATATTGCACCCTTTTCATTATTCACAAAAACGGACAATTGATTTATAAACATTCTAGTTTTCCTCCCTCATATCTATAACCCTTTTTGCTTTTCCCTCAAATCTTTCAAGGGTTTTAGGCTGTACAAGGTTAATTGCCGCATCAATACCGAGCACTGTCCTTAGCCTGTTTTTTATATCGGCTCTTATCACCTCAAGTCTGCCGAACGAATCCAGTGCCGTCTCATCTACAACTTCAACATCAACCTGAATTTTATCCAGATATCCCTTTTTAAAGACTTTAATTTGATAGTGCGGGCCTATCTCCTCGGTAGCCATAAGCACTTCTTCAATCTGTGACGGGAACACATTTACCCCTCCCAATATCAGCATGCTGTCCGTTCTACCCTGAATTTTTGACATTCTTACACTCGTTCTGCCACACTCGCATTTTTCATATGAAAGAGATGTAATATCTCTGGTTCTATATCTTATAATAGGTAATGCTTCTTTGGTAATGGTGGTTATGACCAATTCACCTATGGAACCCTCCGGAAGAACTTCTCCCGTTACAGGGTCAATAATCTCCGGTATAAAATGATCTTCACAGATGTGCATTCCTTTTAAAGCCTGACATTCTCCTGCAACTCCGGGGCCTATAAGCTCACTCATTCCATAGTTTTCCGTTGCAAACATTCCCCATACATTATTTAGTTCTTTTCTCATTGCTTCCGACGAGCCCTCACCACCGAAAAGACCTAGCCTTACTCCCAAATCCTTTGCCGGATCCACTCCCATTTCCTTTGCCACTTCGGCAATGTGGAGTGCATAGGACGGAGTTGCTATCAATGCGGATGTTTCAAAATCCTGCATTAGCATTATTTGCTTTTTCGTATTTCCGCTCGACATAGGTATAACCGATGCTCCTACTTTCTCCAGTCCCTGATGAAGCCCGAAAGCCCCTGTGAAAAGTCCGTATCCGAACGCTATCTGTGCTACAGTGTCTTCCGTCACACCCGCCATCGTAACTATTCTGGCAATCAGCTCCGACCATGTTTCTATATCCTGTCTTGTATATCCTACCACCGTAGGTTTACCCGTTGTTCCCGATGAAGCGTGAAACCTGACAATATCTTTTTTCTTGGACGAGAAAAGCCCAAAAGGATAGTTTTCCCTAAAATCTTCTTTAACAGTGAACGGAAGTTTGCCCAAATCTTCCAGTTTGTTTATATCTCCCGGCAAAACTCCTGCTTTATCGAATTTCTCCTTATATGCAGGGACATTTTCGTAGACACGCTTTACCGTCGCCTTCAATCTGTCAAGTTGAATTTTCTCTATTTCATCCCTTGACGCCGTTTCTATTTTGTTCCAAATCCCACAGTGCATTTTTTCCTCCTAAAAAACGAAGCCGAACATAGCAACATGTCCGGCTTTAAAACTACATAATCCTACATTAAACTACATCACTACAGCATCATAATAGCACATAACAGCATTATTTGCAACCGCACTATACTTTCTTGTTCCTTCTCGCATGAGCATTCTCAAGATGTCTTGCCATAGCTTTTTCACCCTTTTCAACATTTTTCTCTACAAAAGCCTGATAAATATCCTTATGTTCTTTCAAAATATCATCCATATCCTGATCAGAACAGCTGCTGTTGCTTCTGTACGGCTTCATGTATGTCTGAAATTCTGTCAAGATCCTGTTTAGCAACTTATTTTTTGCTGCCATGTAAATTATTCTGTGGAAGTTCGTGTTAATATTCAGCATCTTGTCATAATCTCTTTTCTGAGTGTAAAACTCCATGAAATCATATGCCTCCTGCAAATCTTCCAGCTGCTGTTTATTGATTCTTTCAATAGCCCATCTGATAGCAATAATTTCATATTCCTTTCTAAGGCAGTACATATCCTCAAGTTCGGAATCTGAAATCCCCACAACAAAGGCGCCTCTGTTGGGAATCATTTCTATCAGCCCGGAGCTTTCCAGCTGTTTGAAAGCCTCTCTAACAGGGGTTCTTGATACATCATAAACTCTGCATACATCCTCCTCTGTCAGTTTCTGACCCCGAACGAGCTTCTTAGATACTATTTCTTCCTCTATGCATGAATAAATGTGATCCGACAGTGACGCAGCCGAACTCTTCGTTCTCTCTTGCTGCTTGTATTTTAACATTTCTGCACCTCTCTATAGCTTGGACATGATATAGTCTGCGTACTCCGCGCCGCTGGCACCGTCACTTCTTCCGGTCATTACCATCTTCTTTTCTTCAGCACATTCAGCTAATGCCTTATAAAGTTTTTCCGATTCGCTGATATATCCTATATGATTCAATAACATTGCTCCTGCTCTGATAACGCTTGAAGGGTCCGCATAAATATCCCTCTTTTCCTCTACCATTCTCGGTGCCGAGCCGTGGATAGCCTCGAACATGGAATATTTTTTGCCCAGATTTGCACTTCCCGCCGTTCCTACTCCGCCTTGCAATTCTGCGGCTTCATCAGTCAATATATCACCATACAGATTCGGAAGCACCAAAACTTCAAACTCTCTTCTTCTCTTATCATCTATAAGTTTTGCCGTCATTATATCTATATACCAGTCATCACACTGAATTTCCGGATATTCCGCCGCAACTTTTTTGCATTCTTCCAGGAATTTTCCGTCTGTAGTTTTCACTACATTCGCCTTTGTTACTATAGTGACCTTATTTTTCTTATTTGCCCTTGCATATTCAAAAGCCAACCTCGCAATTCTTTCAGTTCCCTGAGATGTAATAACTCTGAAATCAATAGCCAAATCATCGGAAACATTAATTCCCTGACTTCCCATCGCATAAAGACACTCCGTATTTTCTCTGAAAAACGTCCAGTCCACTCCCAGTTCCGGAACCACTACCGGTCTTACATTAGCAAATAAGTCCAGCTCTTTTCTCATAGCAACATTCGCACTTTCGACATTTGCCCACTTGTCGCCTTTCCTCGGAGTAGTTGTAGGTCCCTTTAACAAAACATTGCATTTTTTAATTTCCGCAAGCACATCATCAGGAATAGCTTTACCGCACGCCGCTCTATTTTCTATGGTGAGTCCGTCGATAACCCTGAATTCCACCTTGCCTGCACGAACATCGTCCTCAAGCAGATGTTCAAGTACCCTCTGTGCCTGTGCTGTTATAGCGGGCCCTATTCCGTCTCCTCCTATAACGCCTATAACAATCTTATCCAACGCCTTGTAATCCGTAAAATCTTCTTGACTCTTTAATTTTTCAATTCTTTCCAACTGACCGGAAACTATTTTTTCAAACGCTTTCATGTAATCCATTATTTTTTCTCCTCGCTGTTTTTTATCATATTTATCTTACCGCCGCTAAGAATCATCTTCTTCTCAAGGTCACTGAAATTCGGCACAGTCAAATATTCCTTTCCTGTAGCGGAGTCAGTCACTTTAATTTCCTCATTATCAAGCTGCTTTATGGCATCCCTTATTTCAAGCTTCATTCCCAATTTGAAATCATCATAGTCTGCTGCATTTTTCAAAACCAGCGGAAATATCCCGCTATTAATAAGGTTGGAACGGTGTATTCTTGCAAATGATTTTGCAATGACAAATTTAACGCCCAAATGCAAAGGTGCCAAGGCTGCATGCTCTCTGCTGGATCCCTGTCCGTAATTTTCTCCACCTATTATAACGGCACCGTCAGCTTCATTACATCTTTTTGCAAACTCTCCGTCAATCTTCTCAAAACAATAATTTGATAGATAAGGAACATTTGAACGATAAGGTAATAATCTTGAATCGGACGGCATAATATCATCCGTTGTTATATTGTTTCCTGCAACCAGGCACACTTCCCCTGCGACAACATCCTTTAAAGATGTATTCTGCGGGAACGGTTTTATATTAGGTCCCATCTCTACAGGTGTATTATTAACATTTGTTCCCTCAGGATAAACTATAAAGTTATCATTATATGTGAAGTCAACAGCTTCTATTTCCGGCAAATCCACGCCTTCCGTTCTTCCATCTGTCAACACTCCTGTCACTGCTGATATCGCTGCAGTCTCAGGACTCACTAAATATACATCTGCATCCAATGTTCCGCTTCTACCCTTAAAGTTTCTATTGAAAGTCCTAAGCGATACAGCTCCCGACTTAGGGGACTGTCCCATACCTATGCAAGGCCCGCATGCATTCTCTATTATTCTCGCACCTGCATTTATCAATGATGCCAACGCTCCGTTTTCAGCCATCTTGCTAAGTATTTTGCTTGACCCCGGAGATATAACCAAACTTACGTCCGGAGCCACCTTTTTACCTTCAAGGATTTTTGCCACTTTCATCAAGTCTGTGTAAGATGAATTCGTACAGCTTCCTATAGCCACCTGATCCACCTTGATTTTTCCTATTTTGCCGACTTCTTCGACATTATCCGGAGAATGAGGCATCGCTGCCAAAGGAACAAGCTCCGATAGGTTGATTTCCAATACCTCATCATATACTGCATCCTTATCCGCAGACATTTCTACGAAATCTTTTTCTCTCCCCTGTGATTTCAAGTATTCCCTCGTATTCTCATCACTCGGGAACACCGATGTTGTAGCTCCCAGTTCGGCTCCCATATTTGTAATCGTAGCTCTGTCAGTTACTGAAAGCGTCTTCACGCCATCACCGGTATATTCCACGATTTTTCCTACGCCGCCTTTTACTGTAAGTTCCTTTAAAACTTTCAAAATAACATCCTTAGCCGAAACCCACTTGTTCAGCTTTCCTGTCAAGTGAACATTAATCACTTTAGGAACTGTCAAGCTGTACGTTCCTTTTGCCATCGCAACGGCAACATCAAGTCCTCCCGCTCCTATAGCTATCATGCCCAATCCTCCACCTGTAGGAGTATGGCTGTCGGATCCCAAAAGTGTTTTTCCGGGAACACCGTAATTTTCAAGATGCAGCTGATGACAAATGCCGTTACCCGGCTTTGAGAACAGCACTCCGTGTCGTCTGGCAACACTCTTAATAAACTCGTGATCATCAGGATTCTCAAACCCTGTCTGGAGTGTGTTATGGTCGATGTACGCTACAGAAAGCTCTGTTTTTACCTTATCGACCCCCATCGCTTCCAACTGCAAATACACCATAGTACCTGTTGAATCTTGGGTCAGTGTCTGATCCATTTTAATGGTAATCTCTGTCCCCGCCTTAAGTTCACCTGAAATCAAGTGATTCTCCAATATTTTATACGCTAACGTCTTTCCCATTCCAATATTCTCCTTATCAAATCGCAATCAATTATGTATACAATTATACATTTATACGATAGTTTAGTCAAGCAAAAATGGGGCATATATCCACTGTGATAGTTGGAGAATTATGCTATAATTAGAGAGCTACACTGTTATTGGAGGAGTATATTAATGAAAAGAAAACTTTCTAAGAGCGATGCTTTAGACGTGCTGAACATATTATGGAACACATACCCGGACGCCGACTGTGCTTTAAACTATAAAACACCTTTTCAGCTATTGGTTGCCGTCGTCCTGTCTGCTCAGACCACTGACAAAGCTGTCAATCTTGTGACACCCGAATTATTTGCCGCTTATCCTGATGCACACTCTCTTTCAAAAATTTCACCGGAAGAATTGCAGGAAAGGCTGAAACGCCTGGGCATGTACAAAACCAAGGCAAAAAATTTATTGAGTCTGTCCAAGGATTTGTCGGAAAAGTTTAACGGTGTAGTGCCAAACGATTATGAATCTCTTATTTCACTTGCCGGAGTAGGCAGAAAAAGTGCCAACGTTGTGTTGTCCAATGCTTTCGGGGTACAAAAGATAGCTGTCGACACACATGTATTTCGTGTTTCAAACAGACTGGGCTTGGTCAACGAAAAAGATGTTCTTAAGACTGAACTTTCATTGATGAAAGTTGTTCCCGAGGACTCATGGACGAAGACCCACCACACCCTTATATTTCATGGACGACAGATATGTTCTGCCATAAATCCTAAGTGTATGAAGTGCCCTGTTAAAGGAATATGCCTGTTCTCATCAAAAAATTTATAAATACACTCAAAAAAGAAAATTTTCCATTGACATAAAAACATTATTTTGTTATCATTTTATTTGTGACTTGCAAAAGATTCACTAAATATGGCGGTGTAGCTTAGTTGGCTAGAGCGTCCGGTTCATACCCGGAAGGTCGGTGGTTCGACTCCACTCGCCGCTACCATTAGGGCGTATAGCTCAGCTGGGAGAGCACCTGCCTTACAAGCAGGGGGTCATAGGTTCGAGCCCTATTACGCCCACCAAGTTAAATTGGCCCGGTAGTTCAGTTGGTTAGAATGCCAGCCTGTCACGCTGGAGGTCGTCGGTTCGAGCCCGATCCGGGTCGCCATTATTTATTTGATCAATCAGAGTAACAAGATAAAGCAGTTATGCTGGCGTGGCTCAACGGTAGAGCAGCTGATTTGTAATCAGCAGGTTGGGGGTTCGATTCCCTCCGCCAGCTCCAAAATTTCGAGGGTTTCCCGAGTGGCCAAAGGGGGCGGACTGTAAATCCGTTAGCTGAGCTTTCGGTGGTTCGAATCCACCACCCTCGACCAATATAAAAAAAGAATATATTTTGCGGAAGTGGCTCAGGGGTAGAGCATCGCCTTGCCAAGGCGAGGGTCGCGAGTTCGAATCTCGTCTTCCGCTCCA
>JBGZBP010000060.1:0-11552 GCA_041844735.1 Bacillota bacterium
ACAGGATTTGAATCAGGCTTTATAAGCACATCATATCTTAAAGGGCAATCATTGGACAGCGGCGGTGTATTCGGAATGTGCACAAGCTTGGGTTTAAGTAAGCTGATAGGGGTTTTAGGAGTTTATATATTTGCAATAGTAGTAATCATAATATGTATTATGTTAATCATAAACACACCTATATCTGCATTTGTAGAGAATAGAAAATTAAAAAAAGAAATCAAAGAAGAAGAAAAATCTGTTAGGGAAGAAATGCTCAGGAAAGAAAGAGAAGAATATGAAATTTGTCTCAGGGAGCAGGCAAGACAGAGAACAGAAGAAAAAATTGAAAAACATATAGGAAAAACCAATATTGAACCGGTTAGGGGAAAACAAAATATAATTGAATTGGTGAATAAGGAAAATGCAATAGGAACTGAAGAAAATAAGAAAGAGCAGAATAATAAAAATTCAGGATTCGGCATTTTCGGCAAGAGAAAAAAACATGATCTCATGGCAGATGTCCTTGATGATGAAAAGAATGATAAAAAAAATAAACAAATTACTTTTGGATTGACTGAAGATGTAGCTGTAGAAAAATCTGAAACGGAAAAATGTGACAAGTGTATACCCGATAAGAGATACGGATTGGATAGCGAACGTCAAGAAGACGCCCTGAATGTATTTAAAACATATGTGGCGGAAAATATTAATCAGCAGCCGGAACATGCACCTGTCAATAACGAAAATAACATCAAGAAAATCACTAAAAAAGAAGCGGAAGAAGCATTTTTAGATGCAGAAGATTTTAATACAAATGACACGATTGAGGGCTATAAATTCCCGCCTACGGAGCTTCTTGAAAAAAGTAAAAACAGATCTTCCGGAAACGAGTCCGAGACACTGAGAGAAAAGGCTGAGAAGCTGGAAGAAACATTGCAGAATTTTCATGTAGATGCAAAGGTTATTAATGTTGTAAAAGGTCCGGCAGTCACACAATATGAAATACAGCCGAGTGTAGGTGTAAAAGTAAGCAGTATTGTAAGGCTTGCCGATGATATAGCATTAAACCTCGAGGCGAAAAGTATCAGGATGGAGGCACCGATACCGGGCAAGGCGGCAGTTGGAATAGAAGTTGAAAATGAAAAAATAAACCTGGTTTCGCTTCGTGAGATTATAGACTCCGCAGAGTTTAAAAATGAAAAGTCGAAGATAGCTTTTGCCGTAGGTAAAGATATCTCGGGAAAAGCAATAGTGGCGGACTTGAAAAGCATGCCGCATATGCTGATAGCGGGATCTACGGGCTCGGGAAAGAGCGTGTGCATAAACAGCATTATAATAAGTCTTTTGTACAGGGCAAGACCGGATGAGGTAAAGCTGGTATTGATAGATCCGAAAGTAGTTGAACTGGGCAACTATAACGGAATACCTCATTTGTTGATACCTGTGGTTACAGATCCTGCAAAGGCTGCGGGAGCATTAAACTGGGCAGTAGTTGAGATGACTGAGAGATACAAGAAATTTGCAGAAGAAGGTGTAAAGGATCTTGCATCATTCAACAACAAAAAAATTAAAGAAGATAAGCCGGAAGAAAAGATGCCTCAAATTGTAATAATTATTGATGAATTGGCAGATTTGATGATGGCAGCACCACAGCAGGTGGAAGAATCTATATGCAGGCTTGCACAGATGGCGAGGGCGGCGGGGATGCATCTGATTGTTGCGACACAAAGACCGTCGGTTGATATTATTACGGGAGTGATAAAGGCGAATATACCGTCTCGTATCGCATTTGCCGTATCATCACAGGTAGATTCAAGAACAATCCTTGATATGGGCGGTGCAGAAAAATTGGTCGGAAAAGGAGATATGTTATTTAATCCTATAGGAATGCCGAAACCTGTGAGAATACAAGGAGGATTTGTTTCCGATGCGGAGGTGCACAGCGTTATAAATTTTGTTAAAAACAATTCTTCGGAGCACGTGGAATATGCTGACGACATATTGAGCAAAATTGAGAATCACCAAGGAAGTTCATCTTCCGCAGGAGATGAAGAGGATGAGTTGATGCAGGACGCTATTGAAACAGTAGTTAGAGCCGGACAGGCATCCGTATCAATGCTTCAGAGAAGATTCAGAATAGGTTATAATAGGGCGGCAAGACTTATAGAAGATATGGAAGACAGAAATATCATAGGACCGGCAGACGGCTCAAGACCGAGAAAAGTTTTTATGAGTGAGCAGGATCTGAATAGAGATGGTTCAAATATTGAAACTTCCGACACAAATACCGAAGATGATTTTAATGAGCTGAATAAAACAGAGGAATTTTAAATTATGAAAGTATATATAGAGACTCTAGGATGTCCCAAAAATGTTAACGACAGCGAAATGGCGGCAGGGATACTGACAAGTGTAGGCTACAAAGTAACTAAAAATATTAATGAGGCGGACACCGTTTTAATTAACACATGTGGATTTATAAATGATGCCAAGAAAGAGTCGATTGAAGCCATATTGGAGACGGCAAAGATTAAAGAAAGCAGGGAAATGACACTTGTGGTATCAGGATGTTTATCACAGAGGTATATTAATGATTTGTTTGATGAGATGCCGGAAGTCGATTTTTTTCTGGGAGTTAACGATTATGAACAACTACCGGAAATTTTAAAACAAAAACAGAGACAGAAATTTATAAATACAAATCCGGGAGTGTTTTATGATTTTCAAAAAAGAATCTCAATGGATGAAAAATACACCAGAACTGTAAAAATTGCCGAAGGATGTGATAATGTATGTGCTTACTGTGTTATACCGTCTATAAGAGGCAAATTCAGAAGCAGAACCATTGAAGATATAGTTAATGAATCGGAACTTTTGGCAAAAGAGGGATGCGTGGAGTTAATATTGATTGCACAGGATGTGACAAATTACGGAACTGACATATATGGAGAAAAAAAGTTGCCGGAGCTTATAAAAGCCATTGCACGTATACCGCAGATACACTGGATAAGGCTTATGTACTGCTATGAGGACAGGGTTACCGACGAGTTAATAGAAATAATGCAAAATGAACCCAAAGTTTGCAAGTATATTGACATGCCTATACAACATTACTCAGACAACATACTGAGAGCAATGAGAAGAAGGTCCGGCTCGGATTCAATTAAAAACACCATAGAGAGGCTGAGGTCAAATGTAGAGGATATTCATATAAGAACAACTTTGATTACAGGATTTCCGGGAGAGACCGAAGAAGACTTTGACAGTCTGTATGAGTTTGTTTCAAGAGCCAAGTTCGACAGACTGGGTGTGTTTGCATATTCTCAGGAGGAAAATACCGTAGCAGGAGAAATGGAAAATCAGGTTGATGAAGAGGTTAAGGAAGCACGAAGAGACAGTATAATGAGGAAACAAATAGAAATTTCCTTAGAAAAAAATACGGATAAAATAGGAAAAATATTTGAAATTTTAGTTGAGGGAATGGACGAAACAGGAGCATATTATGGTAGAACACAGTATGATGCTCCCGGAATAGACAACAGCGTAATATTCAGCTCAGATAAAGAATTGAAACCCGGAGAATTTGTTAATGTCAGGATAACCGATGCATATGATTATGATTTGGTGGGAGAAGTGGAGGAATAAAGTATGAATTTACCAAACAAGCTTACAATGTTAAGAGTTCTGATGATTCCAATTTTGATAGTTTTATTGATGAAAGAGCAATATTATATTGCAGCATGTGTGTTTGTTTTGGCATCTGCCACGGACGCATTTGATGGCCATATTGCACGCAGCAGAAATTTGGTTACGGACTTCGGAAAATTGATGGATCCTTTAGCTGACAAACTTCTTGTAATTTCGGCAATGGTATGTCTGGTGGAATTAGGCGATATTCCGGGATGGACGGTAGTGATTATTTTAGCGAGAGAATTTTTGATTACAGGTTTAAGAGCAGTAGCAGCAAGTTCGGGACATGTGATTGCTGCTGCCAAGTCAGGCAAACTTAAGACAATAACTCAAATGTTGGCGGTATTTTTATTGCTGATGAAAAATTATCCTTTTTCACTTTTAGATGTAAACATAAGGATAGACTTGATAATGTACTGGATATGTGTGTTTATGACCGTTTATTCGGGTGTTGAATATATGATTAAAAATAGAGAAGTTTTTAAAGACATGTAGATATATAGATATATTCGGAGGATGTGAGGATATTATGAACAGCATTGTATTAAGTGTGGGAACTGAACTTCTGCTAGGTCAGATACTGAACACGAATGAGAGATTTATATCAGAAGAACTGCAAAAACTGGGTGTCGGGGTAATTTACAGAGGTGTTGTAGGAGATAATGCTGAAAGGCTGGAAAAACTGGTACGAATTTCTGCTGAAAATGCGGACTTGATTATAATAAGCGGCGGTCTCGGACCCACAGAGGACGACTTAACAAAGGAAACGGTCGCTAAGGCTCTCGGTATAGAACTTGTTTTCAATGAATATTGTATGAAATCAATTGAAGAAGCTTTTAAGAGTTATAATATTTCTATGAGTGAGAATAATGTTAAGCAAGCATATATACCGAAAGGTGCGGTGGTTTTAGAGAATAAACAAGGTACGGCTCCCGGCTTCTTTCTGGAGACGGAGTTCAATAAAAAAAATATAATGGTTGCGGTGCTGCCCGGACCTCCGAGGGAAATGGAGAGTATGTTTCGTTCGGCTTTAAGTCCTGAGCTGAAAAAGAAAACAAATGCAAATATCTATTACAAAAATTTGAGATTGATAGGCATAGGAGAATCACAGCTTGAGACAGATTTGATAGAGTTGATATCCAACCAAACGGATCCTACAATAGCGACTTATGCTAAAGACGGGGAATGCAGTGTTAGAGTTACATCTATGAAAGAACATATGGAAGACGCCGTCGAGTCGGTAAATAACATGGTGGATAAGATAGATAAACTCGTAGGCAGATATATATACAGCTATGATGATAAAGACTTGATTGAAGTGGTGGCGGAGAAACTGTTCAATAAAAATCTTACTATATCGACTGCAGAATCATGCACAGGCGGAATGCTTGGAAGTGCATTCACAGACATCCCCGACATTTCAAAAGTCTATGATGGAGGATTTATTACATACAGTAACAGAGCAAAAATTGAAGAATTGAATGTAAATCAAGTTACATTGGATAAGCATGGTGCAGTAAGTCCCGAAGTTGCATGTGAGATGGCGGACGGAGCAAGAAAAAACAGAAATACCGACATAGGAGTATCAATCACGGGAATAGCGGGACCGGGAGGTGGTAGTGTCGAAAAGCCCGTAGGTTTGGCGTATGTAGGAATATCATCAAAAGATGGAGTTAAAAGTTTTAAGTTGAAAGTAAAAGATTATGGTAGAAAATATATAAAACATAGATTTTTGCTGCTGATACTCATGCACCTTAATGACGAACTGGAAAAGTTATAGACCATATTTTAAATAACAATAAAAATTGATTAATAATCAAAATAATATTTACAAATAAAAAATATTATGTAATAATATGGTAAAATTAAAATTGGAGGTAATAATGGCTACTACAAAACAGATGAAAACGGTGAATTTAAGTGAAGATAAAGAAAAGGCATTGGAAGCTGCGATAGCTCAGATAGAAAAAAACTTCGGCAAAGGCTCTATAATGAAACTGGGAGATACCGCAACAAGGGTGACTGAAGATTGCATATCTACAGGAGCATTGAGCTTGGATATTGCGACAGGCGTCGGCGGTGTGCCAAGAGGAAGAATCATTGAAGTGTATGGACCCGAATCTTCAGGTAAGACAACATTGACACTTCACATTATTGCAGAAGTGCAAAAGTCGGGAGGAAGAGCTGCGTTTATAGATGCGGAGCATGCTTTGGATCCTGTTTATGCGAGGAAACTGGGAGTTGATGTGGATGAACTTCTTGTATCTCAGCCTGATACAGGTGAGCAGGCACTTGAGATTTGTGAAATGTTGGTACGAAGCGGAGCTATTGATATAGTAGTAGTGGACTCCGTTGCGGCATTGGTGCCGAAGGCTGAAATTATCGGTGATATGGGAGATGCACATGTCGGACTGCAGGCGAGATTGATGTCACAGGCACTTAGAAAACTTGCAGGAGCCATTAATAAATCAAACACTTCAGCAGTATTTATAAATCAGCTGAGAGAAAAAGTAGGGGGATATGGTAACGGAGAAGTTACTACGGGAGGAAGAGCATTAAAATTCTATGCTTCAATGAGGTTTGAGGTACGCAAGGGAGAGACCATTAAGCAGGGAGAAGAGTTTCTGGGTAACAGAACAAAGGTAAGAATAGTAAAAAATAAGGTTGCACCTCCATTTAAAACAGCGGAATTCGATATTATGTATGGAGAAGGCATTTCAAAAGAGGGAGATGTACTGGATTGTGCTACAGAACTTAAAATTATTGACAAGGCGGGATCGTGGTACAGTTATAAAGGCGAAAGACTTGGACAGGGTAGAGAGAATATTAAAATATATTTAAAAGAACACCCCGAATTAATGAAAGAGTTGTATGAAAAATCTATAGATAGCCTTAAAAATCTTCCTGCCAAGGAGGGAGAAGAAGAGATTCTTCCCGACATGGACATGGAGCCGGAATTTGATATTGATGAAGATGGTGTTATTATAGAATAATTATTGACAAGCAGAATAATGTATGTTAATATAAGTCGTTGTAAGCCGCTCAGAAAAGGTTTTAAAGCACATGCTGCCTTATGATGGCGAGACTGGATAGAGGAGGAAAAGAAATGTTTGCGATAATTGAAACAGGTGGAAAACAATACCGTGTACAGGAAGGTGATGTTATCACTGTTGAGAAACTTAATATTGAAGATGGTGAAAAAATCACATTCGATAAGGTTATCATGATCAGTGACGGCAAGACTGTTAAAATCGGCAGCCCTTATGTTGAAAGCTGCAATGTTACAGGAACAGTTGTTGAAAGCGGTAAAGGACCTAAGGTAATTATCTTCAAGTACAAAGCGAAGAAAGATTACAGAAAGAAGCAGGGACATAGACAGCCATACACAATGATTAAAATTGACAAAGTTTCTGCAAGAAAAGCAAGAAAAACAGCTGCAAAAGCAACAGAAGATGTTGTAGAAGAAGCAGCAGAATAATATATAGTTTGAGTAAGCCTATGACAAAGGAGGTGTGGGTCTATGGCAAGTAAAAAAGGAGTAGGAAGTTCCAAGAACGGTAGAGATAGTGAGTCGAAACGTTTAGGTGTTAAGAGAGGCGACGGTCAGTACGTAAGTGCAGGCAGTATCCTGGTTAGACAGAGAGGAACAAAGTTCCATCCGGGCAACAATGTAGGTATTGGTGGAGATGACACTTTATTTGCAAAGATTGATGGCTCTGTAAAATTTGAAAGATACGACAAAAAGAGAAAACAGGTAAGCGTATATCCTAAAGAAGCGTAACCGTTAACCCCTAAGTTTTATTTAGGGGTTTATTTTTTTATATACAACTGATGTTGAAAATGGAGGAAAAATGTTTGTAGATAGAGCAAGAATAACCATCGTTTCGGGTAAAGGCGGTAACGGAGCTGTCTCTTTCAGAAGAGAACCTTTTGTACCGGAAGGAGGACCCGATGGTGGTGACGGAGGTAAGGGCGGAGATGTAATATTTCGGGCAGATAGGAATATGAGAACGCTTATGGATTTCCGATACAAAAGAAAATTTCAAGCTGAAAACGGACAAAACGGCATGAAAAAGAAGAAATACGGAAAACAAGGGAAAGATCTGATTATAAAGGTGCCTACAGGTACGATTATAATTGATACCGAGTCGGGATTAGTGATGAAAGACATGGTTAAGCATGGTGATGAGCTTGTTGCAGCCAAAGGTGGAAGAGGTGGCAGAGGAAATGTTCACTTTAAAAACTCAGTTAGAAAAGCACCGAACTTTGCAGAGGCAGGCGGTTTTGCAAAAGAAAGGGAAATAACTTTGGAAATGAAGCTTATTGCAGATGTAGGTTTGGTAGGCTTTCCTAATGTGGGGAAATCAACACTGCTTTCTATGTCAACAAGTGCAAAACCGAAGATAGCCAACTATCATTTTACAACAATAGAGCCGAATCTTGGAGTGGTGGAAATATTTGACGAAACTTTTGTGATGGCAGATATAGCAGGAATAATAGAGGGAGCAAATCAAGGTCTGGGGCTTGGACATCATTTTTTGAAACATATACAACGTACGAAAGTCTTAATTCACGTAGTGGATGTTTCGGGGAGTGAAGGCAGAGACCCTATAAGTGATTTTGACAAAATAAATAATGAGCTGTCACTATATGATGATAAGCTATTGTCAAAACCTATGGTAATAGCTGCCAATAAGACTGACTTACTTACAGATGAAAGCAGAGAAATATACGATGATTTCAAAAAATATGTAGAAGAAAAAGGTTACCGGTTATTCCCGGTTTCAGCAGCTGCAAACGAAGGTATTACAGAGCTTTTAGCATATGTTTCCAAGACATTGACGGAGATGCCGGAAGAAGAAGTCATGGATTATGAAATGTTTGACTTTGAAAAAGACGATGAAGATGAAGAATATAGAAAAATTTTCGGTAGAAAAATCAATGAAAATACATACGAGCTTACAGGAAGGCAGCTTGAAAAAATCTTTAACTCGACTAATTTTACAGATTCATCATCATTGCATTATCTTTATAACTATATTGAAAAAAATGGAGGCATTAAGCAGCTCGTAAATTTAGGGCTTTCTGACGGAGATATAGTTAAAGTGTTTGATTACGAATTTGAGTATTTCGATGATTAATTTACAATTATTTACAAAATATAGTTGACATTAATGTAAATAACTGTTAATATCATATACATCAGGAGGTGATGTATATGGATAGTATTAAAATTTTTATCAATAAAGCGATGGAGAAAATCAAGGAAATTGATAGAAATAAACTGAAAAAAGTAACCATAGGAGTTTGCATCTTACTGGTTGCTTTTTCTTATTATGGAATAAAAAAATCAAACGCAAATGATATCGGAAACGAAGCTATTAAATTTGAAAGAGGTGAGAATCGAAAAAATATTTCTTCTGAAAGCAACGGTATCGATGATGTTAATGAAAAGATTATAGTTCAGATAGCCGGAGCAGTATCCAATCCTAAAGTATGCAAAATGCCGCAGGATACACGAGTTTATCAGGTAATACAGGAGGCGGGAGGACTTTTGCCCGAAGCAGATCCGGCAGGACTCAACTTGGCGGCGCCTGTTAATGACGGAGATAAAATATATATACCCAAAATAGGGGAGATGACGGATCCCGATACTGCCTTAAATCAGGTTGATGAGGGATATGCACCAAGTATAAGCGTAGGGGGAGCAGGATATGAAAATAAGATAAATATTAATAGAGCTACCAGAGAGGAATTGCAGCAGATTCCGGGGATAGGGCCTCAGACCGCAGACAAAATAGTGAACTACAGGAAAGAAAACGGCATCTTCAGAAAAGTGGATGACCTTAAAAACGTGAAAGGAATAGGAGATAAAACATTTGAAAAAATGCGTAGCATGATAAGAATAAACTGACTATGAATGTGATAATTAATGAATACCTTATTAAAAATAAATTCCCTACACATATGCTGGGATATACTTACTTATTGAAGACAGTGGAGATAGCTGCAGGAGATGAGAGTAAGATGTTTGCTTTGACTAAGGAACTATATCCTGAAGTCGGGAGATATTTCGGCGTTACGGCAGACAGTGTAGAAAGAGCCATAAGAACCTTAATTAAAAAAACAAACTTCACGCAGGATGTTTGGGAATGTAACTTTAGAAACCCTACAAACAAGGAACTTATAAGCATATTGGTTATGAAAATAAAAATCGGGTTGCATAAAAAATTATAAATCTCATGCATGTCTTTTTTTATACATAAATGTAGATAAAAAAGCGGTTAAAGGAATGATAGCCACACATGAAATACATGTAGCCAACATGCTGATGGTTTCCTGAGCAAAAGCCTTAGAATTAACAATTGCACTGATGCTATAGCCATCCAAAAATTGGAGTATCAGGTTAATATATTCGGCAATGAAAATAAAAAAAATAGTTTGTATTGTCGTTGCAAGGATATCTTTGCCTATATTTATGCCTGATTTAAACAAATGTACATGCGACAGATGTTTGTTATTTTCATGTATTTGAAACAGGGCGGAGGAAATCGCCATGGCGGTGTCTATGATAGCACCTGTGACAAGCATCATTATTACCGAAATTTGTAATAATCCCATATTTATACCTATGTTACGCGAATAACCATTGGTATCGGTAATCTCGAACTGTTCGCTTGGAAAACCCTGTATTGCCGACATGCCGCCGAAAAAATATACAATTGGAAGCATGAGTACGATAATGATAAATACGCATAAAAAAGCACTTTGTGTTTTATGGTTAAATCCGTTCTGATAAAATATGGATATGCATGAAACTGAGATACATGCGAGGAGCGAAACATACAAAGGATTTGCCCCTTTATATACCGCAAAAATTATTCCGAGTAAAAATAATGAGTTTATTGATAGTGTGATTAAGCTTTTAGCACTGCGATTCCCGCCTACTATAAGGGTTAAAGCAATGAATATTATTATAAGTGCAATCAACATAGATGAAAATCAACTCCTTGTAAAAATCATTATTTATTCGACAAAATCTTTTTTCTGTCTTTAAGTATAAACATTGAGACCATTATAGTAATGGGGATACAAACCAGTATACCTATTCCGCATATAAGAAATCTTGAAATATCAAAAAACATATGGTAGTGAAATATACTTCTGAGGCTTATGCCGTTTCTCATGGAAAGCACAAAGAACGGCAAGCCTGCCACTACATTCGTAAAGAAAACTACATTTATCATAGTACCGGTAATATCATCCCCGACAGAGCGACATGCCGACAGCAGTCTTGAGGCGGAAATTTTACTGTTTATATCAACAAGTTCTCCGGAGGTTGCGGCTATTGTGACAGCCACATCCATTACAGCCCCAAGACCCGTAATTAGAAGCTGTGCCGTAAATATAATATCGGCATCATACTGAGTGTACGGTTCTTTGATATAATCCATAAAATCATAATCTATATTCCCGCAATATTTTATCAGCATAGCGGATATGGTGTAGATAATGCTCATCGTTATTATTGTTGAGAAAAAAGAAATTGCAGTTTTCTTTTTGAATCCGTTCATGAGCAAAAAAGTTACCGCGGATACAAAGATAATTGCAGGAATTGTAAGATATATAAGGTGATAGCCTTTACTGTTCATATATAGGATAAAGACAAATATTATTGAATTTAAAGCTAATGAAACGAGGGTGAAAATACCGGATTTTCGTCCTATAAGTATTAACAAATCAATTAATATCAAAAGAAAAAGAACAAAGTAAAAATCTCTTTTTTTGGAATTGATATTTGCTTTAAATTTCACGTTGTTGTTTTTAGCAAGATGTTCTACAAATACAATATCGCCTACACGATATTTCTCACCCTAGAC
>JBGZBP010000061.1:0-6436 GCA_041844735.1 Bacillota bacterium
AATCGGATATTTTTATGTAAACACCAAAGCTTTAAAGATTATATTATTATGTAGAAATTAACTAATTTTGAGAGAAAAATATTGTAATAGATTGCAGATTGCAGACAATACAAATTTATGATAATGTGAATATTCAGATATGTTCACGTGAACGCAAGTAATTAGCACAAAGTGAGGACAAAATGAATGATTTAAGAATAGGAATAATAGGATGTGGAATGATAGGCAGAGAGCACCTGAAAAGACTTCGACACAGAATTCGAGGCTGCAGTGTTACAGCACTATGTGACTCATCTTTAGAGTGCTTGAACAAGGCTGCAGAGATAGCAGAGGGTGAGGCAGAGAAATATGAAGACGCATCAAAGCTTATAAATGATAAAAATGTTGATGCAATACTCGTTGCAACCCCCGGATTTGCTCATGGCGATTCGGTTCTTGCTTCAATAGAAGCAGGAAAACCTGTTTTTTGTGAAAAACCGCTTGCTACAACTGCAAAAGTCTGTAGAGAAATAGTGAAAGCAGAAACCGCTTTTGGCAGAAGACTGGTGCAGGTGGGATTTATGAGGCGATATGATCGGGGATATCGGCAGATAAAGAGTCTGCTGGAGTCCGGGGACTTTGGAGAACCGCTAATTGTAAAGTGTACACATAGAGCTATTTCTGTAGATGATTCCTATACTACGGAAATGGCAGTGACAGATACCGCCATACATGAAATAGACTGTCTGCGTTGGCTGTTGAACGACGACTGGCAGGAGGTGTGCTGTATTATGGGCAAAGATACAAAATATGCGCATAAAGAGCTTTCAGATCCGCAGGTTATGATTATGAAAACGAAAAAGGGCATAACGGCTGTGCTGGAGGTTTTTGTAAATTGTAAATTCGGATATGATATTAACTGCGAGATTGTATGTGAGGATGGGGTCATAAATCTTCCGTCTCCGGCATTTCCCACGATTCGCAAGGACTGTAAGATTTCAACCGATATTGAGCAGAATTGGATGCTGAGATTTATAGATTCCTACGATGTAGAGCTTCAGGAATGGGTAGAGTGTGTAAAGCGGGGAGAGCTTTCGGGACCTACGGCCTGGGACGGGTATCTTGCAGAGGTTACGGCGGACGCTCTTGTTGCAGCTCAGACCTCCGGCAAATGCGAAAGAGTTGAAACAGATAAAATGCCGAAGCTTTACGAGGCATAGGAAGGGAGCAAAGATGAAAATAGGATTTAATGAGGGCTGTAATCGGTTTTGTGATAATCAGTCTGTATTGGAGGATGTCAGGCTGTGTGACAAATATGATATTGATTATATTGACGTACAGTCAGAATGTTTGGAGCGGGATTTGAACGAAGGGAAATATACCCTTGAGGAATTGGGAGAAGCATTTAAAAAATCCAAGGTTAAAATGCTCTCATACAATGCCTTGTGTTTTTTCAATATGAAGACAAGCCAAAGGGAAAGGGACGAGGTTTTTGCAGAGCTTGATAAAATAATCAGCCGCTGCAGAATTTTAGGCTGCAATATAATAGTTATTGTTCCCACCATGAATATTTCCGTACCAGCGACTATTGATGATATTCACAGAGACGCTGTAGAGATGATAGAGGAGATGGTCAAAAAAGTGGAGCCCTTTGATATTAGATTGTCCATAGAATTTTGCGGAAGTCCCGCAATGACAATTAACAGATTTGAGGAGGCATACGCAATAGCTTCACAAATAAATCATCCATTGGTTGGCATCACTTTGGATCAGTATCATTTTCATGCGATGGCGTCAAGCTTTGAGGCGCTTTCAAAAGCTGATGGAAGAAAAATTTTTATATGGCATTTGAACGGCATGGAGAATATGCCCTGTGGGGCAGCATACAACAATGACGAAATACGCTTATGGCCGGGAGAAAGCGGGGACTGCCTGGATCATAGGCTGTATGCGGATACACTGAAAAAGATTGGGTTTGAAGGGGATGCATGCACCATTGAGGTATTTCGACCGGAATACTACAGGCTAAGCAATGAGGATAATATTGCAAAAGCTGCAAAAGTAACCAGGGAGCATATATTAAAATACTGGAATTAGGTGTATTCGCACATAAATCAGATAAAATAAAGGATACTGAATATGAATTACAGTGTCCTTTATTTCAGTGTGTATAAAACAAAAATAAATATTTTTGTTTACATATAGTTATATTTGCAGCGAATATCGTTTCTTATATAGTAACAAACCTCTTTAGGCTTTTCATTTGTCAGTATATAGTTAATTAAAAGGTCAAGGGGCTGCGATGCCTGGCGGTGTGCGTCCTGGTCTATGAGAAAATCTATTGTATCATTTGCAAGATTTTGAACTGTTTCGGGAGTAATATCATGACACACCAGTTTAATTTTATGCTGAAGATTAAGTTCCCGTATGGCTCTGCATACCCCACCCTGACCATTAGATACAATATATATTCCATCTATATTTGAATCCTCTAAAAGTCGTCTTTTTGTGATTTCGTATGCAGCCGCGTCGTAATCATTGCTTCGCTCAAGAGGGAGAACACTTATTCCGGGGCAGCTTGTATATGCCTCGGAGCAAAATCCGTCTAAACGTCTGGTGTGAGATAAATTTGACAGATGTCCGGCTATTATCATAACCTGTCCTTGCCCGTTAAGAAGTATATTCATAAGTCCGGCGCAGGTGCGACCGCTCAAATATGAATCCTGCCCTACATAGCACATTCTTCTTGAGGTTGGGAGGTCGGAATTGAAAGTAACCACCGGTATATTTTGATCCGCTAAATTATTTACAAGTTCGGTAATCTGAGAGTTTTCAATGGGAGTAAGAGCTATTCCGCTTACACCCTCCTCCTGAAATTCATGGAGCGCATTCAGCTGCTCTTTGAGATCAATAGCTTTAGAGCTCTTAACAATAAATTCAGCTCCTTTTTTTCGAATTTCAGGTCTTATGTGTTCAAGCTCTTCAAGCACACACTGCATAAAAGGGCTGTCTAAGGATTGAATATAGATACCGAGCTTGATAGGTTTTTTTGAGCGCACCAAAAGACTGGCAGCCATGTTTTGCTGGTATCCAAGCTCCCGAACTATTTTTTTGATTTTTGCCTCAACAGCAGGACTGACTCTCCCTCTATTGTTTATAACTCTGTCTACCGTGCCTCGAGATACACCTGCAAGCTTTGCAATTTGTGCTTGTGTAACGCCCATAAACTCTCCATTTTTGTTAATGACGACCTATTAATTGTAATTGTATCATGTGCATATATGTGCAGTCAATGATGTGCATAATAATTGAAAGGCAAGCTTCAGGAGTAATAAAGATAAAATCTCACCATATTTTTGCAGATTTTTCGGCACGATTGTATTTGAAAATGGTATTTTTTATGGAAATTATCAGAAAATAATGATTTCAGTAAAATAAGGTTAAAAATCGGTATAGGAGGGGAGAGTTTACAAGCATAAACTTTAAGTATATAATAATTTAACAATAATTTAATAATACTGTGCTTCAAAATTCATATTTCAGGGGGGGTAATTATGAATAAAGAGGAAATGTACCTTAATATTGTTAATTCTATAAGCGACGGCGTTTATTTTGTGGATACCGACAGGACAATCACCTTTTGGAACAAGGCGGCAGAGAAAATTACAGGATACAGTGCGGAGGAAATAGTATTTAAGCAATGTGCAGACAGCAAGCTGAACCATATAGATGAGGACGGCAGACCGCTTTGCATAGTAGGATGCCCGTTATATGCGACAATTATTGATGGCAAGGGCAGAAAGGAGAGGGTGTTTGTCAGGCATAAGGATGGCTATAGGATTCCAATACGTGTAAACATTCAACCGGTATATTTCGATGGGAAGATTATTGGAGCCGTAGAGCTGTTTGCCCCTGATTCCCCTAAGGTTTATGATGATAAACTAGTGGAAAGCCTTCATAACCAAGCCATGCATGATGCCTTAACAGGGCTTCCCAACAGAACGTATCTTGACAGTTATTTGGGATATAAAATGAGTGAGTATGACAGATTCCATTCAAAGTTTGCAGTGTTCTTTGCAGATATCGACAATTTCCGGGATTTTAACAATACTTACGGTCATGATGTGGGCGATATGGTACTGAAAAATGTTGCCATGAGTATTCAAAAGAGTACCAGGAAAACAGACTTTGTTGGCCGATGGGGAGGGGAAGAGTTTATAGGGATTATATCTATAAGCAAGGACTATGAGGCAACTATTTTAGCGGATCAGTTCAGAACCTTAGTGGAGAGTACACAGGTGACAACAGACAAGGGGCTTTTGAATGTCACTATCAGCGTTGGAGTAACAATTGTAAAGAACGGAGATGACGTAGAGACGCTTATTAAAAGAGTCGATAAAGCCATGTATAAGAGTAAAGAAGCCGGGAAGAACAGGGTTACCATAGTATAACCACATTGAACTGCTTGCTGCGTATCACATGCACATATTAATAGTCAATAATATAACTTTGCTATATATCCGAGTCTGCAATAGGCAGGTGTACAACAAATATCGTTCCCTCCTGCGGAATACTTTCTATATGAATGGAGCCTCCATGCAATCTTACAACTTCACTGACGAGAGACAGTCCAAGTCCTACGCTGCCCATACTGCGGCTTCTGGACTTATCTACACGGAAAAAGGGCTGAAAAACATTTTCCAAATGCTCCTTTGGTATTCCCTGTCCAGTATCACTTACACGAATTACTGCACCAAAGTTCTCTGCAGCTACGGATACTGTAACGCTTCCCTCAGGGTGATTGTATTTGATTCCGTTTTCCACAAGATTAAAAATCAGCCGATAAAGGAGTATATCACTTCCCGTCAGAGTAATATTTTCTCCATCCTGTAACAGAGTAATATTTTTTTTCTCCGCCAGCGGAGCGAGATCTGTGAGCACCTCTTCAATCAAGGGGGCAAGCTGAACCTTTTCATTTCTGGGTATAGTTTCCAAATCACTCATGGACAAAAGAGTTTTAACCATATTTGACAATCTGTCGGTCTGCTCAGAAAGAGTAGCAATTGTATCCTTAGTTTCAGGTGAGGATGAATGCAGTTCGCTTTGATAAAAATCCAACTTGGCTTGCATAAGTGCAAGAGGTGTTCTAAGCTCATGCGCAGCGTTGCCTGCGAACTGTTTTTGTGTTTTAAATGCATCAGAAAGTCTCTCAAGCATTCGGTTAAGAGAACGGCTTAATACCTGAAACTCCGGTGTCGTATCCTCTTTAAGCCTTATTTCCGTGAGGTTTTTAACATGTACCTGCTCCACCTGTTCAGAAAAATCTTTGAGCGGTCTTAAGGATAATCCGCTGACGAAATAAGCAATAATACTGCTGATAAGGGTGACAAGGAACGTAATGATCCATCCGTTTAAGCTGAATCCCGATTTTGTTTTTGACAGGTCAGCGGAAAATTTGTCGTAAAATTTGTTAAATTCCTCAGGCGTCATATCAATAACAACAACATTTTCTTCATTATTGAGTACATCCTCAGCGTCGTTATATTCAATTAACGAATCAGCAAGGGTATCAAAATGATATGATCCTGAATAGTATAGAAGAAGATTCAGGGTAATGCATGTCATTGCAATCAAAAATGCAGTCATAAGGGTAATGCGCCATTGAAACGACAAACTTTTCATCTTGAGGCACCTCCAATTATATACCCCTCCCCGATGCGATTGTGAACCGGATCATACCCAAGCTCGGCCTTAAGCTTTTTTCTTAGAGAGGAAATATGTACCCTGATAGAATTGCTGAAATTATCTACGCTTGCGTCCCATACATGCTCAATTAGTTCATCTTGACTGACAGGGCGTCCCTGATTGAGCAGCAGATATTCCAAAACCCCGGTTTCTTTGCGGGTTAATGAAACAGGCTGTTCCTTTATTGAGGCCACTCTGCTTTTTATATCAAAAGAAACCTCTCCGCAAACCAAACAGACATCTTGTTGAATAAACTGTCTTCTCGTGAGGCTGCGAATCCTTGCCTCTAATTCGTCTAGATGGAAAGGCTTGGAGAGATAATCATTTGCTCCTGCGTCAAGCCCTGCCACCTTATCTGTCACTTCACTTCTGGCAGATAATATAAGAACCTTTGTTTCCTTATCATGAGAGCGAAGCTCCTGCAAAAGCTCCATCCCGTTTATTTCAGGAAGATTTAAGTCAAGTACTATCAAATCATAGCTTTCAGAAGCCATATATTCACTTGCTCTGTTCCCGTCGTAGCAGAAATCCACTTCATATCCAGCCCGCCTAAGGCTTTGTACAATCATATCACACAATACCTTTTCATCTTCAACGACTAAAAGTCTCATGCTACCTCTCCTTTCCTAATTATAGTCCAGGCATTTAGTATAGCAGTTTTATATAAAATCGGTGTTAAGTTTGTAAAATTAACACAAATTTTATATCCGAT
>JBGZBP010000062.1:0-3230 GCA_041844735.1 Bacillota bacterium
AGATTCACCTCAGTTTTACTTTATTTCTTTTACCTGTATTAGTCAACAAGCAGTAATTTAAGCCCTATAATTTATTTTGGCTGTTTATATAGCTAACATTACATCGGCTTTTTGCTACGCAAAAAGCCTTGCTTATTAGCCGTATTTGCCTATGCGTAAGTTTTTGCGTATACATCTGATAAACACACATTCGCTCATTTACTATATTTTTATAACCTTATTTGTATATAGTAAATGAGCTTGATGGTTAGCTGAATTTGCCTATATAAAAAACTCGCACTATTTTAATGCTATCTCTTTGATAAAGGCGTTACTTACTGCCTGGAGAACTTCAGATCTGCTGGATGTGTTCGCTGTAAAATACTCTGGGTCATCTTGGGTTTCTATATCTCTGTTACTTACTACGCTTAGTTGATCTCCAACAAGAACGCAAGCTACAGAATTGTTTTCAGCATCATACACAAATATTTCTTTGTCACTTCCGATGCCTTTTTCAATTTTGCATCCCATATCTGTTAAAAACTGTTTTAATTCTTCCACCGAAGCCTCATTTTATCTTATCGGGATATTGTTTCCTTACATTCTTATTATACAACTTTAATTCGAGTATGTCAATGTTTTTCAGAAATTTTTTTTATAAAACCCGCTCCATTACAGCCTTACGGGGCTTTTTAGCCCCATAGTCAATCATCCTCATTTTCACACTTTCCGAACATCTCATGTTCTATTCCTGCCTCGTACAAGGCTCTGCATAAGTAGTCACCGTATGCCTCTGATGTATCGGCATCAAACCAATCTGCGAAAGCAGAATCTAAAATCTCTGCAGCTTTATCTGCATTTTCGTTATCCACAATGAATACACAATCCATCCACTCGTTCATTGTGGAAAACACATGGACGGGAACTTTATTTTTCATAACTGATACATTATTCAGCATTTTCAACCTCCATAATTTCTTTGATGATGCCGAGGATTGCCTCGGCTTTTACTTTGCCAATACCTTTTATCTCAAGAAGTTTTTCTTGTAATTCATCCAAGTCAACAGATGGGGCAGAGGACTTATGCTTTTCATATCCATCCATAAAAGCTTCCTGGTAAAGATTAACCAGGTAAGCTTCCATTTCTCTGCGATCCATTTTCTTTAATTTCTTGTATATCTCTCTTGTTACAAGCTGCTGTGCCATAATACTCCTCCTTTATCAGTCTCCATCCCATACGCCGTCGGGTCTCATTTTCGCCATTGCTATGAGCTGATGCAGAAGCTTTATTGCATTACCCGGAGTGGCGTTCCAGTAGTTTTTACTCGTTTCCGCATTTGGGCACTTCTTCGTTATCTGGTCTATCATATTTTGAAGCACCGGAATACTCTCGGCTCCAGTCATTCCGTATATTGACCTTATGCCTTTTTCGGGCGCTACTTCGTAGTAAAACTTTGAGTAGTTATAGGTGATGTTCAGCCACGCCTCTGAGGTACCGTCGATAGCATAAGTACCTCCACGCATAAAGTGCTTTGCTTCAAGCTCAATCGGTTCTTTCGTGACGGGGTCGTGAAGTTTTATATCATAACTCATCTGACTTACCTCTTTCTGTAATGATGTCAAAAGTCGTTTTGGCTACATTGATGCCGGGGGCTTTTGGTTTGCCTGTGCCGAGTACGCTTAATGCGTTTGCGATTGCCGAAAGGACTTTTTCAACAAGGTTCGCACGCCTCTCGTATTCAATTCTAATTTTAATTTGCTTCGGAGATTTTCCATCTATGGTGACGATCGTATCATCGTCCACCTTGTCGAGTATGTTTTTTAGTTCCCCGACGGTCAGGTTCATATCCGGAATAACTTTTTTCTCCGTGAAGTCTTCACAGGGCTTGCCGTCTTCTCCATAGAAATTTGTATCATCCTCGGAAGATACCTCAAAGGTTGTCTCCTCATCTGATTTTGCCGTACACTCACAATCTCCGTTGCATCTGTCCAACGGAACACAGTTCTCACAATTTCCACAAGTTTTACACATATTACATCTCTCCTTTTTCTCTATATTTAGCGGCTCTCACTCGGTTTGCCTCTCTCTCTCTTTTCTGTTTCGACTCAAGCTCTCTGATCATGCTATTTAACCGGAGAGCGAGGTCTGTCTCGTTGTGTTTTGTCAAGGTGCCGTGAATGTGTTTCAGCAGCACCAGGTCTTCTGTTTTTAATCGCATAAAAGCTCCTTTCTTTACCAAATTCGTTTGAGCCCTGCAGCACAGGTTTGAACAAGACCGACGGAGCCGAACTCTGACATATCCGGATTCGTTTCGTTATACACATAACAAAGTTGCATGCCGTTCTTAATGTCAGCATTATCCATTTCCCCTTCTTCCTCGTGGTCTCCGACATAGAGATAGCAGTCCATGATGCCAAATTCGGTATGGCTTCTTACTACGAAGTAAACGAGAGCGTTGCATCTTTCCTCAAAGGCTTTTATCTTTTCAAGTCTTTCGCCCTCAATCCAGAAGCACGCACCAAACGGTGGAACGCTTTCGCTGATAAGGTTGTCTCTTTCAAACTGTTTGATTGTTTCCGGGAAAATTCCCCAAGATTTCATTCTCTTTACGGCTTCCTGTTTTTTAAGTTCTCTACTGATATTCATAATTTTTCTCCTTATATAATAAATTTAGGTTATTAAAGGAAACCATTAACCTTTAATTACTGAGTATTATCCAGCTTTGCTGTATAATATAGTTATCAGATAGAGGTCATCGTAACCTCCTTGAGATTTAATCTCGTACTTGAAAGAGTGATGCCTCTTGTCTTTTAACTGTTTACGAATAAGTTAGATGTTGACCCTCTTAGGGTACTTCGTATTTAGCATAAGGCAGTAACGTTAATTGGCTAAGGGGACTTTATCTGAAATATTCATGTTAGTAGGTGATTTTATGTCTTTTCTGGGTATTGACATCGGTAAAAATACTCATGTGGCTTCCTTAATCGATGATAAGAAAAATATATTATTTAAAGCTTTTTCTTTTCCCAACACAGTAGATGGTGCTGAAAGCCTTATTAAAAAATTAAGTTCTGTGAGGTGCTCTCCTGTAATCGGAATGGAAGCTACCGGACACTACTGGCTCTCCCTGTATTCTTTCCTTGCAGGAAAAGGGTTCTGTGTCCATATCATCAACCCGGTTCAGACGGATGGCTGGAGACAGGGTATTGAAATCAGGAAACGTAAGACGGATGTCATTGATTCCATCCTG
>JBGZBP010000063.1:0-2658 GCA_041844735.1 Bacillota bacterium
GACAGGAAATCCACAAGATATCCGTCGGTTACAGCCTGCCCCAGCTCATATCCGTATGTAGGAACGCCGGACTCCAATTCAAATATCTCATAGGTATTCTTATCGATATCATCCTTAGGCGTCGCCGTAAGACCTACAAGGAGTGCATCAAAGTAGGTAAAGATATCTCTGTATTTGTTATAAATGGATCTATGGTCCTCATCGCATATTACGAGGTCAAAGTGTCCGCCGGTAAACAATTTCTGATCCTCAAACTTTACAGAATCAATACAATTCATCATTGTCTGATAAGTAGAGAAAACACAATGTGCATTATAGTTATCTTTCTCTTCACAAAGGTTTGTCACCGAAAGAGATGAGTAGTTATTTACAAATGCTCTTTTTGCCTGGGTTACAAGCGATGTTCTGTCTGCAAGGAAAAGAATATTCTTAATCCATCCCGCATCAAGAAGAACATGGCACAGTTCTATTACGGTTCTTGTCTTACCGGAGCCTGTTGCCATAACAAGAAGTGCTTTACGGCGGTTCTTCTTATCAAAGCTGTCACATACAGCCTTAATGGCAGCTTCCTGATAGTAACGACCGGCAATTTTCTTATCAACGTTTACATGATCAAGGGATGTCCGCATCCTTCTGAGATTGAACATTTTCTCAAGGTCAGCCTTGGAATATATGCAGGCAACCTTTCTTTCCGGATACTGTCCGTCTATAATTCTCGTTTCAAAACCATTGGTTAGAAAAATACATGGTCTTCTCTTATATTGCTTTTCCAAAAGATCCGCATAAAGCTTTGCCTGCTGACGTCCTTTTGACACATCGACGCAGGTTCTCTTTGCTTCTATGACAGCAAGGGGCTTATGTGAATTGTCATAAAGAACATAATCTGCATAGCCTATTTCAGATTTATTAGGCATTTCCGGAAGCTCAACTTCATTGATCCAGTCGGAGCCTTCTTTCCAACCGGCATCCATAAGCATGGCATCAATATAAATCTTTCGAGTTTTGAACTCTGAAAGGTCTAACGGCTTAGGAACATATGTCTCTGCCTGTTCTTCACGACGGGATGTCAGCTCTTTCTTTAACGCAGAATTTTCTGCAATGAGTTTTTCTATATCAATATCAGGGAAATCCTTTTTAACCTGTTCGTTTTCGTCTTTTATCAGCAGGGACTTGTCAAAAGTATGCTCTTCGTATTCATCGGCATAGCAGTAGCATACGAAGTCAAAGAAGATCTGAAGGTTCTCAAGGCATAAAATCGCCTGATCCTCTGTAATCTTCTTGCCGGAATGAGCCGCATTGTTTCCCATCTTGCGGATGAAGTCCATACGCTTCATAAGGTCTTCGTCGATGATATCTCTGAATTCCTCTGTGCTCATAAGACTTATCAGATTGTCCTGATAAGGCATAATAAGCGATGCGTCAACCGAATACATCCACTTTATGGCGAACTCCATCGCTCTACGACAGTTGATAATGCAGGAGGTATGGTCTATAGATAATATTTTCTCAGCCGCAATCGCCACATCGGAAAATGTGTCGAATTTCGGCTCCTTTTTCAAATAATCGAAATTGGTCATGTAACTACCTCCTTCATTTCATACTATGCTGCAACTTTTATTTTGAGTAGTCCTATTTCTCCACCCATGATAACAATACCACACTCTCCACATGTGAAAGCTAGGCTATTTTATATTCTGCTTCTCTTCCTCAAGTTCCTGCACTAGGTACTCATCACTCATGCAATGCATATCGGATACTCCCTCACTCATAAGCCTATATAGCTCCGAGTGATAGAATATATCCAACGCTTTCTCCAAACTTAGTCCATTATGCTTTGCAAAAAGCTCTACTATACGGGCATATTTCTTTTGCAAAAGAATTGGGTTTGCATTCATAACTTCACACTCCCTTCAAATCGCAGATAATCAACTGCCTTCTCCGTTCGAAAAGCCATTTGCAAATTTGGCTTCTCATATCGCAGCCTGTTAATGGCCTCCGCCTTATCAATTAATCCTTCAAAAAACAGCTCTACCGTATTAAACACCTTATCGTTTGCAACACCGCCGATAACAAGATCATAATCTGTGACATCCTGTTCTCTTCGACAGTTCAGGATAAAATCCAGCCAGTTCTCTGTATAGGCATCAAATGTCAATACTTTCAATATTTTATATGCATTCTCATCAAACACATATCGCGACACAACTCCTTCCTTGCCGCGTCGTTTAAATCTGCCGCACCATTTCTCTGCCTGCTCGTAAATGGGTGTGACATAAAATCCTTTTCCAAAATCAACATTTGGTCTGGAATGTGACAAATCCGGCTTATCAACCGCTACAAATGAGCCGTGATATAAAATCATAGCTTCACACCCCTTTCCTTCATAACTTCGATAATATCTTCTACGATATATTCCTTGCTCTGTGTATGCAGTACCTCATACTCCGGAATGATGTATTCCTTCAAAATATCCGTTTGTTCGCTCAAGACTGCATATACTTTCTGTGCATCAATATTTAGCTTTGATGCAACATTTTCAATACAGAAAATAGCAAATTCCAATTCTCTGCTTCCATATGAATTTTTTTCCATTTCCATATGACATGCAACCTCCTGTCTTTATTTTCAGTCATTTTCAGCCACGAAAAGTGACAGCAA
>JBGZBP010000064.1:0-5035 GCA_041844735.1 Bacillota bacterium
CAAATCAACCTTATTAAAGGCTGTATCAGGTATTATGGAGCCCAGTTGCGGCTATATAGAGAGGACCGGAAAAATCGCTGCCCTGCTGGAGTTGGGGTCAGGATTTGACGGGGATTTGACTGTAAAGGAAAATGCCTATCTACGGGGGGCTATGTTGGGATATAACAGGAAATTTATGGACCATACATATCCGGAAATTATAAAGTTTTCGGGGCTGGAGGAATTTCAGGACAGACCGTTTAAGCAATTATCTACAGGTATGCAATCAAGGCTTGCTTTCTCCATTGCATCATTGGTAGAACCGGAGATATTAATCTTAGATGAAGTCCTTTCGGTGGGAGATGGAGCCTTTCAGGAAAAGAGTGAACGTAAGATGCGAGATATAATCGAATCAGGTGCGACAACAATATATGTATCTCATTCACTTAACTCGGTCAGAGAAATGTGCAATAAAGTTCTTTGGTTAAACAAAGGAGTACAGATTGCGTTTGGAGATAATGTAAATGAAATTTGCGATGTATACCGTAAATTTCTTGATGGGGAAATAAATTCAAATGAATTGCCACAGGGTAATTTCGTATAAGTGCAGAATTTGCACAATCAGCATATTTTTAAATTGATATAGCATTTTTAAAGAAAGGAAAGTGTGGATAATGTTCTGTTAATTATCACACGAGGGATTAATTATGAAAGAAAGTATTTTAGTAACAGGTGGAGCAGGATATATCGGAGCGGTGCTTGTTCCGGAACTGTTAAAAAAGGGATATGCTGTAACAGTAATAGATAATTTATATTACAATCAGTCCAGCCTTTTGGAATGTTGTATGGATTCAAAATTTGAGTTTGTCAACGGAGATTGTCGAGATGAAGATCTAATGAAGGAGCACGTCATTGGTAAGGATATAATTATTCCTCTTGCAGCACTTGTTGGATTTCCTCTTTGTGCGAGAGATAAAATTGCAGCAGAAACGACGAATCTTGACGCAATAAAAATGATCCTAAAATTGAGAAAGCCTGAGCAGAAAGTAATTTACCCATGTACAAACAGTGGGTATGGGCTAGGACAAGGAGAAGATTTTTGTACAGAGGATTCACCACTGAACCCTATTTCGCTTTATGGTGTTACCAAGGTTGAGGCAGAAAAAGAAGTTCTTGCAGCAGGGAACTCTTTAACATTTAGATTTGCTACTGTTTTTGGAGCCTCACCGAGAATGAGAATGGATTTATTGGTAAATGACTTTGTTCACAGGGCAGTTACAGATAAAACGGCCGTTATTTTCGAGGGAAGTTTTAAGAGAAATTATATACATATAAGAGATGCAGTCAATGCTATTTGTCATGGCATTGAAAATTTTGAAAAGATGAAAGGAAAGCCATACAACTGCGGGCTATCTTCTGCCAACCTCTCAAAGATAGAACTTTGTGAAAAAATCAAGGAGCATGTGCCGCAGTTTGTCTACATTGAGGCTCCTGTAGGTACAGATCCGGATAAAAGGGACTATATTGTTTCAAATGAAAGACTTGAGAATACAGGGTGGCAACCTAAGTACACACTAGATGACGGAATAGAGGAACTTATAAAAGTATATAAGATAATTAAAAATAATAGATATTCTAATATTTAGTTGATGGGGAATTACAAATCTGACAAAAGTAAACATAATGTTAGATATAGGGGGAAGGTATTGATGGGAATAAGACGAGCGGTAAAAAGCATGGTTTTTAAACTTATGTCTGATTGTCGTATGGCTGAAGAATTCTGGTTTAATCAGATTCTTGGAGAAATTGAGGATAATAGAAAAATAAATAAAAACAGAATTGATAGTTTGGCAGAAACGATTGAAAGCATAAAAGAAAGTGTTTCCGAATTTCAAACAAATGAAGATATTCAACGTAATCAATTCGTGACAAGTGTCTCAAGGCACATAGAGGAAAGCGGTAGTCAATTTAACTTGTTGGAAAAGGAACTGCATAGAATTGCAGATATTGTGGAGACTAACTCGGAACTGCACAAGAGATATGAGAAAAATTTAGAACAAATAATCAGCAAACTGGATAGTATAGCAGATTGCCAAAAACAAATCGAGGCAGAGATGCATACACATATAGATTACTTTCGACAGGATGTTTTTAGTTATTTTGCACAATATATCGAAAAAAAGAATCCGCTATACACCGATGAAGTACGACTTGTAACAGATCATCCCATTGCAATTCACAGCAATGACCATATACACCCATGGGGGACTGCAAATGATAATACGAGAGCCCCATTCTTCATAAGAAAATGTGAGGAATTATTTCCCAACAAGAAGAATTTAAAGTACATGGATATAGGTTGTGCGGGGGGAGGCATAGTTTTTGATGCACTGTTACGAGGGCATTTTGCGATAGGGTTAGAGGGAAGCGATTATTCCCTTAAGCATCAGAGAGCAGAATGGAGAGCATTAAAACGCAATCTATTTACCTGCGATGTGTCATTCCCATTTGAAGTACAGGATGTAGAAGGTAACATTGTTAGATTCGATGTAATTAGTGCATGGGAAGTATTGGAACATATTCCGGAAGACTCGTTAGAACAGATGATTGGCAATATTGTCAATCATCTTGAAGTAGGTGGGATTTTTGTAGGCACAGCATCTCAAACTGAGGATTTTGAACCGGTTTCAGGGGCAGTATTACATGTAACGATAAAACCACAGGAATGGTGGGAGGAAAAATTCATGCAGCATGGTCTTGTAAATAGACATGATATGTTCAATACTGCGGATTTGGCAAGAGCATATGGAAATCCTCCGCTGCCGTGGATGTCAAGATGGGGAGAAGAGAAAAGCCCATATATTGTAATGCAAAAGGTTAAATAAAGGAGATAAATATGAAGGTGGTTGTTACAGGATCGACAGGATTTTTAGGAAGTCATTTAATGCCGATTTTAGAAAAAAAGTACGGAGAGGAAAATGTCAAAGGTCTTTGCTCAAAGGACTATAATTTAATGGACGCTATACAAGTGAAGCAAATGTTTGATGAATTACAACCGGAGACAGTAATTCATTTGGCGGCATATTCCGGAGGAATTGGATCCAATCGCAAATATCCGGCAGACTATTATTACATAAATACAATTCTAACCGCACATTGCTTTGAACAGGCGGCAAAGCATGGAGTTAAAAAATTCATTTATACGATGGGAGGATGTGCATATCCACATGATGCAATATCACCAATAGATGAGGAACAAATGTGGAAGGGGTACCCACAGGAAGAAAGTGCGGGATACTCCTCTGCAAAAAAAATGGGAATTGTTGCTTCAAGGAGCTATAGAACACAGTATGGAATGGATTCAACCGTTTTGATTCCGGGGAATATGTATGGACCTTTTGATAATTTTCGCAATGAGGAATCTCACGTAGTTCCGGGAATGCTTCGCAGATATTTGGAGGCAAAGCGTCGTGGAGATAAGGAGATTGTAATGTGGGGGACGGGAACACCTGTTAGAGACTTTGTGTATGCAGGAGATGTGGCGGCAATAATACCGTGGTTTATAGAAAATTATAATCATACAGGACCGATTAATATTTCATCCGGTACAACAACATCTATTCGAGAATTAGCTGAAACAATTAAAGAAATGGTTGGATTTGAAGGTAAAATTATATGGGATACCGAAAAGCCTGACGGACAGAAAATTAAAATATTTGACGTCAGCAATATGAAAGAATTTGGACTTTCATGTCCTACAACACTTGCGGAAGGGCTGAAAATAACAGCACAGTGGCTCGAAAAGAACTACGATACAAAAGGTGACAGAATCAGGCTATGATTTAGTCCACATATATTCAGGTTATATGCAGGCAATATATAAGGTAAAAATATAAAGGCAAATAAGAAATACAATAAAATATCTGAGAAAAGGGGAACGAATGTGAAAATTTTAGTTGTAGCATACAATATATTTAAAAATGTCGGCGGAGGAGAAACTGTTTATAGTAGAATAATTTCAAGCCTAAAGGATGTTAATTTTACATATTTATCAAATGATGTTGGTGCTGAAATTGGATATCCTCCAAATGCTACTCCTGTTCAAGTGGAACATAAAAAGAACATTTATGTGGAGAATGATCCGGGGTTCCCTATGTATATGATGGAACAATTGAAAGAAGCAGATGCCATAGCCCGTTCAGTTGCAGGACAGTCCTTTGACATAGTGGATATACCCGATTATTTTACTTGTGGAGCATATCTGCGTAGTGCGTTTGCCTTTCATAAGGTTTCCGTTAAGAGGATAGTTCTGGCTATGCATGGCAATATATCTACCTCAATAGGACTTAACTGGGATACGAAGGATACAGATGTATCAGATATAGAGGCAAATGAAACAATGCAATTTAGATATGCTGACTATGTCTACTCAATATCTAAGTCATATATTGATGAATGGCAAAAGAGAGTACCAAGAGAGATTGAGTACATTGATCCAATGAATTTTGTGAACTATAGTGTTTCAAAAGAAAAAAATATTCAGAGGGGAGGAGTCACATTAGCCTGTATAGGCCGCTCTGAACGTAGAAAGGGAAACGATATCTTTTTAGATATGAATAGGTGGATTTCTACACAATCTGTGAAGAAAGGTATTCAAATAGGAGGCATATATAAATTTCAGAACGGTGTTGGTTCTGATTACCACCTGCAGAATTTGGCAGGGCATAGAAGCATTAATGTGGAATATTTGTATTCGATGTCTCGAACCCAACTGAATTCATTGTTCTCAGAACGAATAATCGTTGTCCTGCCTGTGAGATATGATACGTTGAACCTTGTCGCCTTGGAGGCTCTATTTTCAGGATGCCCTGTAGCAGTATCAACCAAAGCCGGTGTCTGTAGATATTTGGATGAAACTTTCCCAAGTGTTCCGTATATTAAAATTGATTTTGATGATTATGGAAAAGCAATCTTAGAAATTGAGGAACTTGCAGAAAGGTATGATGATTATCGTAATGAATTGGTTGAAGCAATTAGCAATATAGACATACATATA
>JBGZBP010000065.1:0-20656 GCA_041844735.1 Bacillota bacterium
CTGATGGGGAGTGCAAGGCAGGGGAATTCCTTGAAGAAAATAATTTTGAAATTTTAATGAGGAATTTCAGGTCACACTTCGGTGAAATAGATATAATTGCGAAAAAATCGAACGTAATAGTGTTTGTTGAAGTTAAAAGCAGAGGTAAAAATCATATAGCTCTGCCTTGTGAAAGTGTTAATCACAGTAAAATTCTTAAAATAAGAAAAACGGCGAGTTTCTTCATAATGATGCATGGATACGGTAAGGAAAAATATAATTATAGGTTTGATGTCATAGAGTTGCTTAAAAAAGAGGGACACTGGTATATAAGGCATATTGAGAATGCTTTTTAAAATATTTCGTAGATATAAAACCAATAACATAAAAAGGAGTAGAATGTTTGAAAAAATAATTACAGGAACACTATCCGGTATTGATGTGCATATGGTAAGCATAGAAGTTGACTTGGCAAGAGGGTTGCCTAATTTCAATATAGTAGGATTACCGGATCAGAGTATAAGAGAAGCCAAAGAGCGGGTAAGAGCGGCTATTTCCAACAGCAGCTTCGATTTTCCGTTGGGTAGAATCACAGTGAATTTGGGTGAGGGAGATTTAAAGAAAGAGGGAAGTCATTTTGACTTACCTATAGCCTTAGGAATATTGGCGGCAAACGGAACAGTCAATTTAAACAAAATATCGGGTATGGGCATAATAGGAGAACTTTCGCTGGACGGTACTGTAAACAGGTGCGTTTCATGTATGCCTATTGTTTACAGGATGTTTAAAGATGGAATAAAAAGTTTCATAGTGCCGGCAGAAAATATAAGTGAATTGAAATATATAAAAAACATAGATTTGTATCCTGTGAAATCTCTCAATGAAGCCGTAGATTTTACATCCGGAACAAATAAAATTAAGTGTGTGAGGGGCAGGGAGATTTTAAGTGAGAGTGCAAAGACCGGAACTTACGAAAATGACTTCATGAACATAATAGGGCAGGAAACGGCAAAGAGGGCAAGCCTTATTGCAGTCGCGGGGTTTCACCACATGTTGATGTCCGGGGTGCCGGGAAGCGGAAAAACGATGATAGGAAAAGCTATGGCGAGCATCATGCCGAAGTTGAGCTATGATGAAATGTTGGACAAGCTTATTATGGCAGGGCTTACAGGAAATTCACCTGTTAAATTTGAGATTAACGGAGAGGCACCGTATGATGAGCCGCATCATTCAATATCTGCGGTAGGGCTTATAGGAGGAGGAACAAAGCTCAGCATCGGGAGTTTGGCTAAATGTAATAACGGACTTATACTTTTGGATGAATTGCCCGAATTTAGGAGCAGTGTGATTCAACAGTTAAGAGAACCGATGCAGGAATATCAAGTGAAAATAGCAAGGAACGGTTATGATATCAAACTACCTTGCAAAACTCTCGTTGTGGCTACTATGAATCCGTGCCCATGCGGATACTTTGGTGATGATGAACATGAATGTACGTGCTCCATAGGAGACATCAACAGATACCGTAAAAAAATATCGGGGCCTATGCTGGACAGATTTGATATATATTTACATATGCAAAGAGAGGACAGAAAGAAATTTCTTTCTGTTGCCCGCAATTTTTCATCAAAAATTAAAAATATAAACGATAATTTCAGCAGCCGTAAAATGTATGAAGCGGTATATGAGGCAAGAAAAGTACAGGGCGAAAGATTTAAAGAAGATGGTATCAGGTGTAATGGGGAGATGAAACAGGAACACATGAGAAAATATATAAAATTGAGTAAGAGTCAAATTGAAATACTTGGTGAATTTGCAGAAAGTCTAAGAATGTCAAACAGGGGACAGCACAAAATAATGAAGCTTTCAAGAACCATAGCCGATATAGAGGGATGTGTTGACATAAGAGACGAACATCTGATGGAGGCTTGCTCATACCGCAGGAGAGATTGGTAGGTATTAAGGAGATATGAAAAGTTACAGCACGAAAATGATAAGCATGCAAGACAAGGAATACCCTGCATTGTTGAGGGAAATAAAATCGCCCCCGTCGAAAATATATTATAGAGGAAATAAAAATCTTTTAAATACTCGTATTGTAGGAATAATAGGAGCCAGAAAATCGACGCCGTACGGGAGTGTCATAGCAAAACAACTGGCAGGGATATTGGCAGAAAACGGAATATCCGTGATATCGGGGCTAGCTTTCGGCATTGATAAAATGGCACATGAGGGAGCGTTGGAAGCAGGGGGCAATACTATAGCGGTAATGGCGGGAGGTCTTGATAAGTGCTACCCCGCAGCACATGCAAGTATGTATAGAGAAATAGAAAACAAGGGGCTTGTTATATCCGAACATGAGGACGGTACAGCTTATTTGCCTCAATACTTCTCTATGAGAAACAGAATAATAAGCGGATTGGCGGAATGTGTTATTATAGTGGAAGCAAATCATTCGAGCGGATCTTTGATAACGGCAGGCTTTGCAGCAGACCAGGGCAGGGATGTATATGCTGTTCCGGGGAATATAAACAGCAAAATGAGTTTGGGGACCAACAAACTTATAAAGGATGGGGCAATACCATTGATAAATGTAGGACAAATATTAGTGGATATGGGAATAGAGAAATTAAATTCAAGTAAAATAAAAAATAAAAAAACTCTAGGTATAGATGAGGGCAAAATATATGATATAATTGAAGCGAATAGTGAAATTTCAGTGAATGAGCTTTGTAGGATAAGCGGAAAATCCGCCGCTGTGGTAAATGGAATTATTACAGTTCTGGAAATGAAAGGTATGATAGAAAATGAATTTGGAAAAATTTTTATTGCAAATTAGTTGAAATGCTCATATAATCACTTTGATACAAAAAAGTCAGGAGGCATAATATGAAAAATAATGGTAAGACTCTCGTGATAGTGGAGTCACCATCAAAAGCAAAGACGATAGGTAAGTTCTTGGGTAGCAAGTATAAGGTTATGGCGTCCGTAGGACATGTAAGAGATTTACCCAAAAGCAAACTCGGCATAGATATTGAAAACGATTTTGAGCCTCAGTATATCTCCATAAGAGGAAAGGGAGATGTAATAAAAGCGATGAAAAAAGAAGCCAAACAGGCGGACAAAGTCTATTTGGCAACTGACCCGGACCGTGAAGGTGAAGCTATATCATGGCATATAGCACATCTGCTTAATATGGACAGTAAGGAACAGTGTAGAATAGTTTTTAATGAGATTACAAAGGATGCGATAAAGAAGGCTGTAAAGGAGCCGAGAGAAATATATCAGGAACTGGTGGATGCTCAACAGGCGAGACGTGTGCTTGACAGGATAGTAGGATATCAGATAAGCCCGCTTTTATGGAGGAAGATAAGAAGAGGGCTGAGTGCGGGGCGAGTGCAGTCTGCCGCTTTAAAGA
This sequence comes from Bacillota bacterium, assembly GCA_041844735.1. GTDB lineage: Bacteria > Bacillota > Clostridia > Peptostreptococcales > Anaerovoracaceae > CAJPNN01. The sequence goes on from JBGZBP010000065.1 coordinate 3,398, forward strand.
TAATATGTGACAGAGAGAAAGAAATAAAAAATTTTGTACCGAAAGAATTTTGGAATGTAACAGCAGACTTGCATAAAGACAAAAAGGCGACAAAGGCGAATACTTTTACGGCAAAATTGAGTGCATATAATGGAAAAAAATTTATTCCCGGAAATGAATCTGAAACAAAAAAAGTAGTGGATGATCTCAATTCGGGTACTTTTGTTATAAAAAAGGTTGAAGAAAAAAAGAGGACGAAGAAACCGTCTCCGCCTTTCACGACGAGCAGCATGCAACAGGAAGCATCGACCAAGTTGGGATTTTATACTAAAAGAACAATGATGGTGGCACAGCAGCTTTATGAGGGTGTAGAAGTCAAAGGTAAGGGGAGCATAGGTTTGGTTACTTATATAAGAACCGACTCCGTAAGAATATCTCAGGAAGCAGACAGTGCATTGAAAGAATATATATTAGCCAATTATGGTAAGGAATATCAGGGAAATAACTTTTTTTCAAATAAAAAAAAGGAAGTTCAGGACGCTCATGAGGCCATACGACCTACTTATCCGGAACTGACACCTGATGATATAAAAGATTCATTGACAAAGGATCAGTACAATTTATATAAGTTGATTTGGTGCAGATTTGTCGCTTCAAGAATGGCGGCGTCGGTATTTGAGGGTGTTTCGGTGACTATTGAAAATGGCGACTACGAACTTAAGGCTTCTGGAAGCAAGCTGGTTTTCGACGGCTATACAAAGGTTTATAACAACTCTACAGACGACGAAAAAAATACTTTGCTGCCGGATTTGGAACAGGGCATGGAACTCAACTTAAAAAAGATTAATTATGAGCAAAACTTTACGCAGCCGCCGTCAAGATTTTCGGAGGCATCGCTCGTTAGAGATTTGGAAGAAAAAAGTATAGGCAGACCAAGCACATATGCTCCTATAATAGCTACACTATTGGATAGGAAATATGTAACGAGAGAGAAGAAAATGCTGGCACCTACAGACCTCGGATTTATTGTCACCGACCTTATGGAAAACTACTTCAAGGGCATAGTTGATGTAGGATTTACTGCAGATATGGAGGGGAAACTTGACGACATAGAGGTAAAAGGATTAAACTGGAGACAGGTAGTAAGAGAATTTTACGAACCTTTGGAGAAAGAGCTTGAGGTCGCAGATAAAGAAATAGAAAAAGTTGAACTGGAAAACGTGTTCACCGGTGAGAATTGTGAGCTTTGTGGCAAACCCATGGTAATAAAGATGGGCAGATTCGGAGAATTTGAGGCATGCAGCGGATACCCGGACTGCAAGAACACGAAACCGATAGTGAAAAAAACAGGTGTAAAATGTCCTGCATGTGGTAATGATATAGTAGTAAAAAAGAGTAAAAAAGGAAGAATTTTTTACGGATGTAGCGGATATCCGGACTGCAAGCAGGTGTTTTGGAATAAGCCGGTAGATAAAAAGTGCCCTGAGTGCGGGAGCATTTTACTGGAGGCGACAGGGAAGAAAAATAAACATAGTTGCTCTAATCCGGAATGCGGATACAAAGAATAAGGGGGATTGATACGATGGAATTTCATGCAACTACCATAGTGGCAGTAAGAAGAGGACCTGATGATATATGCATAGGCGGTGACGGACAGGTTACGATGGGACAGACTGCGATTATGAAAAATTCAGCTAAAAAAGTTAGAAAAATATATAAAGACAGTGTTGTTACAGGCTTCGCGGGGTCGGTATCAGATGCATTTACATTGACCGAGAAATTTGAAGCTAAGTTGGAAGAGCATGCGGGTAATCTTAAAAGAGCTGCTGTTGCATTGGCACAGAGTTGGAGAAGCGATAGGGGAATGAGAAATCTGGAAGCTCTTATGCTTGTTGCTGACAAGGAAGATCTTCTTGTAATATCGGGTAACGGTGAGGTGATAGTTCCGGATCAGGATTTTATTGCAATAGGATCAGGAGGCAATTATGCTTATTCGGCAGCAAACGCTCTGTTTAATCATACTGACATGACTGCGGAAGAAATAGTTAGGGAGTCTCTTAAAATTGCGGCTTCCATCTGTGTATATACAAATGACAATATATCAGTTGAGAAACTTTAAGGAGGAGTGATAAATATGTCTAAGATAAAGTTTAATGAGATGACTCCGAAAGAGATAGTAGCCGAACTTGATAAATATATAATAGGACAGGATAAGGCGAAAAAGTCCGTGGCAATAGCATTGAGAAACAGGTACAGAAGAAGTAAACTGTCTGAAGAGATGAGGGACGAAGTGTCACCCAAAAACATATTGATGATGGGACCTACAGGGGTGGGAAAGACGGAAATAGCACGCAGATTGGCAAAGCTTATGGAAGCTCCTTTTATCAAAGTTGAAGCTACAAAATTCACAGAGGTAGGCTATGTTGGAAGAGATGTGGATTCTATGGTAAGAGATTTGGTTGAAGCATCTATAAGACTTACGAAGCAAAAGAAACTTGAGGCACAGTACTCAATTGCAGAAAAAATAGCGGAAGAAAAGATACTGGAGGCTATTATACCGGGAAGAAACAAGAAAAAAGATGATAATGCAGGAAAAAACAGCATGAATCCTTTTGAATTTATAATGAACGGACAAATTCCTCCGCAGTTTTTGGGTGGACAGACCGGACAAAATGTGAGCGAAGAAAACGATGATGAAAAGGCGGAGCAGGAAGATGTGGTGTTGGCAAGAGAGCAAGTGAGACAGCAGCTTCATGAAGGTCTGCTTGAAGACCACTTTATTGAAATCGAAATAGTGGATACAAATAAGACAGGAACTATAGAGATGGGCGGAGAACCGGTAAGCATAAGTCTCGGCAGCATATTCGGAGATACTGTTCCTGAAAAAACGAAAAAGAAAAAAGTTACAGTTAGAGAAGCAAAGAAAATCTTGAGAGAACAAGAGGCTCAAAAGTTAATCGATATGGATCAGGTGACTTCCGAAGCTCTCGAAAATGCTGAACAAAACGGGATAATATTTATAGATGAAATAGACAAGATTGCATCAGGTTCAAGCTATAAGATGGGTGCGGACGTATCAAGAGAGGGTGTACAGAGGGACATTTTACCTATCGTTGAGGGAAGTGTTATAAATACCAAGTACGGCCCGGTCAAGACGGATCATGTTTTATTTATAGGAGCGGGAGCGTTCCACGTATCAAAACCTACGGATTTGATACCGGAGTTGCAGGGAAGATTTCCTATAAGGGTTGAACTTGAAAATCTTGATGAAGAGGCATTTCATATGATATTGACGGTTCCTGAGAATGCATTGCTCAAGCAGCATAAACTCTTGCTTGAAACGGAAGGGACAAACATACATTTCACTGAGGATGCGGCGAGAGAGATTGCCAAGATGGCATATCTGCAAAATGAACAACAGGAAAATATCGGAGCAAGAAGACTTCATACAATAATGGAAAAATTGTTGGAAGATATAGCATTTGAGCTTCCTGACCCTGAAAAACGTGAAATTACCATAGACTGTGAATATGTAAAAGAAAAGTTTATAGATACTATAAAACAGCGTGATTTGGACAAGTTTATTTTATAATGGGTTGAATTATTTGAAATATCTAAAAATATATTGATTTTTTAAAAAATTCCTGTATAATATACACAACGGATTTGCGTATAATTTTGGGAGGTAAAAGATGGGAAAGGATATATTGACTAAGGTTAGAAAATTAAACTGGATGCTTCAGGAAAGCGGTTCAGGTGTTTTCTCGTTCAATGATTTCTGCGGAATATTGAGTGACCTTATGGATGCAAATGTATATATAACAAATAAAAGAGGAAAAGTAATAGGAGTTCACTACAAGATTAAATCAGACAGTCCGACTATCACAGATCCGGAAACAGGAATCGAAAAATTCCCTAATGAGTATAACGATGCACTTTTGAGGGTTGTGGAGACGGAGGCGAACCTCAGGGCTGAGGAAGCACTGGAGATTTTCAAATATGACTATGATACGTATGACAAACTGCACACTATTATTCCGATAATCAGTGGCGGGCATAGACTCGGAACCTTAATTCTTACAAGGTACAATCCGGAATTTACGGACGAGGACCTGGTACTCGGTGAGTATGGTGCTACTGTAGTAGGACTTGAGATCCAAAGAAGAAAATCCATCGAGGTTGAGGAAGATGCGAGAAAGAGGGCAATCGTTCAGATGGCTATAAGCACTTTGTCTTTTTCAGAGATAGAGGCAGTACAACAGATATTTACGGAGCTTAAGGGTACGGAAGGTTTGCTGGTTGCCAGCAAGATTGCCGATAGATCGGGCATTACAAGATCTGTTATAGTTAATGCTTTGAGAAAGCTTGAGAGTGCGGGAGTGATCGAATCAAGATCTCTGGGAATGAAAGGAACTCATATCCGTATACTTAATGATAAGTTTATGGAGGAAATGGACAAGTTCTAAGTTACTTAACGAAATATATCGGTGGCGTGAGAATGCCACCGATTTTGTTAGTGGCAGCAGACTCATTAATTAAACGGGAGAATAAAATGGCATTATTGTATAAGACGGTTGAAAAACAATGCGAAGCGGAAGATGTTATTGAAAAATCACGATTTATAGTAAATGTAAAGCCCGTGGAATCCCGAGAGGAAGCGGACGAGTTTATTAAATATATAAAAAATAAATATAAGGATGCGACCCACAATGTGCCTGCTTTTGTCCTAGGTGAAAAGCAGGAGATGTTATGGGCAAGTGATGATGGTGAACCGCAGGGAACGGCAGGAGTACCTATTGTCCGAATGATAGAAAATGAGGGTCTCACAAATGTTTGTGTTGTAGTTACAAGATACTTCGGCGGAATAAAACTTGGGACGGGCGGTCTTGTAAGAGCATATACAAACACTGCAAAACAAGGTGTTACGGAAGCAGGCATAAAGGAAATCTACGAACAAAAAGAGCTTGATATGGAATGTGAATATACCTATTATTCAAGGATAGAGCAGCTGACGAAAGAAATTGATTTCATTATTGCGAGCAGCAGTTTCACCGATAAAGTGAAATTAAAGCTTTTGTTTGCTCCGGAGATTCAGGAAAATATAGTAAAAAAGATTATGGAAATTACTAATGGAACAGCAATTTTATTGACATAACACAAGGTGGTATGATAAGATATGTTGTCGGTGAAAATCACGCCGATCAGATAATATAAACTGCCCTTAGCTGAGTGTGTTGACACTCCGACGCACTACTCGGGTATGGGAGATAAAGAGAAAAGGAGAATAAAGATGATTACTCAGGAAAAAAAAGCTGAAATTATTAACGAGTACAAAACAAAAGAGGGAGATACAGGTTCACCTGAGGTGCAAATTGCTATCCTCACATACAGAATCAATGATCTTAACGAACATTTGAAGATTCACAAGAAGGATTTCCATTCAAGAAGAGGTTTGCTTAAGATGGTAGGTCAGAGAAGAAACTTGCTGGGATACCTAAAGGAAAAAGATATCGAAAGATACAGAACACTTATTGCACGTTTGGGATTAAGAAAATAACTTTGTTTTTATGGCGAGGCGAAAATCCTCGCTTTTTTAAAATGGTAACGGAAGAAAAAGAAGGAATATTAACAGGAGGAAGTTGTTAATGAGATTTACAGACTACAGAACATTTAGGACAGCTATAGGTGGAAGACTGCTTGAGCTGGAGATTGGAAAAGTTTGCGAAATGGCAAACGGACAGGTAATGCTCAAGTATGGTGACACGGTTGTCAATGTTACAGCAACAGCATCAAAGGAACCGAGACAGGATATAGATTTTTTCCCTTTAAGTGTTGATTATGAGGAGAGAATGTATGCGGTAGGCAAAATTCCGGGAGGATTCCTAAAGAGGGAAGGCAGACCGTCAGAAAGAGCTATATTAAACTCAAGATTGATAGACAGACCGATAAGACCGCTGTTTCCGAAAGGTTTTTATAATGATGTGCAGATTGTTGCTACTGTTATGTCGGTAGATTTGGACTGTTCTCCTGAAGTGGTGGCTATGATAGGTTCTTCCGTAGCCCTTTCTATTTCAAATATTCCGTTTGACGGACCTACAGCATCGGTAATAGTAGGTAGAATAAATGACAGATTTATAATAAATCCTACTCTTGAAGAAAGAGAAAAAAGTGAGATGCACTTGGTTGTTTCAGGCACCAAGGATGCAATTATGATGGTAGAAGCAGGCTGTAATGAAGTGCCGGAAGACATAGTGTTGGATGCTATACTGTTTGCTCATGAGGAAATAAAAGAAATAATAAAGTTCATAGAAGAAGTTGTGGCAGAAGTAGGTCAGCCTAAAATGGAGACTGAGCTATATAAGGTGCCGGATGAAATAGATGCTGCTGTAAGAGAGTATACAACAGAAAAGATGAGAGCAGCAATACAAACCTATGATAAGCAGGAAAGATTGGAAAATATGGATGCAGTTGAAAATGAGGCAAAGGAGTATTTTGCGGAAATTTATCCGGACAATACAAAGGATGTTTCAGCTGTACTTTATAATATTACGAAAGAGCAGGTTAGAAGTCTTATTCTGGATGACGGCATAAGACCTGACAACAGAAAAAGAGACGAGATAAGACCTATATGGTGCGAGACGGGAGTGTTGCCCAGAACTCACGGTACAGGTTTATTTAAAAGAGGACAGACACAGGTGCTTTCCGTTGTTACTTTGGCACCGTTGGGAGAGGCACAGACTATTGACGGCTTGACAGAGGAAGTTGAAAAAAGATATATGCACAACTATAACTTCCCGCCTTATTCGGTAGGAGAGGCAAGACCTATGAGAAGTCCGGGTAGAAGAGAAATCGGTCACGGGGCACTGGCAGAAAGAGCTTTGATTCCTGTAATTCCTGATACTGATGAGTTTCCTTATGCTATTAGAGTAGTTTCGGAAGTCTTGTCTTCAAACGGAAGTACATCGCAAGGATCTGTTTGTGGAAGTTGTCTGGCACTTATGGATGCCGGAGTACCTATTAAGGCGCCTGTGGCGGGTATTGCTATGGGATTGATTGAAAGAGTTGAGGATGACGGAACCAGTAAAATCGCTATTTTATCGGATATACAGGGTATGGAAGATTTCTTGGGCGATATGGATTTCAAAGTTGCGGGAACAGCCAAGGGTGTTACTGCCATCCAAATGGATATAAAGGTGCACGGGCTGTCAAGACAGATACTGGAGGATGCGTTATCCCAAGCTAAAGAGGGAAGAATGCATATAATGAAGGAAATGCTTGATGAAATCAGCGAACCTAGAGCGGAACTTTCAAAATATGCTCCGAGAATTATCACGATGAACATAGATCCGGATGACATCAGAACGGTTATAGGACCGGGAGGAAAAACAATCAATAAAATCATAGCGGATACAGGCGTTAAGATTGATATTGAAGATGACGGAACCGTATATATAGCAGGTGCTGATTTGGAAACTGCACAAAACGGGCTTAAGGCAATTGAACTTTTGTTAAAAGATGTAGAGGTAGGAGAGACTTATGAGGGCAAAGTTACCAAGGTAATGAATTTTGGTGCTTTCATAGAAGTCTTACCGGGAAAAGAGGGTCTGTTGCACATTTCCAAGATGTCGAAGGAAAGAGTGGAAAAGGTCGAAGATGTTATGAATGTGGGTGACGTTGTAAAGGTAAAGGTCACAGAAATAGACAGTCAGAACAGAATAAATCTTTCAAGAAAAGAGCTTTTATAAAAAGGGAATTATACCGGCAGGCAAAAGCTTGCCGGATTTTTTAAAGGAGACAGTATGCTATTTTCATCACTTGTTTTTTTAAGTTGTTTTCTGCCATTGGTGTTGATGGTTTATTATGTGATTTTGAGAAAACATAGGAAATTACAAAATACATTTTTGTTTTTGGCATCTTTGGGATTCTATGCTTGGGGAGAGCCGTGGTTTGTGTTCGTTATGATAGGTTCGATAGCGGGAAACTGGGTTTTCGGGCTGCTTGTAGATAAATACAGGCACAAATCCAAAAAAGTAAAAATGATCATAGCTTTATCATTACTTTTTAATCTCTCAATAATATATATATTTAAATATCTGATGTTTACTGTGAAAAACATCAATTCCTTATTCGGAACGGATATGAATGTCGGAAATATAGTGCTGCCGATAGGTATTTCATTCTTTACGTTTCAAGCCATATCTTATGTAATAGACATATACAGAGGTAACGGTGAGGTGCAGAGAAACCCTGTGAATGTCGGTTTGTATATAGCATTTTTCCCTCAATTGATAGCGGGACCTATTGTCAGATATGAAACTATCGCAGATCAGATAGAGAACAGAAAAGAAAATTTTGCAGATTTTTCCGAGGGTGTAAGAAGATTTATCATAGGATTCGGAAAGAAGGTACTGATAGCCAACAATGTTGCATTGGTAGCGAATTATGCATTTAATTTGCCGGATGAGGGGCGATCTGTAATGATGGCATGGGTAGGTGCTGTAGCATACACACTGCAAATCTATTTTGATTTTTCGGGATACTCCGATATGGCAATCGGTCTCGGAAAGATGTTCGGGTTTCACTTTCTTGAGAATTTCAACTACCCTTATGTGTCTAAATCCACTACGGAATTTTGGCGTAGATGGCATATATCATTGGGATCATGGTTCAGGGACTATGTGTATATACCGCTCGGAGGAAGTAGAGTAAACAATGGGGCAAGGTTGGTATTCAACTTGTTTGTTGTATGGTTTTTGACCGGAATGTGGCATGGGGCCAACTGGACATTCATAATATGGGGTCTGCTATATTTTGTTACAATATCCATGGAAAAACTTTTGAAATTTGAGAACATCCTTAACGGGAGCTTTTTGGGTAATGCTTTTAAACATGTCTACACGATGTTACTTGTCATACTTGGATGGGTAATGTTTCGAGCGGAAGATGTGAGCAGAGGGTTTAGATATATAAAATCTATGTTTGAGGTAAATTCTGCAGGATTCATGGATGAGATATGTGAATTATATTTAAACGAGTACGGTTTCATTTTGTCACTTGGAATATTGTTGTCATTACCTATAGCAAAAAAAATAGGTGAAGAATATGAAAAGCGAATAAAAAAGGAAAAAGTTCCGGTGATTGCGGTGTACTCCGTGTCAATGATTATTATTGTGCTTGTAGGAATTGCATACTTGGTAAAGGGTTCGTACAATCCTTTCATATATTTCAATTTTTAAGGAGGGAATGCATTGAATAAATCGACCTCAAAAAGAAATAAAATTACCGCCTTACTGTTTATTGTAGTTATAGTTGCATTGTTTTCAGGCAACTTTATAAATTACAAGGTAGTAGGAAAAACGATGTTGTCATCATATAGGGAAAGATCCGCTATAAAGAGCGGAGGTACAGAGAATGTAAAAAAACTTATAGGATCTGTTAATGATGCGGTGAACAAGGGGACACTGGCAAGAGAAAATTTTGTTGAATTATATGGATTGACACAGAAGATATTGAACAGAAAGATAATGTCGGATCCGGAATACGGTGCTTTGTACAAGATAAGAGGGGGAGAGATAGTATTTGCGGTCAATGATAAATATATGGACGGATATTTGCAGAACATGTACGAACTCGCAAACGGACTGAAAAAAAATGAAATTCCGCTGCTTTATGTGCAATTACCGTTCAAACTGCCGTATAAGAGCATAGAAGACCCTCTGCCTAAGACGGCATATGACAGAAGTAATGAAAATGCGGATTATTTTGTTGATGCATTAAACAAATCGAACATTGATACATATGACATAAGAAAAGAGTTTTGGAATTTCAAGAATAACGGAGAGAAAAAATTCTTTAAGACGGATCATCACTGGACCATAGATGCGGCATTTCATGCTACGGGAATGATTGAGAAGAAGATGAATGATGAGTACGGATTTTCAATTGACAGCAAGTACTCGGATATAAGAAACTATAACAGGAAAGTTTTCAAGGATTACTTTGTAGGGTCGATGGGACGCAGGGTCGGAAAAATATATGGAGGCAAAGATGATTTCACATTAATAACACCGAAGTTTGATACCGATATAACACTTACGGAGGTCGAGAACGGGATTGAAAATGTTAAGAGAGGTAAATTCGATGATGCGGTTTTAGTTAAAAAATATATTAAGAATCCGGATGTAACCACAAACAGATATGCTGTTTATCATGGTGATAACAGAGAGTTGATATTTAAAAACAAAAATGAGAAAAAGGGGAAAGTTCTCATCATTAAGGATAGTTTCGGAATCCCTGTATATTCGTTTATGTCGCTGGGGGTGAACGAGGTCAGAGCTTTGGATTTAAGACTTTTTAAAGATGATGTGCTTGAATATGCAAGGAAATATAAACCTGATTTAGTGATGATTACTTATAACGCAGATTGTTTTTCAGATGAAATGTTTAACTTTAACATTAAAGGGGGAATGGGAAATGAGAAAAAGTAAAAAAAGACATGAAAAAATTGTGGCGACACTGACCCTGTTGCTGGCATTTATGATGTTTTCAGGGTTTACAATGCAAGATGGATTCGGCTATGTTTATTATGACAGCAAAGTCGATATTCATAAAGACGTGCAGTATAATAATGTTATAGGAAGTAACCCTGCACATGGCATAGAACAGGCATATTTTGTGACGGCAGGACCTAATGCCGCTGTAAAACCGTATGTATTTAACGGAAACAGAATAGGAAAAACCAGTATGAAGGATATGGTTGCTTCCTTAAATTCATGGGGATATAAGGTTATAGCGGGAGTAAACGGAGATCTTTATGATACAGGGTCAGGAACTCCGAAAGGTGTAATGATTCATGAGGGGAAATTATTGACAACAGGATATGCACCTGAAAAAAGTATAGCCTTCGACCAAAACGGAAAAGCATTTACAGGGCATGGTGCTCCCACACTAAGTTTGACGGCACAGTTATTGGGAACGGACGGTGTAACGCAGGAAAACTGGGAAACACCTATAGGATTTTTAAATGTTCCGCATGGTGGGGGTAAATCTTTGCATCTATATACATCGTGGCAGGGAAGTTCGACAGGGGTCAAAGAAGATTCGTGTGAGGTAATAGTTGATATTGCAGGTATTTCAGATTTGAAAATAGGGAATAACGTCACCGGAAAGGTGAGCAGTGTGTTGCTGAATGCAAAAAATACCGCCATAGGAGCTAATCAGGTGGTACTTTCATGTGCGTCGGATTCTCCGTTCCATCCGTATCTTTCGAGGATGGTTGTAGGGTCGGATGTCAATATAAGTGTATCTGAGGGTACATCGGGGCTTGCAGCGGCTACTGAGGCTATAGGGGCATATCACCTACTTGTTGAAAATGGAAATATAATCACCACAGGCACTAATCTTAATCCGAGAACATGTGTGGGAATAAAGGTGGACGGAAGCATAATTTTGTATGTGCTCGATGGCAGACAAAAATGGACGGTTTCTGCCGGATTGGGATTGACAGAAGTGGCAAAACATATGATATCACTGGGATGCAAGACCGTATTTAATATGGATGGAGGCGGTTCTTCCAATATTGCAGTCAGAAGAGCAGGGCTTGATACGCTTGCAGGTGTTGTGAATTCCGTATCGGATAAGGCTCAGAGAAAGACAGCTAACGGATTATTCTTCGTATATCAGGGAAACGGGAATAAAAATATTGAACATCTGCATATATATCCGGCGATGACTGTAATGATGCCCGGCAGCAGTGTGCAGCTTAAAGCATACGGTTCGGACAGTGAATATGAATCTGTGATGCTATCATCTCTTCCTGCATTTTCAGTATCGACAGAGGCGGGAACAATAGACAGTCAGGGAAATTTTACAGCAGGTAATAAAGAAGGAACATATGATGTTTTAGCAAGCGCGGGGAATATAGTGGGTAAAGCCGCCGTACAGATAGTTAAAGACATTATGATTATTCCATCCGAAAAAAACTTGAATGTCTCTATAGGTGCTACAAAGGACATAAACGTGGTTGCAAAATTCGGTACCGTTACGGCTATATCTACGGATAATTTATTTAAATGGGAATGTGATCCGGCGGTAGGGACAATAGATAACAACGGGATATTTAAAGCAGGAAACAGAAATGCATCGGGAAACATCACGGTGTCATATGATACGAAAAAAACTGTAATACCTGTTACCGTGGGAGGTGCGACAGACACCACGTTCACAGATGTAATCGGACACTGGGCAGAATATTATATAAAGGATTTGGCAGCCAAGGGAGTGGTAAACGGAATTTCTGCAAATGCTTTTGCTCCTGATATGAAGCTGACAAGAAGCCAATTTTTGGCGCTGCTTGCCAAGTCTTCAGGCGAAGCGGTTGCGCAGACACCGAAGTCAAACTTTAAGGATGTGCCGGCATATGAATGGTATTATAACTATGTTAACTGGGGAAGTAATGCAGGTATTGTCAAGGGTACAGACAAAGGATTTTTCCTGCCGGATGCGGTTATTACAAGAGAACAGATGGCTGTAATGCTTGACAAGTATATGAGCTATAAGGTTATAAATATCTCAAAAGGAATAAATATCGCATTTAAGGACAGCAACATGATAAGTGATTGGGCTAAGGCATCTGTGCTTAAGGCTGTCGATGCAGCAGTCATAGCGGGTAAAGACGGAGGCCGCTTTGATCCTTTGGGCAGTGCTACAAGGGCTGAGGCGGCTACGGTGATATGGAAGCTTAACAATACAAAATAAAATCATTTCATGGGGAGTGACTATGACAGAAATAATAAGATTAAAAAACGGAATGAGAATGGTATTTGAGGAATTGCCGCATTTGAAGTCCGCATCTATAGGCATATGGGTAAGAGCGGGCTCTATAAACGAGCAGAAAAAGAACATGGGGATTTCTCATTTGATCGAGCATATGATGTTCAAAGGTACAGAAAATCGTACAGCCAAAGAAATAGCAACCAATGTAGATAAAATTGGCGGACAGATAAATGCATTTACAGGAAAAGAGGCAACATGTTATTATATTAAGACCGTTTCCGACAAAATTGATGCAGCATGCGATATTTTAGCAGATATGTTTTTGAATTCACAGTTTGACAAAGAACTTATGAAAAGAGAAAAACAGGTTATATATGAAGAAATGAAAATGAGTAACGACGATCCGGATGATGTGGCTCATGATATGCTTTGTGAGACAATATTCAAAGAACATCCGCTGGGAAAATCTATTATAGGAACTAAGAGTTCATTGTCAGGAATTACCAGAAATATGATAATGGAATATATAGAGAAAGAATATACCCTTGACAGTATAGTTATTTCAGTTTCGGGAGCATTCAACAAAGAGAAGGTGGCAGCTTTTTTTGAGGAGCGTTTTGCAGCTCTAAAACCCCATAAAAATGCCTTTACTCCCGTGAAGTTTAATTATAATAGAGGATATAAAACTAAGGTTAAGGATGTAGAACAATCACATATTTTTTTAGGATTGCCGACAATATCAATAAAGGACGACCGCTATTATGCATTTGCGATAATGAACACCTTGATGGGAGGCAGCATGGGATCAAGACTTTTCCAAAATATTAGAGAAGAAAAAGGATTGGCGTATTCCGTATACTCAATGCAGGCGGCGTATCAGGACACAGGATATTATATGATATATGCAGGTGTGGCGGATGATAAAATAAAGGATGTCATATCGGCAGTAAAGGAAGAGCTTGGAAGGTTGAAGCTTGATGGTGTAAGTGCTGACGAGATGGAAGCTGCAAGACAGCAAATAAGAAGCAGTTATATATATTCACAGGAGAATACAAACAGCAGGATGATGGCAAATGGGAAAAATCTGCTGTTGCTCGACAAGGTATTTGAGGCGGAAGAAGTAGTGGCGGCAATAGATGAGGTCAATTTGGATAATATGCGTGAAGTTGCGGATATGATCGGAGATATGGATATGTACAGTGCATCTCTTGTTACCGGAAAAAAGATTTCCCTTTCAAACATTATGAGAGGAGTATAGAGGTATGGCGAAAATAAAAATGGTCTTCAAAGGTGAGACTGTACCGAGATATGAAACGACAGGAGCAAGCGGTATGGATATTTGTGCATATTTGCCTGAAATACAGGATGTCGAGATAGAGCCGGGAAAGAGATTCCTGGTACCTACAGGAATATTTGTACAGATACCTACAGGATATGAGCTTCAGATTCGTGCCAGATCGGGATTGGCTATAAAATACGGTATATGCTTGGCCAATGGAATAGGGACCATCGATGAAGACTACAGAGGGGAATTACAAATTCCTCTTATTAACTTAGGTGAAGATACATTTAAAATTTCGCACGGAGACCGCATAGCACAGATGGTGATGTGTAAATATGAAAAAGTGACCATAGAAATGGTTGAAAATCTTGATGACAGCGAACGTGGAGCAGGGGGATTCGGGCACACGGGAATAAGCAGGAAAGAAAAATAAACCGACTCGAATAAAGTTTACAATAGGAGATTTTATGTCAATAAGAAAAAGATCAGAGGAACTTGAATACAGAATTCTTTCCGATAAGGCGGCAAAATCTGCTGAGTCAAAAGGCAGGAAAGTATTTGAAGAAAAATGTGAAATCAGAACAGAGTACCAGAGAGACCGGGATAGAATAATCCATTCCAAAGCTTTCAGGAGATTGATGCATAAAACTCAGGTTTTTTTAGCTCCTGAGGGGGATCATTTCAGGACACGATTGACCCACACCGTGGAAGTTTCTCAAATTTCAAGAACGATTGCACGCGCGTTAAATTTGAATGAAGATTTAACAGAGGCGATAGCAATGGGACATGATTTAGGGCATACACCTTTCGGACATAACGGTGAGGAATTTCTGAACAAGATGCATTATGCCGGATTTAAACACAATGTCCAAAGTTTGAGAGTAGTAGACTTGTTGGAATCTACAGGATTGAGACGTGGAATGAATCTGACGGAGGAAGTGCGTGACGGAATATTGAATCATACAGGACAAGGTGTACCTTTTACTTTGGAAGGACAGATAGTTAAAATAAGCGATAGAATAGCATATATAAACCATGATATAGATGACGCTATAAGAGCAGGTATTATAAGCAGAGAGGATTTGCCTGAGTCTTGTATTAAACTTCTCGGTAATACTCACAGTATAAGAATCAATAACCTTGTTGTAGATCTTGTGAACTATTCAAAAGACAGAGAATATATAAGTTTGAGTGATGAATTTGCAGAGCAGATGAGTTTGCTCAGGAAATTCATGTTTGAGAACGTTTATAGAAGTGAACATGTAAAAAAGGCGGAGGATTTATCCAAGATAGAAACCATGCTCGGAATGTTGTATAGTTACTACAAGGAGAATGAAGAAGAACTTCCGGATGAACTTTTGACACTTCTTGACGATGAAAAAAAGGATGATGTAGTTAAGGATCATATAGCGGGAATGACCGACAGATATGCCATCCACATATTTGAAGAGTTATTTGTACCGAAGGCATATTCCGGAATGAAGTAAATTGCAATATCTTGGAGGCTTGACAATGGGAATAAGTGATGAGATAAAGGCAAGGTGTAATATCGTAGATGTTATAGGCCGATGTGTAAATCTGAAGAAATCAGGAAGTAACTACAAAGGGGTTTGTCCGTTTCATAATGAAAAAACTCCGTCTTTTGTAGTGTCCGAGTCAAAACAGATTTTCAACTGCTTCGGATGCGGAGAAAAGGGCGATGTGATTTCCTTTGTTGAAAAATACTACAATCTCTCGTTTCAAGAAGCCATAGAAAAATTGGCTACCGAGTATAATATCGAATTAAAAAATACGAACTTCCATAATGAAAAAAGAAACGATAAGTATTATGAAATTAATGCACGGGCAGCAAAATTTTTCTTTGAGCAAATAAAAAAAGAATCAAATCCTGCATATAAATATATCCGAAATAGAGGTATATCGGATGAAACTATAGTTAAATTCGGGATGGGATATGCTCCCGACAGTTGGGATGAGTTCATTATGGAAATGAAGAAATTTAGCATAGAGCCGGATGATTTATTGAAACTTGGATTGGCATCTGAAGGAAAAAGAGGCGTATACAGTAAATTCAGAAACAGGCTGATGTTCCCTATAATAAACACAAGAGGAAAGGTAATAGGATTTGGTGGGAGAGTGCTTGATGACGGCGTTCCTAAATACCTCAATTCACCTGAATCTGACGTTTTTAAGAAAAAAAATAATTTATTTGCCATAAATCTGACTCGCAGAGAAATAGGAAATGAAAATGCAGTTATATTGGTGGAGGGATATATGGATGTAATTTCACTGTATCAAAACGGTGTCAAAAATGTTGTTGCATCCCTGGGTACAGCCCTTACACCAAACCAGGCAATGATGATAAAAAGATACACTAACAATGTGATTATAGCATATGACAGTGACAGTGCAGGTAAAGCTGCAACCATGAGGGCGATTGAGATTCTGTCGGCTGAAAGCATTAAGGTTCGGGTACTTTCTCTCAGTCAGGGAAAAGATCCGGATGAGTTTATAAAAAAGCATGGAAAAGAAAGGTTTATTGCGGAAGTATCAGATGCTATGACAGCTACATCATTTAAAATGGCGATGCTGAGAGAAAAATATAATATCAAAACCGAAGAGGGTCTCATAAACTTTATTAATGAAGCGGTTCCGGAGTTAAAAAAGCTTTCGCCGGTAGAATCGGAGCTGGAAATAAAAAAACTTGTCAGAGAGACAGGGATTTCCGAGGGGACACTTGTCAGGCAGGTACTTAATACATCAGAAATAAATAAAGACGAGATGTTGCCTGTAAGAGATTATGAGCAGGATAAGGCGGGAAAGAAAGAAAAAAAATTTTCACAATACGAGGGATATTTTATCAAATTAATGGTTTTAAGACCTGATTTTATGGGTAAAATAAAAGTCTATGATTTTATTTTCAAGAATCCTGCCCCCATAAATATATATCAAATTGCAGTAAGGCTTTATGAAGAGTTTGATAGGGAGATAGATTTGGGAAAGCTTCGAGACAGCCTTGATGACGAAACTCTCGGCATATTTGATGAAATAATGGAATCGATTGTTATCAGCGGGAATGAGAGTGATGTTTTTGAGCAATGCATTATGGCAATTGAGAAAATAAACTTTGAAAAGAGGCAAAAAGATATTATAAAAACACTTGCTATTCTTGACGAGACAAAGGATAAAGAAGAAGTGGACAGATTGACACTTGAACTATTGGA
>JBGZBP010000066.1:0-27725 GCA_041844735.1 Bacillota bacterium
CCAAAAAATCCAAAAGATTATAATCATGGGACAGCAGTATCTTCCATTATTGTTGATGGAGCAAGATTAAATCCTTGGCTGGATGATGGCTGTGGAAGGTTTAAGGTTAGGCATTTTGGAGTAGCGGTAGGTGCTGAATTTTCTTCATTTTCAATAATAAAGAAAATAAAGAGTATTGTAGTAAATAATTCAGATATAAAAGTCTGGAATATTTCACTTGGTAGTAATCAGGAAATTAATGACAACTTTATTTCTGCTGAAGCTGCAACATTAGATAAAATTCAGTTTGAAAACAATGTAATATTTGTTGTGGCAGGGACAAATAAACCAAGTGTAGATATAGTAAAAATAGGATCTCCGGCGGATTCTGTTAATAGTATAGTTGTAAATTCAGTTAGTAAGAATGGTCTGTCTACTAAATATGCTCGTAAAGGATTAGTATTATCTTTCTTTGCAAAGCCTGACGTGAGCTATTATGGTGGCAGTGAAGAAGAGTACATTAGGGTTTGTGAACCTTTAGGGGCTGCGAGTGTTGCTGGTACTTCTTATGCTGCACCTTGGATTGCGAGAAAATTATCTTATTTAATTGATGTGTTAGGACTTAATAGAGAAGTTGCAAAAGCCATGATTATTGATGCTGCAAGAGGTTGGGATGAAAAACCGACTCCTGAGGAAGTTGCTTTATATGGGCATGGAGTTGTACCAATTCATATAAACGACATTATTCAAACAAAAGATGATGAAATAAAATTTGTGGTATCAGATATTAGTGAAAAATGGAATACTTATAACTACGATTTTCCAGTTCCTCTAAAGGATAATAAGTATCCATATATTGCGAAGGCTACGATGTGTTATTTTCCATTGTGTGATAGATTGCAAGGTGTTGACTATACAAATACAGAATTGAATTTGCATTTTGGTCGAATAGGAGATGATAAAAAAATCAAGGATATTAAGGGTGATAAACAGAATACAGAAGACACATTAGATGGAGAAAGAAATTATCTTTTGGAAGGAGAAGCCAGAAAGCAGTTTAGAAAATGGGATAATGTAAAGTATATCGCAGAGAGTGCTACAAAAAGAATGATACCAAAAGACTCTTATAAAAATAAAAACTGGGGTATGGAAGTAAAGACAAATAACCGATTAGCTCCCCAAGATGGCGTAGGGGTTAGGTTTGGTGTTGTTGTAACACTCAAAGAAATGAATGGAGTTAATAGAATTGATGAATTTATCAGAAGTTGTACATTAAATGGTTGGCTAGTAAATGTAATTGATGTTGTTAATAGAGTGGATATTCACCAAAAAGTGAATGAAGAGATTGAATTTGAATAGATGTTAAATGACGGTATCAAAGGAGGGTTAGTAGTAAATGATATTCACAGAAGAACAATTAAGAAAATATGCAAAACCTTTGAGTGAAACAGAGGAAAATCAATGTAAAAATGCTATAAGAATGGTAGTTGATGCATTAAAAACTATTGGATTTAATGAAAGGACTTCCATTCAAAAAATGTATAGTGAGACACCTTCATTTGAAGTGATGATGAAGAGTAATGATGATTATGAGGTTAAAATATTTTTACAAGGATCTTATGCAAACAATACTAACGTTAGACAGCATAGCGATGTAGATATTGCTGTTGTTCAAATAGATCAATTTAGACCAAAATATAGAGTTGGTGTTTCTAAAACTAATTATGGTTTTATAAGTGCAAGTTCAAAAAGCAAGACTTTTAAAGATATAGTTCAATCCGCATTAGAAAATAAATTTGGTGATGATGTGGAAAGAAAAAACAAATCTATTAAAATACATGGAAATTCTTATAGAAAAGATGCTGATTCGGTTCCGGCATTAAGATATAGGGATTACTCTTATGATTACAGGTTTGATCCAGAAAATTACGTAGGAGGAATACTTATTAAAGCTGATGATGGAACTGAAGTAATAAATTATCCGGAACAACATATTAAAAATGGGATAGATAAGAATAAAAGAACAAACTTATATTTTAAGAAAATGGTTAGAATAGCAAAAGAGATGAGGTATCAAATGCAAGATGAAGGATATGAATTTGCACAGAAAGCAAGCTCTTTTGGCATAGAAAGCTTAATTTATAATGTTCCTGATGAAATTTTTGTAAAATATGATTATTACAAATATATTTTTGATGATATTGTAGAGTTTCTTTATGATAATAAATATAGTATTAATAGCTTCGTTGAAGTTAACGGTATCAAAAAATTATGCTATGATTCTAATGATAGAGAGAAGATCTATAAAGGATTCATAGATGAGTTAAAAGGATTTTATAGTTATGAAATCTAAAATGGAATCACTGATAAAATTATCTGGAATAATTATAATTCTTATTTTCATTATATTGTATAAATTTAAGATGCCTAAGTCGGTTTTGGCTTATTGGGATTTAATTTTAGAGTCCGCTGGATATTCTGTTATTGCAATAGCTATATATGAAAGATATTTATGGAAATATAATCCTTTTGTGAAAATGCCAAGATTAAAGAAAAAATATACAGGAGTTTTAAGTTATAACTATAAGGATAAATCTGAAGAAAAGGTGGTTGAAATTGAAATTGAGCAAAGGTTCCTTTCTACAGATGTGAAACTCAAATCTGATGAAATAAGCAGTAAAACAATTACCAGTAATTTAGTTGAAGAAAATGGAGGATTTGTGTTATATTACACTTATATTACTAATCCTTCAAGTAGATATAGTGAAAAAAATCCAATACAGATAGGCACTTGTAAATTGTTGATTGATAAAATTGACAGCATAAAAGGAAGTTACTGGACTAACAGAAAAACAATAGGAGATTTAACTTTGAAAAGTGAAGAGTAGAGAGAAGCTATCGCTCCATCTCCGAGACTGTGAAGAAAAGTCTGTAAATAAGCCTTCTAGAGACTGTGAAATAAAGTCTGTAAATTAGTCTTCTATGGTAATTTTAAAGAGAGTGTGAGACTTTTTCACACTCTCGAAATTTAAGACAGCCTATGCTTTGCGACCCTTCATCGGAAGAGGAACCTTTATGCTTTTTCGCACGAGCACATTGTATAATTGATTTTTAATTTCCATCTCAACGTGTTTTGAATCATTGACGGTTTGATAGAAATTTTTCATATTTTCATCGCCCATAGTTCGTTTTACATCAAAAGAAAGCTTCAACCATTTCAAAGCCTCTTTTGCGGTTTTGGTTGTAGGGTTGGACATGCAATTCCTGATGCTTTTCTTTAAAAACCTCAACGATATTGAAAGCCATATTATCATGAAAAGTAATACATACGCCAGAATTCTCTTGGTAAGTTCTTTGACATAGTCGCCTGTGGCATTGTCGGGCATCATATAGAGTGCTAATGCTCCCAATGCAATCAAAAGAATAAGTTTGTTCCTGCTCATAAAAAAGCCCCTTTCCCGTTTAATATAAATATTTTACACTATTTAATAAAATAATTAAAGGTGTATGTCATTTGATTTACATAAAATTTTACGTAATACTTTACGAAATAGTTTAAAGTAGTTTATAATAAATACAACAAATTACTGTTTTTAGTGCTTTTCGGATGGGAAACAGGGTTTTCCCGGATGAATATACAGAAAAACCGGAGGATGTTTGCATGGGAGAAACACAAAGATATAGAAATCCGTTAATCGTGAGATATTCAAGCGAAGAGATGGCAAGGATATTTTCTGAGGACAAAAAGTTTACTACATGGAGGAAACTCTGGATTGCTCTTGCTTCCGGGCAGAAGAGGCTTGGACTTAATATTACGGAAGAAATGCTTGAAGAAATGCGAGCCCATGTTGATGACATCAACTATAGTGATGCGGTGGAACGGGAAAGACATGTGAGGCATGATGTTATGTCGCATGTTTATGCATATGGGATACAGTGTCCGAAGGCTAAAGGTATTATCCACCTGGGGGCTACCAGTGCTTTTGTAGGTGATAATACGGACTTGATAGTGTATAAAGAAGCGTTGGAGCTTGTGGGGAAAAAACTGTTGTCGCTGATGTGCAATCTTAAAGATTTTGCAATCAGATATAAAGATATGCCGACGCTCGGGTTTACGCATTTTCAGCCGGCACAGCTTACGACTGTGGGCAAGAGGGCATCCATGTGGTTACAGGATTTTTATTTGGATTATCAGGATGTTGAAAGACTTATAGAAACATTGCCTTTTTTGAGTGCAAAAGGAACCACGGGTACGCAGGCAAGTTTTTTGGAACTGTTTAACGGGGATGGTGAGAAAGTCAAAGCTCTTGATGAGTATGTAGCAAATGCGATGGGATTCAGCCGTGTATTACCTATATCGGGGCAGACATATACGAGAAAGCTGGATTACTCCATATTAAGTATACTTAGCGGAATAGCTCAGTCCGCTCATAAGATGACAAATGATATCAGGTTGCTCCAGCACTTGAAAGAGATAGAGGAGCCTTTTGAAAAAAATCAGATAGGTTCGTCGGCTATGGCATATAAGAGAAACCCAATGAGAAGTGAGCGTATTGCTTCTTTGGCGAGGTACGTTATCAGTCAGTCCGAAAATGCGGCTAACACTGCTGCTACGCAGTGGTTCGAGCGTACATTGGACGATTCGGCGAATAAAAGGATGTCTTTACCGGAGAGTTTCTTAGGGGTCGATGCAATACTTGATATTGCTGCGAATGTGACTTCGGGGCTTGTGGTTTATGAAAAGGTGATTGAGAAACATATCATGGAGGAATTGCCTTTTATGACTACGGAAAATATAATGATGGAGGCTGTAAAAAAAGGTGGAGACAGGCAGGTGCTCCACGAGAAGATAAGGGAGCATTCCATGGAAGCGGCGGTCTGCGTGAAAGAACACGGTAAGGCGAACGATCTTATGTACAGGATAGCTGAGGATGAGAGTTTCGGACTGTCGTCAGATGATATAGAAAAACTTTTGGATCCTCGGAGATACATAGGCAGGGCAGCGGAGCAGACCGAGGAGTTTATTAATGAATATATAGAACCTATGCTTAGGGAGCATGGTGTGAAGGGAGGCTATGAGCCGGCACTAAATGTCTGACGGATTTATAAGGATATCGCAGTCGGATGTGATTCGGAGAGAATATGAATAAGATTAGCGAATGGATAAAAAACAGCAGGAAGATTGTCATTAAGATAGGCAGCAATGTTCTTTCAAATGATGAGGGTATGGCTAATATAGAATTTATAGAAAGTATTACGGAACAGATAAACAGATTGAGAAAACAGGATAAGCAGATAATGATAGTTTCATCGGGAGCAGGCATATGCGGTGTAGGTGCTATGCATATGTGGGCGAGGAAAGGTGACATAAACTATAAGCAGGCGCTTTGTGCTATAGGGCAGGTGGAGCTCATGAATGCATATAAGCAGTCGTTTGCCAAGAGAGATGTTCATGTGGGACAGTTACTTATAACAGGCGAAGATTTTGAGGACCCGAGCAGGAGTCTTAATATAAGAAATACGCTGTTTACGCTCATTGATGAGGGCGTGGTACCTATTATTAATGAGAATGACACTGTATCGATAGAACAGATAAGCATTGGAGACAATGATACGCTGGGAGCACTTACGGCAAATTTGTGGAATGCGGATTTATTTATTATATTGAGCGACATAGATGGCGTGTATGATAAAAATCCGAAAACGCATGCGGATGCAAACCTGATAGATGAAGTTACAGATAGCGATAAGCTGATGGACAGAATAGAGACGGACGGGACAAGTTCGTTCGGTACAGGAGGAATAAGAACGAAAATAAAGGCGGCTGTAATGGTAAACAGTTACGGTATCCCTATGCTTTTGGCTAATGGTAAAAATAAAAATGTCTTAAACGATTTGCTGGATGACAGCGTTAAAGGAACGATATTTTTGCCGCATGGGGGTAAGACGAAGTCGTGATTTGAATTTGGAGGTGATGTGATGAAACTCGGAGTAATAGGTGTAGGTAATATGGGAAGAGCCATATTGGAAGGATATGTTTCGGGTAATTCCGGCAAGAGGCAGGATGTATATGTGTTTGATGCATGCCGGGAAAATTCCGAGGCGGTAGCAGGTTTGCCGGGTGTAACCATATGCGGTGATATTAGAGAAGTGCTTGAAAATACTGATGTTGTAATGCTATGTGTTAAGCCTTCCAACTTCGGTGAAGTCGCATCGGATATATATGATTGCTCTTGTGAAAACAAGCATGTGTTTATTTCGATAGCAGCAGGCATATGCATTGAAGAGATAGAGCAGCTGCTTGGAGGGTCGGAGGTCAAAGTGATACGTGCTATGCCGAATATGGCGGCTCGTATACAGGAGTCGATGACGGCTGTTTGTGTTAATGAGTATGTGAATGATGAGGAAAAGGCATTTGCATTGGATATTTTCAGAGGCGTGGGAAAGGCTGAGGTTGTTTCCGAAAAGCTTATGGACGCTGTGGTGGGAATAAGCGGCAGCAGTCCGGCATACGTGTTTATGATGATAGAGGCTATGGCTGACGGAGCATGTGCTGAGGGAATGGGAAGAATGCAGGCATATGAATTTGCAGCACAGGCAGTGATGGGGTCTGCGAAGCTGGTATTGGATTCGGGTCTGCATCCGGGGGAACTTAAGGATATGATATGTTCTCCGGCAGGAACGACAATAGAGGCGGTATCCGCATTGGAGGAACACGGGTTCAGAAGAGCGGTGATATCGGCGGTCAGGGCGGCGTCGAAAAAGTCGGAATCGATGAGATGAAATGGAGACAGGTATGGAGCATTATCTTAAGGAGTATATTAAATATTTAAAAACACAGAAGAAGCTGTCTGACAATTCATGCAGCGCATATCAAAGTGATATAAATGAATTTATGAAACATAATGCTGCCTTATCGGATGTGGCGGATATAACGAATTCGGATGTTGTAGGGTTTACACTGAAACTGAAAAAAGACGGGAAGTCACCGTCGACAGTTAATAGGAAAGTAGCTTCAATAAAATCATTTTTCGGATATTTATACCAAAAGGGAATTATAGCGTCAAACCCCGCAGAAAATCTGAAGTCTCCTAAGATCGAACGGAAAGAGATAGAGTATCTCAGCATAGAAGAGATGGAGCAAATACTTTCGGCTCCTGATGACAGCATTAAGGGTAAAAGAGATTTAGCAATACTTGAGCTCATGTATGCCACGGGAATTAAGGCAAGTGAGGTGATAGAGGCTGACGTTTCCGATTTGAATTTAAGGATGGGGTTTGTGACGTGCAGAGGCGAGCATGGAAAGGCTAGGATTGTTCCTATAGGAAGACCGGCAAGAGCCGCTTTGGAGGATTATGTTTTCGGTGTAAGAGAAACCATATTGGAAGGAAAGAATAAAGAGGGCGATAATCCGCTATTTTTAAATCTTCAGGGTGATAGGATGACGAGGCAGGGATTATGGAAAATCCTTAAGGAGTATGCAAAAAAAGCAAAAATAGATAAGAGCATAACCCCGCAAATAATAAGAAATTCGTTTGCTGCACATATGATACAAAACGGTGCGGATTTAAAATCTTTGCAGGAACTTATGGGGCATGAGGATATAGCTGCAACACAGATATATTTGTCAGTATCAAAGGGCAGGATTAAAGAGGTTTATGATCATGCACATCCGAGATCGTGAGCAATATTTGCAGGCGAGTGTGCAAAATTAAGAGACAGGCATCAAATCAAATTGAAAAACAGGTTGATTTTAACAAAGGTATGTGGTATCATATTGTAGTTATCACGGGCGTTCCTCTGGTATTTTTATTATGATCGGTATATGTAAGAACGTCTTGGGAGGAAGGAGGACATATCATGGATGTAATGAGCATGATTGCACAGGATTACAAGAAATCTGATCTGCCTAAGTTTAGTGTAGGAGACACTGTTAGAGTCCACATTAAGATTAAGGAAGGATCCAGAGAGAGAATTCAGAATTTCGAAGGCTTTGTTTTGAAAAAACAAGGTGGTGGAATTAGTGAGACATTTACAGTTAGAAGAATTGCTTCAGGTGTAGGTGTTGAAAAGACCTTCCCGCTTCACTCACCGAGAATCGAAAAGATTGATGTGTTAAAGCATGGTGATGTTAGAAGAGCTAAGCTGAACTACATGAGAGAAAGAACAGGTAAAGCAGCTAAAATCAAGTCAAAAGATATTCAGAAATAATGAATCTCAGATAGAGGACCAGTACTCGGTTCTCTATTTTTCTAATATGGAAAAGGAGAGAATGATGCAAAATATAAACTGGTATCCGGGGCATATGAAAAAAACTCGAGAATTGATAGAGTCGAACCTGAAGCTTGTCGATGTCGTGATAGAGGTGATAGATGCGAGAATCCCCATATCAAGCAGAAACCCTATACTGGACAAACTGATTGAGGGGAAGGAGCGTATAATCGTTCTAAACAAAAGAGATCTTGCTGATGAACAGGCGACAGATAAATGGGTAAGATTTTTGACGAAGGATAATCAAATTGCGGTTACGATGGACAGCAACAAGGGAGATGGAAAAAATTCATTGATTTCTTTGCTTGAAAAAATTCAAAAGAGAAAAAATGAGGAAAAGAAGAATACGAAGCCGATAAGAATGATGATAGTGGGTGTTCCGAACGTGGGCAAGTCTTCTTTGATAAACAGGCTCACAGGGAAAAAAAGCACTCAGACAGGAGACAGACCGGGTGTGACAAAGGGAAAACAGTGGCTCACTTTGCCCAACAAGATGCAGCTTTTGGACACACCGGGGATACTTTGGCCTAAATTTGAAGATCCCGATGTGGGCATGAACCTCGCGTTTTGCGGTTCCATAAAGGATGAGATTTTGGACGTTGAAACGCTCGGCTTTGAGCTTATAAAGTACTTGGCAAAGAACTATCCCGATATGCTTATGGAAAGATATAAGCTTACAGAGATTTCGGAAGACGATATAGAAAATATGGACGAAATAGCAAGAAATAGGGGTTTTGTGATGTCGGGGAAAAGGATTGATTATACTAGATGTGCAAATACTGTACTTGGCGAGTTCAGGAGCTCCAAAATTGGGAAAATTACATTGGAAAGATGTTAAGTCGTTATAAAACGGAGTTTGTCGACGGAGTTTATCGGAGGGAAAAAATGGCACGAAAAACAGTGGAGGAATTGACAGCAAGGTTTTGCGAGCTGTGTTCATATGAAAGAGAACTGAATAAACAGGGTTTTGAAAAAATAGCCGGCATGGATGAGGTGGGAAGAGGTCCTCTGGCGGGACCTGTGGTAGCTGCCTGTGTGGTTCTTCCAAATGATTTTTTTGCACTCGGCATAGATGATTCAAAAAAACTTTCTGAAAAGAAGAGAGAAGAATTATATGAAATTATAATAAATAACTGTATTTCCTATTCCATTGGTATAGTGAATGCTGATATAATAGATAAGATAAACATTTTAGAGGCAACCAAGATGGCTATGAAGGAAGCGTTTACAAAAATGCCGATAAAGCCTGATTATTTGCTGCTTGATGCGATGGAACTGCCGGAACTTGGTATAAAACAGGAAGGTATAGTAAAGGGTGATGCAAAATGCTTGTCAATAGCAGCTGCCTCAATTGTAGCAAAGGTGACAAGAGACAGGATGATGGCTGAATGTGATGTGAAATATCCCGGGTACGGATTTGCTAAGAACAAGGGCTATGGTACAGCTATGCATTACAAAGGTATCGACGAAAACGGTATCGCTCCTATCCATAGGAGGTCATTCTTGAAAAAATATTTGTCGGAGGGAGAGTAGGTTTATGAAAAAGTTCAAAAGGGTTATTAAATTGTTTATTTTTAGTGCACTGGTCGTCAGTATTCAATGTACTGCTATTTTTGCTGACCAAAACAAAGATACGGAAGAGATTTACCATCAGAGTGCGTTAAAACTAAGCAATTTAGGTCTGTTTAACGGTACAGACAACGGATTTGAACTTGAGAGGAAGCCCGGAAGAGTTGAGGCTGCCTGCATGCTGGTTCGATTTTTGGGTAAAGAACAGGATGCTTTAAGGGGCGAGTATAAGATTCCTTTTACGGATGTGCCCGAGTGGGGATTAGGATATATAGGGTATCTATATGAGAATAAGCTGACAAAGGGACTTTCAGATGATTATTTCGGGGCAAGCGACATAATAACGCTTGATGCATATCTGACATTTATTTTGCGTGCTTTGGGGTATACCGACAGTGGGGCGGCTCCCGACTTCACATGGGAAAATGCACAGAAGAAGGCTGTTGATATAGGCATGATAACATCCTCGGACATGAAAAAGATATCGAAAAAAGATTTTACAAGAGGAACTATGGCATACTTGTCAAATGCGGCACTCAATACTGATATCAAAGACCGCAAGGTGATGCTCAGGAGGAGTCTGTTTAAAGAGGGTGTTATAAAAATTGATCCTGAATGGAGTCAGGAGGCACCGTCATGGTATGAAAAAGTAAAAGAAAAATATGAAAAACTCTTGGGTATTCCGTATTTGATGGCAGGAAACACGCCGGAGAAGGGTTTTGACTGTTCAGGCTTTGTTTCTTATGTGTACAATGATCCTGAAATAGGGTTTAAGCTTCCAAGAACGGCGCAAGGCATGTATGATAAGTCGAAAGTTTTCGAGCTTTATGAGGATGCAAGACCCGGAGATTTAGTGTTTCTGACGGGAACTTACAATTCATCAAAGCCTGTTACTCATGTGGGCATATATATGGGAAATGGAAACATGGTGCATGCGAGCCCAAGCAAGGGTGTAGTGGTGCAGAATATAGAGAACAGTTACTATAAATCACATTTTTACGGATTCGGAAGAGTGGAGATTTAATATGAAAATTGGAAGAAAAGAAACCGCTGTTAATTAGATTGCTGTTAACAGTCGGTATGTGAACAGGAGAATCGGTATGAAAAAAGAAATGGCGAAAAATTATAATCCTAAGGATTTTGAATCAAGAATATACGATGCGTGGGAAAATAGCGGCGCATTTGCGGCGAATGTAAATCCGGATAAGACACCTTATACTATTTCCATGCCGCCACCGAACATTACAGGGCAATTGCATATGGGGCATGCTCTTGATCAGACATTGCAGGATGTTTTGATAAGATGGAAAAGAATGCAGGGATTTGAGGCATTGTGGCTTCCGGGCAGTGATCATGCCAGCATAGCGACTGAGGTTAAGGTGGCTGACAAAATAAGAGAAGAAGAGGGAAAGACAAAGGAAGAACTGGGAAGAGAAGAATTTTTGAAAAGAGCTTGGGCGTGGAAGCACGAGTATGGAAATAAAATTACTGAACAGGTAAGAAAGCTGGGGAATTCGTGTGATTGGTCAAAGGAAAGATTCACCATGGATGACGGCTGCAACAAAGCTGTTGTGGAAACTTTTATAAGATTGTATGAGAAGGGTCTTATATATAGAGGAAACAGAATGATTAACTGGTGTCCCGACTGCGGAACATCTCTTTCCGATGCCGAAGTGGAGCACGAGGATCGTGAAGGAAAATATTATTATTTCAGATACCCGGGAAAAGACGGTGGTGACGGTATTGTCGTTGCGACATCAAGACCCGAAACTATGTTCGGTGATGTGGCGATAGCGGTAAACCCTGAAGATGAAAGATACAAAGACATGATAGGTAAGGAAGTGCTGATTCCTGTTATAGGAACAGCAATACCTGTTATTTCA
Source organism: Bacillota bacterium (assembly GCA_041844735.1). Lineage (GTDB taxonomy): Bacteria > Bacillota > Clostridia > Peptostreptococcales > Anaerovoracaceae > CAJPNN01. Next base: position 11,703 of record JBGZBP010000066.1, read on the forward strand.
GACCCTTATCCCGATCCGGAAAAGGGAACGGGAGCTGTAAAGATTACGCCTGCTCACGACCCTAATGATTATGAAGTGGGAGAAAGACAGAATCTCGAGCAGATTTGCTGTATCAATGATGATGCCACAATGAATAAGGTGGCAGGAAAATATGAAGGTCTTGACCGATATGAGTGCAGGCGCAGGTGGGTTAAAGAGCTTGATGATAACGGGTTTATGGTTAAAGTGGAAGATAAAGTGATTCCTACGGGAACATGCTATCGTTGCCATAATATCATAGAACCTATGCTTTCCGACCAGTGGTTTGTAAGGATGGAGGAACTTGCAAAACCTGCTATAGAGGCCGCAAAAACGGGAGAGCTGATACACGTACCTGAAAGATTTGAAAAGGTGTATTTACATTGGCTTGAAAATATAAGAGACTGGTGCATATCCAGACAGCTTTGGTGGGGACACAGGATACCGGCATATTATTGTCAGGATTGCGGAGAAATAATTGTAAGTGCGGAGGCTCCCGCAGTTTGCAGCAAGTGTTCTTCAAACAACATCAAGCAGGATGAGGATGTACTGGATACATGGTTCAGTTCGGCGCTATGGCCGTTCTCAACCCTTGGATGGCCCGAAAAAACTAAGGAAATGGACTATTTCTTCCCGAATGACGTACTTGTTACAGGCTATGACATAATATTTTTCTGGGTAGTAAGAATGGTATTTTCAAGTTTGAATTTAATAGGAGAGGTGCCGTTTAAATATGTTTATGTTCACGGGCTTGTACGAGATGAGCAAGGCAGAAAAATGAGTAAGTCTCTCGGCAACGGCATAGATCCTTTGGAAGTTATTAATGAATATGGTGCGGATGCTTTGAGGTTTATGCTGCTTTCAGGTATAACGGCGGGAAATGATACGAGATTTTTGGAAGAAAGATTGTTGTCGGCAAGAAATTTTGCAAACAAACTTTGGAATGCTTCAAGATTCGTAATGATGAACATTAAAAATGAAGATGATACTTTTAAGGCTATGATGAATCCGTACAGTAAGCCGGAATTGAGCAAACTGAAACCGGAAGACAGATGGATAATTTCCGTTATCAACGATGCGGCGAAAGAAATCACTTTAAATATGGACAAATTTGAGCTTTCTATGGCAGAACAGAAAGTGTATGATTTGATATGGAATGAGTATTGTGATTGGTACATTGAAATTGTTAAGTCAAGGCTTTATGGCGACGACGAGGAAGATAAAGAGGTTTGCAGAGGAGTGGCGGTATACGCTCTTTCCGCAATGCTTAAAATGTTGCATCCTTTTATGCCGTTTATTACGGAAGAAATTTGGAGTTTCTTGCCGGAGATTGATAAGACGGCGGATAATCCGAACGGATTCATAATGCGTGCGGAGTGGCAGAAGTTTGACGACGGACTCAGATTTGAAGAGGACGTAACAGTGCTTGAGACGGCTAAGGAGGCGATTACAAGTATCAGAAATATCAGAGCGGAAGCTGAAGCGTTGCCTTCAAAGAAATTGACGGCTGTTATTTTAGCGGATGATGATAAAAAAGTTACGGTAAAAGCGGCTGAAACGTATATAAAAAATCTTGCGAACATTACGGATATCAAGTTTATAGGCAGCAGAGACGAGGTGCCTGACGAAGTTATGTCTGCAGTAATAAACGGAGCGGAAATTTTTATTCCTCTGGATGATTTGTCAGACTATAATGCAGAGCTTGAAAGATTGAAAAAAGAGGAAAAACGTCTAACCGGTGAGGTTAAGCGAATAGAGGGTAAGCTTTCAAATGAGGGATTTGTGAGCAAGGCACCTGAAAATGTTATAAACATGGAAAAAGAGAAGCTGATCGGATACAAGGAGATGCTTGAAAAAGTTGTTGTGAGATTGGCTGTAGTGGAGAAAAAAGTTAATGCAAAATAATGTTGCTGAGGAAAAGTTGGGCAGCCTTTTAAAATTCGGAAGCAAACTTGGGCTTGAGCGTATGGAAGTTCTTATGGACATGCTGGGAAATCCTCAGGATAAAATAAATGTGGTGCATGTTGCAGGAACTAACGGAAAGGGATCGACTTGCCGATTTTTAAGTTCCATCCTCAGAGAATCAGGATATATGACGGGGCTTTTTACATCTCCGGCACTCACGGACTTTAGAGAGAGAATAGAAATTGACGGGGAGTTGATTTCCGAAGAAGATTTGAATGCAGTCTCGCAGAGAGTATTCGAGAATATTGAAATTATGAAGCGAAGAGGGCATGATTCTCCTACGGAGTTTGAAGCTGTGACGGCTATTGCATACACATATTTTTATGAAAAGCGTGTAGATGTTGCAATCATGGAAGTAGGGCTTGGCGGCAGAGGTGATTCGACTAATATAGTCAAAAATCCGATGGTCTGTGCTATCACATCGATAGACTTTGATCATGTCGACAGACTGGGGAGCAGGCTTGGAGAAATAGCATATGAGAAAGCGGGTATAATTAAAAAAAATGTTCCTGTGGTTGTAAATCTCATAGGCGAAGAGGCGAGAGCTGTTATAGAAAAAGTGTGTGAGACCGAAACGGCGAGGCTTGTAGATATTTCAAAGGAACCTATAAAGATAATATCAAGTAATTTAGAAGGTACCATATTTGAGTTGTCAAAAATGCCTGTCAGGTATAAAATTTCAATGTTGGGAAGGTATCAGGCGGAAAATGCCAAGACCGCAATTAAAATTTGTGAGATTCTAAATGAGCAAAATTTTAATATCAGGATAAGCCGAGAAGATATGGAAAACGGACTTGAAAAGGCATTCAACAAAGGTAGATTCGAGCTGTGTTCAAAAGATCCCATGGTCGTGATTGACGGAGCACATAATGCTGCCGGAGGCAGAGCGCTGGCAGAATCGGTAGCGAATTATTTCCCGGGGGAAAAAATATTGGCAATTATAGGTGTTCTGGGGGATAAGGATGTTGAGAGTCTGATTAAAAATATTGCCGATGTGGCGGACGGATTTATAGTGACCGAACCCGATAATGATAGAAGATTAAGTGTTGAAGATTTGCAAAGGACAGTTTCCAAGTACGGGAAATATGTCATGGCGGAAAAAATACCGAAGAATGCCTATGTAAGTGCCGTGAGAATGGTCGAACAGGGTGAATTCGATGTTGTTTTGGTATGTGGATCTTTGTATTTGATTGGTGAGATTAGGGAGATGATTCTATGATGCGAAAACACGTTATTTTAGCGTACAATCCCAAGGCAGGAAACGGATTGTTTAAAAATAATTTGGATACTATTGTAGCAAGAGTCCAAAGTAAGGGATATTTAGTGACTCCGGTAAGGATGGACAAAAAAGGGTTGTTGGATGAAGTATTTCAAAATATGAACCCGGATAATTGTGCTAAAATTATTGCTGCCGGAGGAGACGGTACTATAAATATAGTTGTGAATGCACTGCTTAAGGCGGGATATGATATTCCTATCGCCATTTTTCCGGCAGGTACGGCAAACGATTTTGCGTATTATTTCGATATACCGAACGAAATAGAGGGGATGATAAAGGTGGCATTGGCGGAGCATTATACTTATGCGGATGTAGGTGTGGTAAACGGCAGACACTTTGTTAATGTTGCGGCGATGGGATCATTGGTGGACGTAAGTCAGAAGATAGACCCTAATTTGAAAAATACACTTGGAGTGCTGTCATATTACCTTAAGGGAGCCGGTGAATTTGCAAGGTTGAAGCCTTTGCCGGTAAAAGTGGAAAGTCGTGAATTTTCAGGCACCGTTGATATATATTTTATGTTGGTTATGAACGGAATTTCAGCAGGAGGGTTTAAAAAAGTTTCTCCAAGAAGCAGCATTAATGATGGTAAGCTGGACATAATGATGTTTAAGGCGGCTCCTCTGATGGATCTTTCACAACTTTTAATTAAAGTGATTAAGGGGCAACACCAAGAGAGCAAAGACGTGATATTTTTTCAAACTGATAAATTGAGGTTGGAAACAGACGTGAAAATCGGTACGGATATAGACGGAGAGGCGGGAGAAAAATTCCCGTTGGATATTTCGGTATTGCCGAGCAGAATCAGAATCTGTACTTTACAAGACGGTATAGGAGCAAATGTATGAAAAAAGATGTTATAGATATACATACTCACACACTTGCCAGCGGTCACGCATACAGTACCATCCACGAGATGGCGAAAATGGCGAAGCAAAAGGGCATCAAGATTTTAGGAATCACTGAGCATGGGCCGGCGATGACGGGTAGCTGCAAGGAAATTTATTTCAAGAATCTGCATGTTGTGTCGAGGGATTTGGTTTCATCCGTGGAACTTATGATAGGAGCGGAACTTAATATAATGGACTTTAAGGGAAGTGTAGATTTGCCGCAATCGATAATTGAGAAACTCGATATTGTCATAGCCAGTTTGCACTCCCAATGTATAACGCCCGGCAGTGTCTCTGAAAATACGGAGGCATATATCAACGTTATGAAAAATACTGCGGTCAATGTTATAGGGCACCCGGATGATGGAAATTTCCCGGTAGATTACAGACTGCTCGCAAAAGAAGCGATGGAGAACAAGGTTATTTTGGAAATTAATAACGGCTCATACATACCTACGACATACAGAAAGGATGCTTATGAAAACTGTGAAAAGTTGCTCCATTGGTGTATGGAGTATGGAACAAATGTTATTATGAGCAGCGATGCTCATTTCGAGACTGGTGTGGGTGACCATGCTCTTTCAAAAAAACTGTTGCAATACACGGGATTTCCGGATGAGCTTGTTTTAAATTATCAACCTGATAAATTTAAAAAATTTCTTAAATATAGGAAAAACATGTTTTAATATTTTCTTTATATGTTATTATATATCCGATATAAAAAAAAGGAGGTATTAAAATGTTGGAATTAATTAGAAAGGGTCACAAAGCGGGATTGTTGCTGCTTGTGGCGGTAATGATTTTTACTTTGGGAGCTTGTGGCAATAAGAATGCCGAAGGAGATCAGGGGAAGGCAGGTGAAAATAAAAAATTCACCAAGTTTGAGGCTGTTGATATGGAAGGCAATAAGGTTACAGAGGCGATTTTCGCAAATTCGGATATAACAGTTTTAAATATCTGGGGAACTTTCTGCGGACCATGTGTTGATGAGATGCCTGCACTTGCTAAGCTTGCAAAAGACTATGAAGCAGATAAGGTTCAGGTGATAGGTATACCTACGGATGCCGTTGAAAAAAGCAAAATAGAAGCTGCCAAGAAATTGGTTAAGAAAACAGGAGCTGATTTCACTCATATTTTACCTAGCGACAGTTTGATGAAGGGATATCTTGAAGATGTTATAGCAGTGCCTGAGACATTGATAATTAATAAAAAAGGAGAGGTTTTAGCTACATATCAGGGTGCAAGACCGCACGGCGACTGGAAAAAGATTGTAGATGAAGCACTGGCTAAATAAAGAAAATGGAAAAAAGAGCGAATAAATATATTACGGTAGGTATATTAGGTATTGGAATTATATTGGTAGTCGTAGGGGTAATTAACGGAGATCCGACTCATGTTATGGAAAAGGCAGCCAATATATGTTTGGAATGCATAGGCATAGGGTGATTGCAGGGTTAAAGTATGAATAGTAAAAGACAGATTACGAGAAAAATAATTCAGGTTCTCGCTACTCTGATTACAAATTTAAATTTGAAAGGGTTTTTGAGCGGAACCATATACTCAGGAAGAATGAAGAGTGTTTGTGTACCGGGTATGAATTGTTACTCATGCCCGGGGGCTATGGGAGCCTGTCCCATAGGTGCGTTACAGTCCACTATGCATAAGGTGAAGAGCACGGTGTCCGCCTATGTAGTAGGAACTATTGTTTTGTTCGGAGTGGTTCTGGGAAGATTTGTATGTGGGTATTTATGCCCGTTTGGATTGTTCCAGGAACTTTTGCACAAGATACCACTATTTAAGAAGAAAAAGAGTCCGAGAGGACATAATAAGCTTATTTATCTTAAATATGTACTATTAGTCGTGTTCGTTATAATATTGCCTCTGGCGGTTACAAACTACGGAATAGCGGTTCCTATGTTTTGTAAATGGATTTGTCCTGTCGGTGCGATGGAGGGGGGAGTTCTGCTTTCTATACAAAATGAAAAAATAAGAACTGCTCTAGGAGTGCTTTTCAGTTGGAAAGTGATAATATTGATAGCTGTTATTATTCTATCTATAAAATATATCAGACCTTTCTGTAAGTACATATGCCCGTTAGGAGCACTTTACGGTTTCTTTAATAAGTTTGCAATTTTAAGATATAAGATTATTGAAGAAAAATGTGTAGGATGTCGTAAGTGTGCGGTGGTTTGTCCTATGGAAATAAAGACATATGAAAATCCTAACAGCCTTGAGTGCATAAGATGTGGAAAGTGCAAAGATGCTTGCGGACCTAAGGCGATAGTTAACGCTAACCCGCTGAGATAAAATTTTTTATAAAAGTGAAAATGGGAACGGGAGCGAAAAAGTGCGATAAATCCGTTGGTACGCAATGTGTGATAACGAATTTTTATCATGAAAAAAACAATGGACGATTTTAAAAATTTCAAAAAAGTTATGGAAAACTAACCAAAAAGAAAAAAGGGACTTCCATAAAGAACAAATAAACCTTATAATTGTACTGCAAAATAAATTAAAGAAGATTTATTAACATACAATTAGGAGGTTTATTTTTTTATGCGTATTAAAATTTTAGCATTGTTGCTGGTATTTTCCATGGCAACGACAGGAATTTTACCTGTTTTTGCGGACAATACAGTAGTAAATACGAAGCAAAACAATGCATCGAATGGAGAAGTTACAGCACTTTCCAAATTAAAGGATCAGGTGGGTGACAGTATGAAAGACGAAGATGTCGATACTTTTATGGTCATCATGAATGATCCTGTGGATGTTTCTCCGGAGGAAAGAAGAGAAGCGTCAGGCAGGGAAAGATATATGGATGCATGTGAAATTTTTCAGCAAAAGTTTATTGCAAACCTGAAAAATATGCATGATGATATCAATGTTAAAGACAAGTATAACCTTTTGTTTAACGCCTTGGCGATAGAGACAAGCTATAAGACAGCAAAGGCAATAGCCGGTATGGATACAGTGAATCTGGTTCAGAGGAGTGTAAAATATAAGGCGCCTGTTATGAAGGAAGTCAAAAAGATCAACAAGAGAGACTTGAGCAGCAACAGGATGATTGAACTTCCTAAGGTGAATCAGAAATATAACGGAAAAGGACAGTTGATAGCTGTTATTGATACAGGTTTTGACCCTACACATCCTGCGATGAGGGTAACAAATTCAAACCTTAAAATTAAAAACAGCGCAGATTTGAGCTCACTAAAGAGTAGGAGCAGGGTTTTTGTGGGTGAATTTAATTCACAAAAGTTCCCCTTTGTCTATGACTACGCAGATCGTGACAACGATGTAAGAGACAGACAGAAAGATTCTCATGGTACGCATGTTGCAGGTATAATAGGAGCCAATGCGGATGCTCCGGCTCCCGGAGGAGAAATTTTAAAGGGAGTCGCTCCGGAAAGTCAGCTGCTTTTGATGAAGGTAATGTATGATGCACAGGCAGGGACATCAGGAGAAATATACGCAAGGGCAATGGAAGATGCCGTTAAGCTTGGTGCTGACAGCATAAATATGAGTATAGGCAGAGCGGCAGGTGCTGTTAATATGATAGATAATGCGACAAAAAATGCATTGGCTTCCGCAAGGAGGCAGGGCGTGGTCGTAGCATTGGCTGCCGGTAACGATACGGCATTCGGTGCGGGAAGTATAATGCCTACAGTGTATAACCCCGATTATGGTCTTCCGGATATGCCAAGTGTATCACCGGACGGTTTTTCCGTTGCATCGTGTGAGGGTTATGAGATTACTACAACAGTTTTGAATATAAAAGATGATAACTTTAAAATACCTTTTTCAGAAGCTGCAGGACCCGGATTTGCAGATCCGACCAATGGTGTTTCGGGATATACTGAGGTGGTTTTCTGTAAGTACGGTTCGCCTGAAAATTTCATGGAAAATGAAATCAAGGGCAAGGTGGCAGGCAAGATTGCGTTGATTGAGAGGGGTGGCGACCTCAGTTTTCAGGAGAAGATGATGAATGCGGTCAATGCAGGAGCAAAGGCTATGATAGTGTTCAACAATGATCCTGACAGTGAAGATTTGATAAAGATGGAACTTAAGAACCCGAGAATCCCGTCAGCGTTTATAAGCAACAAATCGGGACTTTATATAATGAGTCTTATTGAAAGAACGGGAAAAGCTGAGGTTCGATTAGGTGATGAAATTGTAAGGATTCCGAATCCGCTTGCAGGGCACGTGTCATACTTTTCTTCAAGGGGGTTGTCGGCAGACGGGGATTTGAAACCTGAAATAATGGCGCCCGGAGGAATGATTTACTCAACTTTGAATCACGGTACATACGGAAACATGTCAGGAACCAGTATGGCATCTCCTCACGTTGCGGGAGGAATTTCTCTTATATCGGAAAGAGCCGGAGAACTTAATATACCGCAAGCTGAAAGATTTGATTTTGTTAGAAATATGCTTATGAGCACAGCGATGCCTGTGAAAGATGATGAAACTTATGCATCACCAAGAGCACAAGGAGCGGGACTTATCAACTTGGATGCCGCTATGAGAACGGATGTATATTTGATTGGAAATAACAACAGATCGGCAGTAATGTGCGGAGACATAAGTCCGGACTTTGATTTTAATGTTACACTTAAGAACATAGGGACGGAGTCACGAAAATATCGTGTTACTACATATGTGCTTACAGATAAAGTGGAAGACGGGAGATATTCTCTTAAGAGTGAGAAGGTTATGGAAGAAATCGACGGCGGTACTGTTGATGTTGAGGCAAAAACGGATAAGACTGTCAATATCAAGGTGAATGCTTCGGGCTTTGATGCTGAACTTAAGGCGAAACAGCCTAGAGGGTACTATCTTGAGGGGTATACCAAGTTTGAGGCTATAAACGGCGGTGTTAATTTGAGCATACCTTTTATAGGTTTTGTGGGGAATTGGAAGCAGCTTTCTCCTCTGGAAGACAGTATTTATAAAATTTCTGAGGAAAACAGAGAACCTTCATATTATGATGAAACGGGTGAAACCAATGATTTCACGCATTTTTCGAGTTTTGTAGGTAACAGACCTGTGGTGCTTGGACAGTACGAAGATGATGAGGGTAACACTAAGTATGATATCAACAAGATAGCGTTTTCTCCGAACAATGACGGAAGAGCGGAGAATATTCAATTTGTCGGAACATTTTTTAGAAACTTTGCAAGTCTGGGTATGCAGGTTTACAGAGAAGATGATGTTACAAGATCGAGAATGATTTGGGGCTTTACGGATCGTAAAGAAGGCTTCAAGTCATATAACGATAAGAGTATGGATTTTGAGGAAAAATCATATACCAGACATACATGGAAATGGGATGGCTATGGGAAGTATGATGGAAGATTGCAGCCCGACGGTGTGTATGATGTCGTGGTATCAAGTTCACCTGCGGTCGCACCGAATGAAGTTGTCAGCACCACATATAAGGTGATACTCGACAGAGTGGCTCCGAACCCTGTAGATGCGACATTTGATAAAGAGAAAAGATTATACAAACTTAATGAAGTGATAGAAAGAGGTAGTGGAGTCAAAGAAGCCGGATTGTATTACATGAAGTCCGGACAAGAAGAGATGATTCCGAAGGTAGCGGAGAATATGTGGAAGCTGCCTGAGGGGGTAAGTTTGGAAAATGTGATGATTTATGCTGATGATTTTGCGTGGAATCATAAGGTTGTAGATGCGAAGTCTATTGCAAAAGATGGAAGTTTGCAAGAACCTTCGGGTGGACAGACCCCTTCACCGAATCCGGGAGGAACACCTAATCCGCCATCTCCACCTAACCCGCCGTCTCCACCTAATCCACCAAGTGGCGGAAGCATAGGCGGAGGATTTATACCATCACCGTCACCTGTATCACCGGTACCGGAGAAGCCGGAATCTAAAAAAGAAAAAGATGTTGACAGTAAAAAGATAGAGATACCAAGTATCAATTTTACAGATGTGGAAGTAGGCGCATGGTATGCTAAGCCTATATATTCAGTTGTTTTAAAAGGAATAATGAAAGGCATGGGAACGGAACGCTTTGCTCCAAGCGCTAATACGACCAGAGGAATGATTGTTGCCACATTATTCAGGATGGAAAAAGAACCTAAGTATGAGATTTCGGAAGTGGCATTTGAGGATGTTAGGAGCGGAAGCTGGTACAAAGAAGCGGTAGAATGGGCAAGATGGAACGGTATAGTCAAGGGTACGGGAGCAAGGATGTTTGAGCCTGACAAAGAGATAACAAGAGAAGAGCTTGCGAGCATCATGATGGCGTACAGCAAGTATAAGAAGAAAGATATTAAAACTGACGGAGATGTTTCAGGCTACCAAGATGCAATGGAAATTTCGCCATGGGCGGGAGATGCTATGAAATGGGCGACAGGAAGTGCTGAAATACTTAAAGGAAGCAATGGCAGGATGAACCCTAAGGGGAAATTGACAAGAGCGGAGCTTGCTGCGGTATTGTCCAGAGTTATATAGCGCAGTTTTAAAAAAATCATAATATTTTTGAAGAAATTTAAAAAGATAAGTGTTATTATATTGAAAACAAGTTAGTCTAAACTAATAAAATAACCCAAAAAGACGAAAATATAGCGAAAAATTTGGATGTTTAAGTTAGTTTAAACTAAAAAAAGAAACAAAGGAGGAAAAAAATGAACAGTAAAAGTTCGCTAAAAAAGCGTGCAGTGTCATTTATTGTGGCGTTTGCAATGGTTTTTGGTGGGGTGTTTTCAAGTGGATTTGCCGTGAAGGTTTTTGCGGACGGTAACAGTGCTTTTGATGAGCCTGCAAAGCCGGAAACTTTGCAGAAGCTTGAAAAAATGGCAGATGAGACAATGAAGAATCAGGATGTATACAAGAGGTTTCAAGGAACCAGATTTATGCATGAGATTCCACAAAAGCATCCTTCATATTCATTCGAGAATGATGCAAATAAAATTCCTACAGAGGTAATAGGCACTACTGCATGGTATCAGGTGTGGTATGAGGCAAGTAGAGCAAAATTTTTGAAGGATACATATACAGACGCTTTGGCTAATAATGCTATAGGAGTAATGGGATATTATAATGCGATGTTCGGGTTTCCTATAGGTAAAGATTTGAAGCAGGATGGACTTTATAATACTTCATTCAATGCAGTGGGAGTAAAAATGGTCGGTGAGCCGAACATAAAGCAGAATTTATATCAGGCAGACAGCAATGAGAAGGCGGAAGTTGAGGCTGCTTTCAGAAAGAACAGTGCAGGAAAACCGTATGTCGCTATTGAAAAAGCAGGTAATAACTATACGCTCAGTTTCATGCTGGATACTTCTAAGGCAAGGGCTATAAAGTTTGTATCCGTAAACAATATAGTCGCAGTGGAAGTCTCAAAGTATACGGGTACAATGCAAAACGGCACTCCTGTATTTGAGGTTACGGTTCCGGGAGAGCTTGGACCGGATCAGCTTGTTATAAGCGATTTGTCATATGAAACCTTGAACGGAGATACAGTGAGGACGGGCCCGTTCGGTATCAAAGTGGATTATAAAAACGCAAAGTTTGACAGTACATATGACGGTGAGCAAACTCAGGCAAAAGCAAAGGCTTTAGGTAGAATTCAGAACTGGATAGAAAGAGCATACTCATTAAAACAGGAAATCTTAAAAAAGGGTAGGGATGATGCGGATATAACCAAAATGGATAAGGTTATAAGCGATTTGGAGACTCTTTACAGAGCTGAAAGGCCGGAACTGGACAAGATGTATGAGATTGCGGAGCCTGTGTACACTATTGAAAACAAGATGGCTTTGATAGAGCTTATAAACAAGAAAATCGAAGACTGTCTTGAAGGAGTGGCACAGTATAAGGATTATGTTTATACTCCGGAAAGCATAGAAAAATATAAAAAATATCTCGTTGAGGATATACATAATGAAATCAAGACAGCCGACCCGATGCAGATGGTGGAGATGTTGGCTAAACTTGATAATCATTCAATCAATACCATACTAAAGTATAATACAAAAGAGCTTGAGGATATCGTAAAGAAAGCTGAAGAGAAAAAAGAAGCGGATTATACTCCTGCGACATGGCAACCGTTTTACATTGCTAAGTCCAACGCCAAGGGTTGGATAGAGCAGCTAAAAAAATTCAGCCCGGCTATTAATAATACAAGCACTTATATTAAGGAGCTTGTCAAGGCTATGAACAACCTTGTTAGAAAAGACGGACAGTCGGAGCCTAAGGTTGAAATGCCGGATCACAAGCCTAAGCCGCCTGTGGACAGCGGAGAGTACAAGGTACAGGTGTTGCTCGTAAACAGAGGGTCGCAAAAGCCTTATGTTGAAGCACCGAGCAACAAACTTATCAAAAGAGAAGCTATATATAAGGCGGAGCCCGATAAGAAAAAGTACACTGTCACATTGGAAGCAGTGCCTTGGAGAGATACGGGAAGCACGAGCGACGATCAGGTGATAAAAGATATCGAGTATCCTAAGAGCGGAACGTATATAAACGCTGAAAAATCGGAGCAAAAACAGACAAATATGAAGTTCAGGGGAGCTTTTTATGAGGAAAGAGTGGACTATCACGGAAAGCTCACATTGCAGGTAAACCCTACAGTTGAAAAATTTAAAGTGACTGTTCACTATTATGATTCATCACTACAAAAAAGAAGCGTGTTGCCTACGAGTATAGTGGATGTGGATCTTTATGTTGATTACGATAACAAGGTGCCTGCGGGCGGAGCTTCTTCTACGTTGGATTTGACAAAGTTGAATGAGGTGGAGAAATATTATAATGACATCACCACCAAAGCGAACTACAAATCTGTTCCTGAATCGCAGCTTAAGGATGTCAAAGCGGCATACGAAGAGTTAGTCAGAATCAAGGCGGCTCAAAACGCTTCTCAGCAAGATTTGGCAAGCAAAGTAGGCGATTTCTGGAGAGCTAACGATAGGGTAATGAAGGGTATGCCTTTATGGAAACTGGAGAAGAGTTTAAAAGAAGAAAACAAGGCATGGCAGACTGACAACAGATATACTCAGGAAAGCTTGGCAAAAGTAAGAGAAATTATTGAAAGAGTAAGCGCTGCGGTAACAGGGCAGAATGTGCTTAACGACAGCGAGATAGAGAGCAACTATAGAGCTTTAAGCAATGTTAAAAATGATTTGAAATTCGTTATGAACGATTTAAAATCGAAAATACAAGAGGCGGAGCAAAAATCCGCAGATACTCAGTACAATCAGGATAGCAGAAGAAATCTGAATGATTGGATAAGAAAGGCAAAAGAGTATATTGATCACCATGAAAAAGGGTATTATGGGGATGAAGGAACCAAGGTGTATGACCAAAGAGATCGTAGGGAATACTTTATAAGCAAATTGAATCTTGCTATTTCAGATTTAAAAACAGGTGGAGGAAGTGTAGGTCCGGGACCGGTAAATCCGCCTCATACAGTAGATAAAATTTATACAGTGACTGTAAGATTCAAGGATGCAAACAGCCCTACAAAAGATTCTCATGCAAACGGATCGCTTGTAGGCAGGGCTAAGTATGTTGAGAAAAGCGATGGGAAATTCTTGACATTAAAGATGAAGCCGATGTATAACAGCGGAAGACCGAGCGGCATTTTGAAACAGCTGTTCTATTATCCGAATAACGATAAATCAAGGGAGAAAATAGAGGCTCAATATGGAAATATGAAAACTATTAACATGTCTCTTGATGGAAGTGCAGGAAAGCAGTACACATACCCTGAAACAATTACTATACCGGTTGACGGTCGTACCAGTCCTCTTAATCTCAGCACGGTTTCGGATTCGCCTGTATTTGAGGGATCTGCGGTAGCTCACGAGCACCCTGTTTTGCTTAACATCGAGTACGCAGGGAAGTCTGAGGGATACAGTGATAATGAAGTGGACAAGGCGGCACTCACAGATTTATTAAATCGTGCAAAGACGACCTATCCGCCTCAAAAGAGTATTTACTCTGCTGATGTATGGCAGAAATTTGAAAGGGTACTGAATGAGGCACAGGTCGTACATGACAGTACATCATCCGATGAGAGCGCTATATCTGATGCATACAACAAACTATCTAAAATGTGCGGTATTATGGATGTTTTCTCAACACTTGCTATAAAAAAGGCAAACGCCGAGGCAGGGGTTAAGAGCGATGAAAAGACAGGAAAATACACCGCCGACAGTATTGCAAAGGCAAAAGAGTTTATCAGAAATACGGATGAACAGGTTAAGAATATGTTGAATCAGGATAACCCTGATTTGTCCGCTGCAAGGGAATTGGTAAACGGTCTTGACAGAGTGTACATGATGATGAGATTTGATACCACTAAGATAGAACAAAAAATAGCGGAAGCAAATGAAAGGTTGAAAAATCCTGAATTTACCAAGGAGTCTCTAAGAAGACTACAGACTGCTATAGAAGAAGCTTTGCAGTATATCAGTGACTCTAAGGTTCAAAAGGGTATAGACATGGTCGACAAGCATGTGAATGCTATACAGAATGCCATCGCGTCATTACAGCCGGATAATGTGGACGAAGTTGCAGACAGCGTGTACAAATTGGATTTGCTTTTGGCTGTGGAAGCGGTTAAACTGTTGTTGGAAAAACCTAATGTTGTAGGTGCGGACGAACTTAGAAAAGCTTTGGTGGAAGCTGAGGCGGTATATAAGAACAATGCGGCTACAAAGAGACAGGTGAATGAGCAGATTCTTAAGCTTATGAAGGCTACCAGAGTGTTTAACGAGGCTAATAAGCCTAAGCCTCCGGTACCTCCGACACCTCCTGCACCTAATCCGGGAGGAACACCTCCACCATCAGGCGGCGGTGGAATAGGCGGCATTGGCGGAATAGCACCGCCGGCAGCCGACAAGAAGGATGAAAAGAAAGACGAAAAGAAATTGGATGAAACAAAGCCTGTAAGCTTTGTAGACGTATCATCAAACGATTGGTTTGCAAAGGGTGTTTTATATGTAGCGAGCAAAAATATAATGTCAGGTATCGGTAATAACAGGTTTGCTCCGGAAGTTAAGACTACCAGAGCAATGTTCGTAACTATGATATACAGAATGGAAAAAGAGCCGAAAACGGAGTTGAAATCATTCTCCGATGTTGGAGGCGGATCATGGTATGAAAAGGCTGTGAGCTGGACTACCAAAGAAGGGATAGCAAAAGGGGCTTCCGCTGACACGTTTATGCCGGGAGAAAATATCTCCAGACAGGAACTTGTAGCTATGCTTTATCGCTATGCTTCTTATAAAAAGTATTCTGTAGACAAAAAGGCGGATTTATCAGGATTTGCCGATGGAAACCTTGTTGCGGACTGGGCGAAAGATGCAACAGGATGGGCTGTAGCAAACAACTTGATTAAGGGTAAAGACGGAAACAAAATTGACCCTTCAGGATATGCTACGAGAGCAGAAATCGCAACCATAATTGAAAGGTTTGATAGTGCATTCGTAAAATAATAGTGCATGCAAATAGTTGAAAAACATAGGATTGAGGAGGCTGAAACAGGCCTCTTCATATCCTGTTTTTTCAGTGTATAAGAGAATTTAAAAAGTGTATAAAATTAATAAAAAATACAAAGTTTCTAGTTGACATGGTGCCGGCAATTATGCTAAAATGATTTTCGGCTCACAGATTAGGAGTTACATTCCGAGGTAGCTCAACGGCAGAGCATCCGGCTGTTAACCGGAGGGTTGTGGGTTCGAGCCCCACCCTCGGAGCCAAAAAATAAATAATGAAAAAACAGGTTGACAGGAATATAACAGACGTGTATAATAAATAAATGTGTCAAGCAATTACTTTGGGGCGTATAGCTCAGCTGGGAGAGCACCTGCCTTACAAGCAGGGGGTCATAGGTTCGAGCCC
>JBGZBP010000067.1:0-23264 GCA_041844735.1 Bacillota bacterium
ACTATGAAAAATTTGGATTTCAGCATTACACTAAACCAGCTTTTTGTAATTTTGCTGTGTTTGGCAGGTTTTGTGCTTTTAATTTTTTCCATAATTTTAATGGTTAAATTGATTAAGAGTGTGGATAAATTAAATAAAATTCTGGATGACAGTTCAACAATATCCGGAATTGCTGCTGAAGGCGCCGTCTTCGTAAAAACAACAGCTGTAGATTTATCCAATTCCGTAAAAGATTTAACGGATAAGGCAAAAAACAGCGGCAACCTATTTTCTTCGTTAAGTTCTATTATTGAACTTATATCTAAGTTGAAAAAGGTAATTAAAAAATAATATTTTTGTTAAAGTTTGTTAATTTTAAATAAATTTTATGAATTTCTTATTGACATAAAGCTTTAAGGTGGTAAAATACTCTGTGATTTTACACCACATGGTTTCGAGTTTAATAATAAATTATATTATCACTTATGGGAGGTATTTTATGAAAGCAACAGGAATTGTAAGAAAAGTAGATGAGTTGGGACGTATTGTGTTACCCGTGGAATTAAGAAGAACTTTAGATATAAACATTAAGGATCCGATTGAAATTTATGTCGATGGTGAATTCATTTTGCTTAAAAAATATGAACCTGCATGCATCTTCTGTGGTAATGCAAAGGATGTTAAAAATCTTCACGGCAAAAATATTTGCTCTGAATGTGTAAAGGATCTTACAAAATAGTATCTGATAAAGCTGTTTAATATATTTCAAAATAAAATCATGCACGATTAATGCATGATTTTATTTTATTATTAATATTTTACTCTACCTGTGCTATTTGGCTGTAATTGCTGCCATCGTCATATAGTTGTATGGCTGATTGAAGTGAGGCAGGAAGAATATATCGGTAAGTGCAAGTTTATCTACAGTCACCTTTTCCTGTATCGCCAAAGAGAACATGTGAATTCCCATGGATACATCCCATGTGGAAGCCATCTGTGCTCCTACAATAACTCTCGTTTTTTTATCATAAACTATTCTGATTTTGACATTAGGATTTTCAGTTTCAATAAACGCAGGTTTTTGTGTATCTTCAAAATCACTGTATCCTACATCCATGCCCAACTTTTCCGCCTTTGCCACAGTAATTCCTGTAGATACCATTTTTAAATCATATATATTAATTCCGTTTGACCCCTGCACACCTATCGTTTCAATAGCTGTCCCTGCCGCATTATGTGCAGCTACGATACCGCTTCTAACAGCGTTTGTAGCAAGTGCAATGTAGTTTTTATCATCTATTGAATTATCAAACACAGTTGCACAGTCGCCGATAGCAAATACATCCTTTATGCTGGTTTGCTGGTTTCTGTCAATAACATACGAACCGTTTTTAAAAGTTGAAAGTACTCCTTTTCCCAATGTGTTATTCGGTCTGAAGCCTATTGAAAGCACTACCATATCCGCAGGATACTCTCCCTTATCTGTCACTATTGAAGAAACTTTTCCTCCATTGCCTTTTATCTCCGTTACTGTTTCACCGAATGCAAGCTTGATTCCATGTTTTGAAAGATTTTCATTCATCATTTCCGTAAACGGTTTATCATAATAGCTTGGCAGGCAGGTTTCAGCCACATCAATCATTGTTACATTTTTACCATGTCTTTCAAATGCTTCTGCAAGCTCCACACCTATATATCCTGCACCTACAACGACCACATTCCTAATCTGCTGTACAGCAAGTTTATCGATGACTTCCTGTGCATCCTGATATAACTTAACCTGCTGAACATTTTCCAAATCTTTACCAGGTATGTCAGGAATAATAGGTATAGAACCTGTTGCAAGTATCAGCTTATCATAGGTTTCTGAAACTTTACTTCCATCCTTAAGTGTTGCATAAACCCTTTTGTTAGTGAAATCAATGGATGTTACTTCACTTTCCATATTCACCTTGGCACCTTTAGCCTCGAGCTTCTCCTTATTTGAATAAAATAAAAGGTCCGGTCTGTGAATCTGGTTACCTATCCATAACGCCATACCACATCCCAAAAAACTTATATTGGAATTTTTATCAAAAACCACTACTTCATTTTGCGGATAATTATCCAGAATCGTATTAATTGCAGCAGTACCTGCATGATTAGCTCCTACAACTACTATTTTACTCATTATTCTCTCCTCCACATTAGTTAAATTTGTAACAATTATTTTTATAAATCAGTTAGCTTTATATTACCCGTTATAATAAACTTTAAATCATCCTTTACAAAAAGTTTACACTTATCTCCGGTAAGTTTTTTTGATGAAATATAAGCTTCTAAAGCATAAAAAACTGAAAGAAAATACCCGTCTATCGAATTTTCGATTTACGGATATTTTCAATTAAAACATCATTATTTATTTTTTATGGCAGCCTGTGCAGCAGCTAATCTTGCAATAGGCACCCTGAAAGGTGAACATGAAACATAGTCCAGTCCTATATCGTGACAAAATTCTACTGATGACGGATCCCCTCCGTGTTCGCCGCATATTCCGAGCTTAATGTCTTTTCTTCCTTCCCTGCCTAAGGTTACAGCCATCTTGACAAGTTTTCCCACACCGTTCTGATCCAGTCTGGCAAACGGATCGCTCTCATAAATCTGTTTTTCATAATACGATCCCAAAAATGCTCCCGCATCGTCTCTACTGAAACCGAAAGTCATCTGGGTCAAATCGTTGGTACCGAATGAGAAGAACTCCGCTTCTTGTGCAATTTCGTCAGCTGTCAAAGCCGCTCTAGGTATTTCTATCATCGTACCCACTTTGTATTCCATTTTTATTCCTGATTTTTCTATTATAGGATCTGCAACTTCTTTGACTATATTTTTAACATACGCAAGTTCCTTAATTTCTCCAATCAAAGGAATCATAATTTCAGGAATCATAGTCCATTCCGGATGTTTTTTCTGTACATTAAGTGCAGCCTCAATCACCGCTCTTGTCTGCATTTCAGCAATTTCAGGATATGAAACTGTCAATCTGCACCCTCTATGCCCCATCATAGGGTTAAACTCATGCAAGCCTGCAATTATTTGCTTCAGCTCATCTATATCAATTTTCATCTCCTTAGCCAAATCGGCTATTTCATCTTCTTCCTTAGGTAGAAATTCATGTAAAGGAGGATCAAGGAAGCGTATAGTAACAGGGAATCCCTCCATAGCCTCATATATACCCTCAAAGTCCTCTCTTTGCATAGGAAGCAGTTTATCCAAAGCGGCTTTTCTCTGCTCCGGTGTACTTGAAACTATCATTTCTCTCATGGCTCCTATTCTCGCAGCATCAAAGAACATGTGCTCCGTTCTGCAAAGCCCGATCCCCTGTGCTCCGAACGTCATTGCCTGTTTAGCATCCTTAGGTGTATCCGCATTGGTTCTAACCTTTAACACTCTATATTTGTCCGCCCATCCCATAAGTCTTTCAAAATCTCCGGAAATAGCTGCAGGAACCGTCTTTATCGCTTCACCGTAAATATTGCCTGTTGATCCGTCCAATGATATATAGTCCCCTTCATGAAATTCTTTTCCTCCTAAAGTGAACACCTTGGCTTCCTCGTCAATTTTTATATCACCGCATCCTGATACACAGCATGTTCCCATTCCTCTCGCAACTACTGCCGCATGTGATGTCATGCCTCCTCTCACAGTCAAAATACCTTCGGAATAGTTCATTCCTTCAATATCCTCCGGAGAAGTCTCAAGTCTTACAAGAATGACTTTTGCTCCCTTAGTGGTTGCCATCTTTGTTGCATCTTCTGCCGTAAACACCACCTGTCCGCAAGCTGCTCCCGGAGATGCCGGAAGTGCCGACCCTATAGGTTTTGCCTGCTTTAGTGCCGCCTCATCAAACTGAGGATGAAGCAATGCATCCAGCTGTTTAGGATCTATCATGCATACGGCCTGTTCTTCGGTAATCTTACCCTCGTCTACCAAATCACATGCTATTTTCAATGCCGCCTTGGCAGTTCTTTTTCCATTCCTTGTCTGCAACATATAAAGCTTTCCCTCTTCTATAGTAAACTCCATATCCTGCATATCTTTGTAATGATCCTCAAGCTTATAAACTATATCGTGAAACTGCTTATATACTTCCGGATTCGTGTCCTTTAATTGATCAATAGTCTGAGGCGTCCTAACTCCTGCTACTACGTCCTCACCTTGTGCATTCATTAAATATTCGCCATACAGCTTAGGTTCTCCTGTTGATGGATTTCTTGAAAATGCGACACCTGTGCCGGATGTATTTCCCATGTTACCGAACACCATCGACTGAACATTAACTGCAGTTCCCCAGGATGAAGGTATATCATTCATTCTTCTGTAATAAATTGCTCTAGGGTTGTCCCATGAGCGGAAGACTGCCTGGATGGCACCCATCAGCTGGTCTACCGGCTCTGCCGGAAAATCTGAACCTACCTTGTTTTTGTATTCCGCCTTAAACAACATTGCCAATTCCTTAAGATCATCTGCCTCCAGCTCTGTATCAAGTTGAACGCCTTTTTTCTCTTTCATTTCATCAATCAGTTTCTCAAAATATGATTTACCCACTTCCATTACTACATCCGAATACATTTGAATGAATCTGCGGTATGAATCATATGCAAACCTCGGGTTACCTGTTTTCTTGGCAAAACTTTCTACTACTTCATCATTGAGTCCAAGATTTAATATTGTATCCATCATTCCCGGCATTGAAGCACGTGCTCCCGACCTTACCGAAACTAAAAGAGGATTTTCCTTATCTCCAAATTTCTTTCCCGAAATTTTTTCAAGTTCCTTAACATACTGCATAATCTCTTTTTTTATGCTTTCATTAATCTTCTTATTATCCTTATAGTACTGAGTACATGCTTCTGTTGTAATTGTAAAACCCTGAGGTACAGGCATACCAAGACCGGTCATTTCTGCCAAATTTGCGCCTTTTCCTCCCAACAAATCTCTCATTTTTCCATTACCCTCACTAAAAAGGTATACAAATTTTTGAGTCATATCCATATCCTCCGTTAAATTAAGTAATTGCTTAAGTTTGAAAGCTTTTAATATCTATAAGCCAAGCGACAGGTCTCTACCTGCCGCATTTTCGTAACCTAAAAATATAATTTTTCCTCAATATATGATTTTAGTTCGGAAATCGGAATTCTAATCTGCTCCATTGTATCTCTGTCTCTCAACGTTACCGCATTATCCTCTAAAGTATCGAAGTCTACAGTTATACAGTACGGTGTTCCTATTTCGTCTTCTCTCCTATATCTTTTTCCTATGCTCCCTGCTGCATCATAATCCACCATGAAATATTTTGAAAGCTCTGCGTGGATAGCAAGCGCCTCCTCAGAAAGTTTTTTCGTAAGAGGCAAAACAGCTGCCTTGAAAGGTGCTAATGCCGGATGAAATCTCAAAACGGTTCTGACATCCTCTTTTCCGTTAGCATCCGTCAAAATTTCCTCATCATAAGCTTCGCATAAAAATGCCAGCGTTACTCTGTCCGCACCCAATGACGGCTCAATACAATACGGAACATACTTTTCATTGGTTTCCGGATCATGGTAGTTCATCTCTTCTCCCGAATGCTCTATATGCTGTTTCAAGTCAAAATCGGTTCTGTCAGCAATTCCCCAAAGTTCTCCCCATCCAAACGGAAACATAAACTCAATATCAGTAGTAGCGTTACTGTAATGGGACAACTCCTCAGGGTCATGATCCCTCAGTTTAATGTGCTCCGGATCCATACCCAGAGACTTTAGCCAATTTACACAGTATTCTTTCCAATACAGGAACCATTCCATATCTGTTCCCGGTTTACAAAAAAACTCAAGCTCCATTTGTTCAAATTCTCTTGTTCTAAATGTAAAATTCCCCGGTGTTATCTCATTTCTGAATGATTTACCTATCTGAGCGATTCCGAAAGGAATCTTTTTTCTTGATGTTCTTGCAACATTCTTGAAATTAACAAATATTCCCTGTGCAGTTTCAGGTCTCAAATAAATCTCAGACTTTGAGTCTTCTGTAACACCTTGGAATGTTTTAAACATCAGATTGAACTGTCTGATTGATGTAAAATCGGTTTTACCGCAGTCCGGGCAGACTATGCCTTCATCTTCTATATATTTTTCCAACTTCTCATTAGACCATCCGTCTACTGTAGTCTCTATGCCCTCTTTTTCTTTAATATAAGATTCAATTAAGTTATCTGCTCTGAATCTTGATTTACATGCCTTACAGTCGATTAAAGGATCCGCAAAACCGCCAACATGCCCTGATGCTACCCATGCCTTTGGATTCATTAGAATAGCGGCGTCAAGCCCTACATTGTATGGCGACTCCTGAACAAATTTTCTCCACCATGCCTTTTTGACATTGTTTTTAAGTTCAACCCCTATCGGTCCATAATCCCAAGTATTTGCTAATCCTCCATATATCTCAGATCCCGGATATACAAATCCTCTGGTCTTCGCCAATGCCACTATCTTGTCCATAGACACGTTTTTACTCATCTTTGTGTATTCCCCTTTGCTCTTAATTTATTTGTTATCTTCTACTTCTTCTGTTGTATCATTTTTATCTTCCGTTACTTCAAAGTCGTCAGACATTACCGTCTCATCATTATATACGAACTCCATATCTTCATTGTCATCTCTTGATCTGGTTGCCTTGGTCCATACATCCTGAGCTTTGTCGACTACGGTATTAATCACCTCAGACCCTTTTTCCTTTACTTCATCGGCAATAACGGCACCTTTTTCCACTACATCTCCTATAGTTTCATTCGCTCTTGCACTTATGTCCAAAATCTCTCCGTTTTTCTTAACTACCTCTATAACGCATTTCGTACCGAATGCGGTTATAATTCCCGCAACCGCGGCTACCGGAGCTAACACCGTACCCACTATCCCCACATTTACAGGAATATTCATTACGGTCTCACCATTTTTCTTAATTAAAATTTTTGAGACATTACCGCTCTTGATAACCTCTTTAAGTTTTTTCAGAACAGTTTTGGAACGTCTTCCTACAGTGCCCTCTTCAGATGCCACGAAATTTTCTTCTATAAATATTATGGCATCCACTACATTGCCGTTTGATTGCTCAAGAGCTTCCTTGGCTTCCTTATAGCCGACACCTGTCCTATCCTTCACCAGTTCAATTTTTTCAAGAGTAATTTCCATAATGCTATCTCCTTTCAACTATCCAGAGATTCTCACTTTTCATACTGTCAATCTCCAGATGATAAGAGCAATATTTCTTTAAAATGTCAAAAATATATTCCTCCGGCTCACTCTTAAT
Organism: Bacillota bacterium; assembly: GCA_041844735.1. Taxonomy (GTDB): domain Bacteria; phylum Bacillota; class Clostridia; order Peptostreptococcales; family Anaerovoracaceae; genus CAJPNN01. The sequence continues at coordinate 7,297 of JBGZBP010000067.1, forward strand.
GCTGAGTTTCGCCATCACCTGCAAAGGATTTTGCAGAATATATTTTATAATGTTAATGATATCAAAATTTATATCATAAATCAATGTGTCACCGTGATTATTTGAACTATTACAATTCTCGCATATGATACCGCCACTTTTAATTAAAAAAAGCCATTTGTCGCTTTTTTTGCACCCACACTGTACACACTCCGATATCACAGGTGCTACACCGCTTTTTTGCAGGGTTTTAATCATATATCCTATCAAAAGAGACCTGTAATTCTTTTCTCGTCTCTCAAGCATAGTGAGATAATCAACCAGCAAATTAAATTGTTCAATGCACGGTTCTCCATCCTGCAACATTTTATCCGTAAATTCCAGTGCATATGCCCCGCATGCATATTTATCTATGTCTTCACTTATCTTAAAGAAATTCTTTTTTGAATCAAATCCGTTAACATAGCAGCTGTTTCTACTCTTAAAAATATGATATGTCCCGTAGCTGAACGGTCTTGCTGCCATGCTTCCTTTCTTCTTTCCTTTTTCGGGCAAAGTTGTACTGCATGAGAGCTTTCCATATCCCTTGGTGAAAAGTGTCAGCAAACGTGTGTTGTTGTAGACATCTGTCTTTTTCAATACTATGCCTTCAGTTTCGCACAACATAACTATTTATCCTTTGCATATCCGAAATTGCTTAACAAAAAATCACTGTCTCGCCAATTTTCTTTTACTTTAACCCAAAGCTCCAAAAATACTTTAGTACCAAGCAATGCTTCTATCTCCATTCTTGCACTTTTTCCCACGCCCTTGAGTTTTTTCCCATCTTTGCCTATGATAATACCCTTATGAGATTTCTTTTCGCAATATATAACTGCACCTATTTCCGTTATATTCTTTTTTTCTTTATAACTCTCTATTTCTATCGCAATACCATGCGGTACTTCCTCATTCAAATATAACAAAAGCTTTTCCCTGATTATTTCACTCACGATAAATCTCTCGGGATGATCCGTTACCATGTCTCCCGGGAAATACATCGGTCCCTCTTCCAATATATCTGTTATTTTATCAATCAAATATGCAACATTTTTTCCTTGAACGGCTGATATTCCTATTATTTCATCAAATATACCCATATCGCTGTAATGATTGTAAATTTCCTCATATACGTCCGGCTCCAAAATATCTATCTTGTTAATCAACAATATTTTAGGGGTCTTTATATCCTTAAGTATCTCCGTTATATAAGCATCGCCCGGTCCTTTACTCGGGTGAGAATCTATCAAGAATAATACCGCATCAACTTCTTCCAGCGTTGATAATGCCGCATCCGTCATAAAATTTCCCAGTTTGTTTTTAGGTTTGTGTATGCCCGGAGTATCTATAAAAATCATCTGACAATCGGTTTCCTTGTTTTCTTCTCTTGTATATATACCTCGTATACTGTTTCGTGTAGTCTGAGGTTTATCCGTAGTAATTGCAATCTTCTCACCGAGAATGCTGTTCAGCAATGTGGATTTCCCTACATTGGGTCTTCCTACTATACTTATAAATCCGCTTTTCATTATTTTCTCCTATCTAGCGAAGCACACCTATTTTTTCCATAACTCTTTCTTCCGCCGCTCTCATGAGAGCTTTTTCATCATCCTGCATATGATCATACCCTAAAAGATGGCAAAGACTGTGTACGAATAAATATACCAGCTCTCTTTCATTTGAATGTCCATATTCATCTGCCTGCAAAAAAGCTTGCTCAGGGCATATCACTACGTCTCCTAAAATAGCTTCACCTTCTTGAGGAATCTCGGTAACATCAGAGTATTGCTGAAACGATAAAACATCCGTCACCTGATCTTTTCCTCTGTATATTCTGTTCAATTCTTTAATTTCATCACTGTTTACAAAGGTAACACTCACTTCAATATTTTCATGATTAACACCCTCATGATGTAAAAGCAGTTCTCCTGCTTCTCTCATAACATCAGGTAATCCTGCACCCTGCATCAGTCCGTCAGAAAATACCAGCTTCATAACTCTTACTCCTCCTTTTCAGGATTCACTTTGCGATAACTTTCATATGCTTTTATTATCCTTTTAACAAGTTCGTGCCTCACCACATCTGAATCGTTCAAGAAATTAATACCTATTCCCTTTACATTTTTCAGTACCTTCAGTGCCTCAACCAATCCTGATTTTTTACCTCCCGGTAAATCTATTTGAGTAATATCTCCTGTCACCACAGCCTTAGAACCGAACCCAAGTCGAGTTAAAAACATGACCATCTGTTCTCTGGTTGTATTTTGAGCCTCATCCAGTATAATATAGGCATTATCAAGTGTTCTTCCTCTCATGTATGCAAGCGGGACCACTTCAATAACCTCTTTCTCTTTCAATCTAACGGTATTGTCTCTTCCAAGAAGGTCATATAAAGCATCATAAAGCGGTCTCAAATACGGATCCACTTTTTCGTTCAAATCTCCGGGTAAGAATCCCAACCTCTCGCCGGCTTCAACCGCAGGTCTTGCAAGTATAATTTTCTCTACTTCCTTATTTTTAAAGGCTCTCACTCCGGCTGCAACTGCAAGATATGTCTTTCCGGTTCCTGCCGGTCCTACTCCGAAACAAATGTCATTTTTTCTCATGCTGTTAATGTATTCCAACTGTCCTTTTGTTTTCGGCCTTATGGGCACACCTTTGGTTGAAAAACATACTATCTCTTTATTTAAATCCGATGCAGTATATGATACTCCCTTTTGTGCAAGAGAAACTATATAGCCCAAGCTTTGTTTGTCCAGCTTTTCTCCACCGGCTACATGCTTTATAAACTCCTCCATAGGAATTTTAGCTTTCTCTTTTTCCTTGCCTTTTAAGATTAAACTGTTGTCCCTTATTACAACAGCAACATCATACACTTCTTCCAAGAATGTAATTCCCTCAGATACACCCTCTACAATATTAAGAGGACTTTCGTACTCATCTAAATTAATAATCAAAACATCTTCCTGCATTCATTTCCCCTTTGACATTAAAATCTTGTATTATTTATGCTAAAAAGGCAGTGAATCAGAAATCTCCCATTCTAAAACACTACCTTAAACACTTTCTTTATTGAATTATGCTAAAAAACTCTCAACCAACTTTCTGACATTACCTCCGTCAGCAAGCCCTTTTACTTTCGGCATAACCGCCGATATGAGTTTTCCCATATTCTGCTTTCCTGACTCTATTCCCAGTTCTTCTGCGGTATTTTTAATAATATCCTGCAGCTCGGAATCCGTAAGTTGTTTTGGAAGATACTCCATAAGCACTTGGATTTCTTTGTCATAGCTCTCAACCAAATCTGTTCTTCCTGCTTTTTCAAAATCAGCGAGGGCATCTTTCCTCATCTTTACCTGTTTAGTCAATATTTCGATGATTCCCTTATCATCAAGTTCCTGTCTATTATCGACTTCAAACTGCTTTATAGCTGCACGAACAAGGTTGACTGTATTTTTCTTAACCTCATCCTTGGCTTTCATAGCCTCCTTAAAGTCATTAGTTAATCTCTCCTTTAAGGTCATTTAAACACCTTCTTTATATAAATTTCAGATTAGTATTTTTTAGCCTTTTTTCTTGCCGCCTCAGATTTTTTCTTTCTCTTTACGCTAGGCTTTTCATAATGTTCTCTTTTTCTCAATTCAGACATTACTCCATCTCTAGCACAAGAACGCTTAAATCTTTTAAGAGCACTTTCCAAGCTTTCGTTTTCTCTTACTATAACCTGTGCCATTCAATACTCACCTCCTGACTATTCTTGAAATAACTCAGTTGTCCATAAGAACAAATAGAACTATAACAAACAAATTTTACACTATTTCCATACAAAAATCAAGAGTTATTTTTTTGGAAACAAACAATACCATTCATCACAATTTCTATAATAGTCAAAAGCGTGCGGCTTTATATTGTCTGATGTATTTTTAGCGGAAACCGCACCATATGTCCTATACATCAAACAATAATAAGGTACGTCACGTCTCAATATAGTCGATATTTTACTGTAGTCACTCCTCTTTGACTCTATGTCCCTGCAACCTTGTATGGAATTCAACAAGGTGTCCATTTTTTTGTTTTTATATTGTGCAGGGTTTTCATAGTCACTGTGAAGCAAAAACCTCATGTCATAATTCGGTTGTATCGCATAGCCTCCTATGAATATATCATAATCTCCGGATACCAATCTACTGCTAAAATCTTCTCCGGATAACTGCTCCACGATTGCATCCATTTTAATTTTTTTCAATTGCTCCGCTATTATTTTAGCCGCTACCATTCTTGTGGGGTTCTCAGAACTCACTATTATCTTTACTTTGAGCTTCTTGTTAAGAGGATTTTCCATGATTCCGTCTTTGTCTATATCATGATACCCTGCATTGTTCAGATATTTTTTGGCTCTGTTTTCGTTTTGTTCAAACATAGGATGTCTGCTGTCCTTATCGGAGTTTCCCAGATAGTTCGGGAAATAAATATCTTTGTTTATAACGCCATTGCCGTAATATGCTTTTTTAATCAACTCATTTGTGTCTATTCCATAAGCAACGGCTTTTCTTACATCAACATTACCCGTAATTTCACCCTTCGTATTAAATCCCATTACCTCAAAGGTATTTGAGCAAAAATCTTTAATTTTTACGTCTCTATTTGAGAAAATAGATTCCCTGTCCTGACTTTCCGAAAACATCATCGACATGCTCTCGATACCCATCATATTTATAGCATCATCGTTTGACGGTAATACCTGGAAGTGAATCCTGTTAACAGGAACTTCTCCTGTATGGTAATTATCAAATCCTTCCAGCACTATTCCTCTGACAAAGTCAAAGCTTTTGACCCTATATCTTCCGGTTCCCATAGGCACAAATTCTCTGTCTGCCTTAACAGCACCGGCTACGCTCTTAAAGTTATGCCGTGGCAATATGGGAAAAATAAGGTTGGATAAATCTCCATCATATTTACTTTTGAATGTAATCTTTACGGTGTCGTCACTCAAGACTCTTACTGATTCAATTTTTTCAGCAAGGGCTTTGTAATAACCCTCTCCTTCCTTATAGCAGGATACCGTAAACTTAATATCATTTGCTCCCAAGTTTGTACCGTCATGCCATTTAACATTATTCTTAAGCTTTATTGTAACACTGTCTTTATCAAATATTTCCGACTCCGCCAAAACCCTCTCCGGTTCCATGTTCTTGCCCGGTCTATACATGCTGTCGTATACAAGCTTATCGAAATAAAATGAGCCCTTATCCAACGATACTGCGGGATTGAGTGTCCTGAAGTTTTCTATCGGACTGTATATATCATAAGTTTTTTCATATACTATTTTTTTTCCGTTTCGGTTAATTACTTTATCTTCTTTATCGCACCCGCTAAAGCAGGTCAAGGAAAGGATCACCGCTAATCCTGTTATTAATATCATCCTCATCTTCTTCCTCATAAGCATCAATCCTTTCATCAAGATTTTTCAGTTGCATCATCACCGTTTCCCTCAAATTTTCAATGCTGCCGTTATTATCTATTGTTACCTGTGATTTTGCAACTTTATCCTCATCGGGCATTTGACTTTTTATCCTGTCCGTCACCTGGTTCTTTTTAATGCCGTCTCTTTCTATAATCCTCTCAATTCTGGTATCCATATCCGTAAAGACCGACCATATTTCATCACATATGCTGTCAAGTCCGCTCTCAAACAGCAACGGTGCATCCAAAAATACACGCCTTTCCTTTGACAGTCTTTCCAATTCTATATTAATATCCGACACAATACGAATCATCATGAAAGTATCAAGCTCTTTTTTCTTGTCCGGGTCGGAAAACACAATGTCTGCAAGCTTTTTTCTGTCCAAAACTCCTTCTTTTATCAGGATTTCATTTCCGAAAATTCTCGCCAGCTGTGAAACTGCCGCCGCTCCGTCTTTCGTAATCTCCCTTGCAATCTTGTCCGCATCTATTATATGCTCCCCATTACTTTTAAGCATATTTGATACTGTCGACTTCCCTGATCCTATACCTCCTGTCAGACCTATAAGATACATGTAACTTACCTCCCTACACTATTTCAGTTCATACCAGTCCGTTCCCGTGTTTACGTCAACTGTTAAAGGTACCAGGAGTTCCACCGCTTCCTCCATAGATGTCTTTATAAGTTCCTTAACCTTGTCCAGTTCTTTCATCTTGGTATCTATTATAAGTTCGTCATGAATTTGTAAAATTAGATTTGATTCAAGCTTCTCCTCTATTATTTTATCATAAACTCTGTTCATGGCAACTTTAATAATATCTGCTGCACTCCCCTGTATCGGGCTGTTCATTGCCAGTCTTTCACCTAGTTGCCTCACCATATAGTTGGATGCATTTATCTCCGGAATAAGTCTTTTTCTTCCTGTGATTGTCAGGCTGTAACCGTCCGCCTTAGCCATAGCCACCTGCAAATCCATATATGCTTTTACTCTCCTGTGCATTCCGAAATAATCATTTATATATTCCTCCGCATCTTTTCTGGATATCCCCAACTCGTTTGATAAACCGAAATTACTCATACCGTATATAACGCCGAAATTTATGGCTTTGGCACCCGAACGCTGCACCCCTGTCACATCATCCTTGGGAACTCCGAAAATTCGTGCTGCCGTTGCTCTATGAATATCCTCTCCGTTCTTAAATGCATCAATAAGTGACTCATCCTCCGACAAATGAGCCAGCACCCTCAGCTCTATTTGTGAGTAATCGGCACCCACCAGAACGGATCCTTCGCTCGGCAAAAATGCCTTTCTTATCTTTCTTCCCATTTCCTGCTTTATAGGTATATTTTGTAAATTTGGATCTACGCAGCTTATTCGTCCTGTCGCTGTTACTGTTTGCTTAAAATGCGGATGGATTTTTCCATCGGAAGCAATAGCTGAAACAAGCCCTGCAGCATATGTGCTGAGAAGCTTTGATACTCCTCTATATTCTATTATATCCGACGCTATCGGATTTATAGGTACCAATCTTTCAAGCACCTCTATGTCCGTGCTGTATCCGCTTTTATTTTTCTTGCCATGTGGGAGACTTAATTTCTCAAATAATATTGTTCCAAGCTGCTTTGGTGAATTAATATTAAACTCTTCTCCGGCTTGCTCATATATAGATTGTCTGAGAACACCAAGCTTCTTCTCAAGTTCATCCGCCTGCGATTTTAAAATATCTTCAGAAGCCGAGAACCCTCTAGCCTCCATTGATGCAAGTACTTCTATTAAAGGTAATTCTATATCGAAGAAAACTTTTTGCATTCCCTCTTTTTCTATGATAGGCACCAGCAAATTTCTCAAATCAACTATTGCGAGACTTTTTTCAAGTCCTTCGTCTATGTAGCTTCCTCCCGCCTCACCGAACAAATCCATTTGAGCTTCTTTTTGCTCGAATTTTATCTGAAATCTCTCAAACATCATAGCTTCCAAGTCATACTTGCTCCTTGACGGTTCCAATAAATATTGAGCTACCGCAGAATCAAACTCTATATTAAAGAATCTCCCTCTGTCGCCGTTAATGCCTTTTGAATATGCCAAGTATAACAGCGGATACAGTGTTTCCGTCATGTCATGTCCCATCAATTTCATTTTACTTTCCTTAATAAATTGAATGAGTTTTATAGCATCATTAACATCCTTTATTTTTATGTGAAAATATTCTAAGGAATGCTCAGAAAAAAATGTTACCGCATATATTTCAGGAGTATTCCTGTGACTTCCGTTATTAAAAACATTTATTACTAAACTGTCATTAGCCTTTAGTATCTTGCTAAGTTCGTCGAGCTTCTCCACATCAAGTTCTCTTATTTTTACATCTTTCTTTTTATTCATGAGGAGACTGACATCTGTTCCCTCTCGCTCTTTTTTTTCGTCTGCATCCAAAGCATTTGATGGAACCTTATCCGCCAATCGTTTCAAAAAACTTCTTAACTCCAGTCTTCTATATTCTTCAATTAAAGCAGGATAATCAGGTTCTTTAAATGCATATTTCTCCGATTGAAAATCTATAGGAACATCTTTTATTATTGTTGCCAACTTTTTACTTAAAAAAGCCATATCTCTCCCATTTTCAAGTTTCTTCTTCAATGCTTCCGAGGAAATATTTTCGAGATTTTCATACACCCCTTCAACTGACTTATAGTCCAGAATCAATTTAGTTGCCGTCTTATCTCCTATTCCCGACACCCCGGGTATATTGTCCGAGGTATCCCCTCTGAGCCCCTTAAAATCTATAAACTGCTCCGGAGTAAACCCGTACACTTCCATCATTTTATCGCTGTCATATAAATCAAAATCGCTTATCCCCTTTTTTGTTATAAGAACTTTCGTTTTATCAGTAGCAAGCTGCAAAGCATCTTTATCCCCGGTAACAATCATAGTTCCTATATTTTCTTTGTTTGCAAAACAGGATATTGTTCCCAGAATATCATCAGCCTCATATCCGTCCATCTCCAACGATGCAATGTTCATTATCTTTAACAGTTCTTTTAATATCGGCATCTGCATTGCAAGTTCGTTGGGCATCCCCTTTCTGCCTGCCTTATATTCCTTATATTCACTATGCCTGAAAGTAGGTGATTTTCTATCGAATGCCACTGCTATATAGTCAGGAGAATAGTCTTCAATCAGTTTGTTAAGCATGTTTAAAAAACCGTATATTCCTTGAGTATATATCCCGTCTTTGGTCATCATTGGCCTTTGTATTGCATAGTACGCCCTATTCACCAAACTGTTGCCGTCTATTGCTATAAATAATTTTTCCATATTATCACCTCACCGCTTTTAATTTCACAATTTCATATTAAATAAATCTATAAAAATTTTGTTGCGTTTATTCTTATTCTGCCTTTTTTCGTACTACCGTCTATACGATTAAACACAACCTTTCCCTTACCTCTTAAAACAAGTTTGTCATTTGCATTTACAGTATAATCCTGCCTGGTTTCCGCTCTATTGTTAACAAATACGATTTTTTGCTTTATTGCCTCTTGTGCCTTGTTTCTGGAAATCTTGAAGACGGAACTTATTATATTATCGAGTCTTGCAGATGCAACGGTATCATTTATTTCCTGTTTCTTTTGAGTTACCTGAAAGCTTTTATCTATATTTATAATTTCAGAAGTTATCGAGTATCTTCCCACCTGTCTGAACTCGTTCACAAAAAAATCTGATAAGCTTTTTAAGACAAAAATATCCGCTCCGGATTCATCTACAATTATGTCCCCGACAACTTCTCTTTTTACCCCAAGACCCATCATAGCTCCCAAGTAATCCCTGTGAGTAAGTTCAGGACTGCCCTTGGTTTTTACCCTTAACACTGCAATAGGCGAATTTTCCGAACTTGCTGTATCATCCTCATCCATATGATCAGGATAAAAAACCAGCACTTGTCTTACTGCTTCATCATAGCCACCCTGTAAAACATAATTTGAAATCCTGTGATTTCCTAGATGTTTTTCAATCATTGCCAAATCAGTCAAATCAAAAAAAACTGTATTGGTCATCATATATTTATTTTCACACTGTCTATATGCGTCAACGACTCTGGCAAACATATAGTCCTTTTCATCCATGTACAATCCGCCCCTCTTATATTTTTTCCATATGTATATATAATAAACTATTTTCATTTGACAATAAAGTAAAATACAACTATAATATTGTATTGTGAGAAAAAATTTGCGTCCATAGCTCAGCTGGATAGAGTAGCACACTACGAATGTGAAGGTCCGGGGTTCGAATCCCTGTGGGCGTGCCAAATTGATATAAATCTGAACACTTCACACTTTAAACACTATTATGTGTTTATAAAATGTGTATTTGGAGTCGTTATTATCAGATAAAAGGAGAATTATAATTTATTCTCCTTTTTTATTTTGTATGAAATACTATCAATCATATAAATGAACATAGTTATTTTATCTTATTTTCAGAAATAAAACAAAAGGACACCTTTTGCTTTCAAGATGTCCTTTTTGCTACTAATTCAAATATTCTTTAGTTGTTATACTGATAAAGGAGTATACCCTCTTTTTCTAAGTAGTTTTTCCGTCATTTTTAAATACTTGACAGCCTCGTCGTCCTGTGCTACTATTCCTTTATTAGGAGAGATGAGCGCAGGGGACGTTTCGGACGTGGTTGCACCCTTAGATGGTGTAGAGAGGTTAAGGTCGCGGATAGTTGTGGCATGGACCAACTGTGAATTCTCTCTTATTTTTTTATCTAATTTTGTCCTGTAGGCCTCCTATAAGCAATCAATTACAAATTATGTCAAAAAACCTTACCATAACTTTTTTATTCTAAATACAACCAACCAAATCATCGGTATTATCATTATATACGATACAATGTCCATTGCCGAATTTACCACATCAATATCTATTGGCGGAGGCAGTGTACCGTTAATATTATTTACAATATGTATAAGTGATGTAAGTATAATATCCCTTGTTTTATAATACACAACACCTACCAAAATCCCCATGGTCGCCGTATAAACTCCCTGAATAACGCTTCCGTGCCAAACTCCGAAAAGTATTCCTGACACTATAATAGGAAATAAAGGATATTTTATAACCTTTTCAAGGGATGTAAATATCAGTCTCCTGAATAAAAGTTCTTCAGAAATAGGCCCGACGAGGACTATTGACAAAAATGTCCATATATAAGGTCCTGCCGTAATCCCGTCATATGCAGTGGAAAATTGTGAAAGTTCCATAGCCAAATATGGAATACCTCCTAAAAACTTTTCTGCGCAAATCAGCCATATGTCTGAAACACCGCATATTCCGAACCCGATAACAACACCTATAATTATCTTTTTAAGAGGCGTCAGTCCGGACTTATTCCAACTGTAGCTGTACAAATATTTATTTTTTCTATCATTAAGTTCCCTTATATGTTCCTTAAATAAAATCTTCCATACAGCAAAATATAAAATAGACAGAATAAATGCAGAAAGGCTATCCCTGAATCCCTCAAGCAAGTATATCTTTTTCTCGGAAACACCTGCATATATCATAGCATCCACCGAAACTGTCATAATTAAAATTGTCAAATACTCATAACTGTAATAAAATACAGCCGACAACAGTAAGAATCCTATCTTTTTAATTTTACTGTCATTATTGCTACTCAACGTCAATCCCATAAAAACCTCCTCTACTTCCTCCTGTATATCTTTTCTATCTCATCTGTATACTCCCCTGTTTCATCGTATATCACTAAGTTCTTCTCGACTATAAATTCCTTTCCTCCATCTTTGACAAACTCCATAAGCACCATTTTTGGCTCTGTATCCCATCTTGATGTTACCATTCGTATTCTTCTCGGCTCCATACCGGTTTCTCTTCCCGCTGAAATGGCATCTCCCAGTCTTGAAGGACGATTTATCATGTACAGACAGCCTCTTGTCTTTAATAACCTCTTTGCCGTCTCCATGAAATCATTCAGAGTTGCGGTTGTTTCGTGTCTTGCCGTAGCTATTTTATTATCAGGATTTACTATTGCTCTACCTTTTGGAAAATATGGAGGGTTGCAAATAACAGCATCAAATTCTCTTTGCATTTTAATATCCATGTCAACATTTTCATCATCAAGCAAATCATCATACGTCATATCTTTAACATCCCGACATGAAAATGATATTTTATTCTCAAGCTTATTTAAAGTCACACTCTGCATTGCCAATTTTATTGACGACCTTTGATTATCTATGCCCAATATTTTTTTTGCACGAGTTATCTCGGATAAAATCAAGGGAATTATCCCGTTCCCCGTTCCCAAATCACAAATATATTCCGCATTTATATGCTTTGATAAAAAATCGGCAATAATTACAGCATCTATACCATAACAAAAACCCTTTTTTTCTTGAATTATCCTTATGTCCCCAAATCCGGTTTCATCTATTCTAAAACCACTCATTATAAGCCTCTGCACTTGCTATTCTTTCAACAAATTTTGAATTTCTCTCAACTGTTCCTCGTCTATTTCCTCGCTGTTTTTTATTTCGGAAATTATGTCAATATCAGATTCCTTCTTCGTTGAGACCTCGGTTCTTTTTATATCCTTTTTGTTGTATGTGTAAAAATCCGTAGACAGCTTATCTTCACCATCGTTTTCATTTTCAAGTATAAGCCTGGCTTTTATTATTCCTGTCAGGATATTCGCATCAATAACTACAGCTTTTCCATCCGGAGTGATAATTTTTTCCCCCACTGACGGCATGCCTTTATGTAAATAGTTATAAGTATCATTTTCATACTTGAGGCAGCACATCAGTCTGCCGCAAGATCCTGATATCTTGGTAGGATTAAGAGAGAGATTCTGTATTTTAGCCATTTTTATTGATACAGGCTGAAACTCCGGAAGCCATTTATGACAACAAAGCGGTCTTCCGCATATACCTATGCCGCCAATCATCTTTGCCTCGTCTCGCACTCCTATTTGTCTCAATTCTATTCTCATGCGGAATATCGCCGCCAAGTCCTTTACCAGCTCTCTGAAGTCTACACGCCCGTCCGCCGTAAAATAGAAAATTATCTTTGTGGAATCAAATGTATATTCGACATCTATGAGCTTCATGTCCAACCCTCTATTTTCTACCTTCTCCTGACACAAAGCTATAGCGTTCTCTTTTTTTCGTACATTTTCTTCATGAATTATCTCATCCTCTTCAGTAGCTTTTCTTATTATAGGTTTTAAAGGGGCTACAATGTCCTCTTCATCTATTTCTTTAATTCCTCCCAGTGCCGTTCCGAACTCAAGACCCCTTGCAGTTTCAACTATTACATTATCCCCCTCCTGTATGTCTATTCCATTAGGATCAAAATTGTATATTTTCCCTGCACTCTTAAATCTTATACTAGCAACTTTTACCATTAAATATTTTCCTCCAAATCTATTATATCAAGAGCCAGAAGCTTTATAGTGTTTGCCCTGCTCATATCTCTATATATATATTTTTTTGCAACCTCTATTTTCATTATAATCTGAATCAAAAGTTCAGTAGTTATCTTAGATACTTTACTATATAAAATGCTTTCGTTTAAGCTTACTCCCGAAACATTGCAGCTATTTAACATAGCATTTCTCAGAACCGCCTCGGAGACATCCAATGCCTTAATAAGACTATCTTTCTTCACATCCTTATTAGTCATAATCTCTATAAAAGGTCTCAAATCATAATAACATCTGCTCTCAACAGCACAAGATATCATATCCTGTGTTGCATTGATTATCTTATCATCTTCACTGTCTACCTCATCCCCGTTATCTTCAAATACATTCACACCATCCATAAGTGAGTTGACATCATTCTTACTTCTGATAATACCGCATCGTGACCTTATGGTAGGAAGCAAGGCTTCCTCAACAGCCGTTGACAATATAATGACTACTCCCGCTATAGGCTCCTCAAGTATTTTCAAAAGCTTATTTTGACTCTGAGGATTCATCCTTTCCGCACCTTTGATGAGTGCAACCATATATTCTCCTGAAAGCGGTCTTTTCATCAGTCGTCGCCTGAGTGCATCTATACTTTCAACTTTTATATTAAGGTTTGTACCTTCTCCTTCAACAACCATAATATTGTCCGCCGGCACGCCTCCACCGGTCTCTATTACGCAGTTTGCAAAATAGTCAGCAGTTTCAGATGCTATTTCGCTATCCCTCCCGACGATTAAATATGCGTGTCCCAAACGATCGGATTTAATCAGCTTATCAATATATTCTTTTGTACTCACGGAAACATTATTTAACATATTGTATCTTTTAATCCATCAGTGAAAATATCATTTACTCTTAAAAGTTTTTCTCCACAAACAGCCTTTCTACTTCATTTATGATGCATTTATGTATTTCATCCACACTATCCATGGCATCAAGCCTACATAATCTGTGCGGATTGTTAGCGACAATTTCTTCATATCCCCTGTAAACCGAATTGAAATACTTCAAATCTTCCATCTCAAGCCTATCAAGCTCTCCCTCAAGTCTCGCTCTACCTTCTTCAGGTGGAATCTGCAAAAGAAATGTTCTGTCCGGCATCACCCCTTCAACAGCAATCTCATTTACATCACATACCATTTCACCGAGACCTCTTCCATATCCCTGATACGCTATTGACGAATCCAAAAATCTATCACATATAACTATATTGCCTTCTTCAAGTGCGGGTCTTATAATTTCAGACACAATCTGTGCTCTTGCTGCTGCATAAAGTAACATCTCAGTCACAGGAGACATCATTGTAAGGTCTTTATCCAGTATGATGTTTCTTATTTTCTCACTTATTATATTTCCTCCCGGTTCCCTGGTAACAACAAGGGTATGACCTCTCTCAATTAAATATTCTTTTAACATTTCGATCTGTGTACTTTTACCGGAACCGTCAATCCCCTCAAAAGTTATGAAAATACCTTTATCCATAATCATTACCTATCTTCTTCTAACAATCTTTCGATTCTTTTTCTTAAATACTCTATTTTGCAAATCTCCCAAAAGCATTAACACCAAAATAAAAGTAGGTATGCAAAGAAGTAAAACAAAAATTATTTTTAAAAACTGCATATCAATCCTCCTGATTAATGCTATATCTTGTAATGTATCCGTTATTCTCAGTAAACTTCTTTACATTCTCTCTGTTAACTTCAACTATTTGCAATTTTTTTTCATATCCTTTATAATCTCTCTCCACCGTTCCGTTGATAATATTCATAGCGTATCTGAGGGCATATCTTATGTTTACCGGTGAATAGTTATATGTAATCTGATTTACTCCAAGATCGTCCCATGCAGACTCTATATTTTCCACAAGGGTCTTAGTTCCTCCGATGCCGGTTACCAGTCCGATTTTAAGTCTAATATTTCCATTATAGTTCTGAATTGCATCCAAAACACCCATCGAACATTCATCACTTTGTGTGTATACAGCCCTTACATTTCTAACAATCTCCTCAGGAGAGTTATCCAACCATTTCTGAAATTCGTTCATCGACTTTATCCTTGATGATAATTCAAAGTTTGCAACCACGGACATTCTGTCATCAAGATTTTTATTGAACTCGGTTGAAAGATATTTAAGCATGAGATCATCCCTGTCTGTAAATGTAACAACATTCACAACACTTGAATCTATCGCTTCCAGGCTTTCATCAGCACATTTTTTAAATGGCAATAACATATCCTTTGAAAGTTCTTTTATATCATAGTAGAAAGCTGCATTGACCTTTACTCCGTCCACCATGTCGCCGAAAGTAACTACCGGTACTCCGAGATCCATTGCATCCTGAATAGCCGTATTTATCCTTTCAGATTCGTACGGATAAATAACGATAGCGTCCATGACCGAATCTATTGCATCATTGATTTCATCGACCTGTTCATCAACACTTTCGGTGGTTATAATATCAAAAGAAATTCCGTTTTCAACTTCCGATATTTCTCCCTCTGCCACCGCCTGCTCATATAACTCGTTAAAATATGCATTATCCCCCTGGGGTAAAATCACCTTTACTGTAGCAACTGTCTGTTTTTCTTTATTAGTGTCATCAGAGTTTTTACAAGACGTCATGTTGAGTAGAAATGTAAATATCAAAACAAGAATACAAATTTTTTTAATTGTGGAGACCGGTTTATCGATCACAATATGTCTAAAAATGTTCATTTTCAAGTATACATTCTCCTATAAAATCATCTTATATACAATAAGTTCAGATATTAAAATTATACTCTAAAATACATTGTATGACAATAAAAATAAAATACATGGATGGTGTCAGCTTTTTTGAAGCATTTTAGTGTTTCTTTGCTGAAATAAAAAAAGAAAAAGAGAACTCATAAGAGTTCTCCATATAATTAAACGGCAACGTCCTACTTTCCCGGGCAGCTTCCCACCAAGTATCATCGGCGCTTAGGAGCTTAACTTCTGTGTTC
>JBGZBP010000068.1:0-6836 GCA_041844735.1 Bacillota bacterium
TGTCATTACTAACATTTTAACACGAAATTATCATGAGTTTCTATTTTATTTTAAATTTGTCGCAATATATTATACAATCTATGAAGTCAAAAAAAGAAAAACAAGTTATTCCACAGTGTACACCTGAGAAAGAAGAAGCTATCATGGATGCGTTAAGACATTTCAAAATGATTTAAGAGAAAGGAGATGTATTATATGAGGTGTATATTAAAGATAATTTTATTTCCAATAATATTACTTCTATCAATACTAATTTCTTTTCTAAAATTCATAATCAGTGTTAGTGGAATGATTTTAGGAATATTATCGTTCTTAGTGGTATTAGGTTCACTTTCAGCACTTATACAAAAAGACGCAACTACCTTTATTCAAGCACTGGTAATAGCATTTTTGATAAGTCCCTATGGACTACCTAAAATTGCATTATGGGTTACAGCATACATTGAATTTGCAAGAGATAGATTGAAAGAAATATAAAGAAACTAATGAGGTGATAGATAAAATACTATCGCCTTTTTTCATGCCAAAAATCGAAAAAGAAAGGAGGAAGATGATGTGAGTATGTATTTATTTGATGAACAGCCTATTATCGCAAATAAAACATTGGCAAGAGCATTAGGGTTAAATGAAGCCTTAGTATTGCAACAGATAAACTATTGGATTGAGATAAATAAGAAGTCCGGTAAAAACTATCATGACGGGAAATATTGGACATACAATTCTATAAGAGCATGGCAAGAAAAAGACTTCGACTATATGAGTGTTGATACAGTAAAAAGAACTTTTGCTAAGCTTGAAAAGGCGGGGTATCTTTTTATAGGAAACTATAATAAAGATCCAAGAGATAAAACAAAATGGTATACGATAAATGATGAAAAATTAGAAGAATTATATTTTGAATTGAATAAGAAAAAGCTGGAACATGAAAGAAGTATTTTAGAGAAAGAAAGTCAAAATACTATGCACAATGCATTAGGGCAAAATGCACCAATGGAAGAGTGCAAAATCCACCAATGCAATGACGCATATAGCATTGATGCATTTGATGAAAATCCACCAATGCATTATGGTAGATTGCATGAACCATTACCAGAGATTACTACAAATAATTCATCAGAGAATACTTCATATATTTCTTCAGAGAATTCCTCCTACCTACCCATCCATAAATATGAGGACTTGTATATGAGGGACGGATTGGAGGGAGGGAATAAAAAAATAAAATCATATAAATCCTGTTTAGAAGAACTTAGAGAAAGTACAGGATATAACGAACACATGGAATTAGGAAATAAGATTATTGCACGAACATATGATGAAATTATTAAAGTTTTAGCTGATGTAATGATATTAAATGCAGATGATACAGTTACTATCAATCAAACAAAGTTACCTGCATATATCGTTCAAGAGAGATTTGGGAGTTTAGATTCATCACACATGGAGTATCTTGTAAATGCTTTATCAGAGAACGAAGCTAAAATAAGAAATGTTAGAGCATTTATTTTAACAGCAGCGTATAATGCACCGAGCAATATGGATGCCTATTATACTGCACTTGTTAGTTATGATATGAGGGAAGGAGGACTTTGATGATAAATGAGGAAATTGCAAATAGAGTAGTAAATATTGAAATAAATGTTTTAAAAGCAACCTATCAGGAGATATTAAATAATATCAATAAATTACATCAACGATCAAAGCAATATGGAGGATTAGGAAAATTAGTTAATGCTGAAGGCAGTGAAGTGAAGCTCAAAGATATGGTTAAAAAGGGACAACTTGAAGAAATTCCAGTTGAAGAAGCAGAGCTTAAGGAACTAAAAAAAGAACTTAATCGGTATGGCGTCAAGTTTTCAGTGATGAAGGATAAGGAAACTGGTAAATACTCCGTATTCTTTCAAGCCAAAGATATGAAAGTGATGGATAAAGTTTAAGCACGCATTAGCACAGTCTGAAAAGAAAACAGAAAGGAAAGAATCTATTCACAAGAATATTGAGAAGTTCAAGGAGATGGCCAAGAACTCTGTTTCTAAAGATAAAATCAAGAATAAACAAAAGGAGCAGAGCCTATGATAGATAAAATATTAAAGGACATCGAAGGCTTATTTAAGGTGCAGGATAAGGCAAAGTTTGTAAAGCAAAACATTCCATATCTTGCATTTTTCTATTTAGGAAACATCTTTGCCCATCATGTGAGAAGCTATACCGGTGGTGATGTCATAGATAAAATCTTTCAGGGAATATTAGAACTTAATACCATGAGTTTTCTTCTAAGTATTCATCCGGTGGATGTAATCATAGGAGTCGGAGTGGCTGTACTGATTAAATTTATTGTCTATAACAAAGGTAAAAATGCTAAAAAGTTTAGACAGGGAAAAGAGTATGGCTCAGCAAGATGGAGTGCATAATTTTAAGTGTAAATGACACATACATGGACGCACAGGAGGTTATGCACATGACTGATTATAGCAAAATTACAGCCCTTTACTCCCGCCTTTCCGTGGGCGACGAGGACAGGGACGGCGACGAGAGCAACAGCATACAGAACCAAAAAATCTTTTTGGAGAACTACGCCAAAGGGCAGCACCTAACCAATATCCGGCACTACATTGACGACGACGAAAGCGGCAGGTTCTTTGACCGTTCTGCCTACTCCCGCATGATTGAAGATGTGGAAAGCGGCAAAATCGGTGTCTGCATTATGAAAGACCTTACCCGCTGGGGGCGCGACTATCTCCAAGTTGGCAACGCTATGGAGATTTTTAGACGGAACAATGTACGCTTTATCGCAGTCAACAACGGCATAGACAGCGAAAACTCCGACACATTAGAGTTTGCCCCCTTTATCAATATCATGTCGGAGTGGTACGCAAAGGACATCAGCAAGAAAGTGAAAACGGGCATTAAGACCAAAGGCATGAGTGGGAAGCCAATTGCCACCGAAGTCCCTTACGGCTATATCAAAGCCCCGGATAACAAGGATTTTTGGATAATCGACGAGGAAGCCGCCGAGGTTGTACGTCTTATTTTCCGTCTGTTTTTGGACGGGAAAAACCGAAACCAAATCGCCGTATATCTGACACAGGAGCAAATCCCAACCCCCATTTTCTACATGAAAGACCGAGGACGGGGAACTTGTAAAAATAAGACGCTCAACGAGGATAACCGTTACAAGTGGAACAAAGCCACCTTGACCCATATCCTCACGCGGCAGGAGTATTGCGGCGATGTAGTCAATTTCAAGACTACAAAGCATTTCCGGGATAAGCGCAACCACTATGTAGACAGAGGTCAGTGGCACATCACAGAAAATGTGCATGAACCGATTATTGACCGCACCGACTTTGAAAATGTGCAGCGGATTTTGGAAAACGCACCTGTCAAACGCCCCAACGGGGACGAAGAAATCCACCCTCTGTCCGGTTTGCTTTTCTGTAAAGACTGCGGCGCAAAAATGCACATTCGCATAGATTACCGAAACGGCGGCAAGCGCCATGTTGACTATTGCAGCGAGTACCACAAGGGAAAAGCCAAAAATCCCAAGTGCAGCTCTCCGCACATCATGGACGCGGATCTGCTTATGCAGACCGTCGCAGATGTACTGAAAAAAATCGCGGAATACTCTATCAGCAACTGGGCAGAGTTTGAAGCCTTAGTGAAAAAGAGCCTTGCCATGCAGCAGACTGACAAAGTAGAGAAACAACAGAAGCGTATCTCTCAAATCACGATGTGCCTTGAACAGATTGACAAGGTGCTGAATAAACTTTATGAGGACAACGCGCTGGGTACTATCCCACAAGACCGCTATGAGCAGATATCGCAGAAGTATTCCGAAGAATACTACTCACTGAAAGCGGAGCTTGAACAGCTTAGGGAGCAGCTATCCGCTTTTGAAAACGCGGGAGGAGGGGTGCAGAAGTTTGTAAAGCTGATAGACCGTTACGCTGATTTTACCGACCTTACCCCGACTATCCTCAACGAGTTTATCAGTCGGATTGAAGTGCATGAGCGCGACAAGAAAAGGGCAAAACAGGCTATTCAGCATGTCGGGATATATTTTAACTATATCGGCAGATTTGAAAATGAACTGACACCGCTTGCAAAGCCGACAGAGCAGGAAATCCGGTAAATGCGTGAGGAAATCGAAGAAGCAAGAAAGGAAAAGAGCCGAGCCTACCACCACAACTATTCAAGAGAATACCGGGCGAGAAATCTTGAAAAGCAACGGGAGTACGACCGTATCAAAGCGTGGGAATATCGGGCGAAGAAAAAGGTGCAGGCTACCGCCGCACTGTCCGCACCATAAAACAGAATAGCCAACATCAGAGAGGGATTTTCCGAACTACGGGAAGTCCCTTTTTTACGCCCGGAGAAAGGAGAAACCTATTGACAGAAAAGAAAGGGATACCCACTCCGCTGATTAAGCCGGACGGAATTATCACGACACAGAGGAACGGGCAGACCATTGTTGCGGAGCTGTTTTTCAATCCCAACGGCACAGAAACATTCTCCGACAAGCTGCTGAAAGTGATACTTGCCGACAGTTTGCGTTTTTCTGCGTCTGACGGTCAAGAGCCGGAAAAAACACCCGAAAAATGCCCCTACTGCGTAACAAAGGGAAAAATAAAGGAGAAAATCAGAGCGAATGAAAACAGGACTTACCAAGCAGGAAAAGACCACTGATATTGGGTTTGACGAGAAAGACCCCCTTATCCATATCCGCACCCACAACACCGCCTTGAAGAAGCGTCTGATTGCATACATCCGCCGTTATCCGGCGATCTGCCAGCAGACCGACGCAGACCCCGAAACGGGCTGCATGGAGTTTGATATTGCAAAGTGTCGTTTCTCTTTCCGTCTGACCGCCCCATACAGCGAGGAACGCCTGGAAGCAGAGCGACGGTATGCCAAAGAGAACAACGCCGCCGACAGGCTGAAATAATGTTGATTTGTTCATAGTTGTGTGATATACTTTTCTCAAATAAACAGGATGACAAATCGAAAATAGAGGAGAACAAGATATGGAAAAACTAATTACAATATATAATACAGAATACGCTATCCCAGCAGTGTTTTCTTATTCCCAAAAACACGAAAAAATGCCAGCGGTAATTCTATGCCATGGGACAGGATCACAAAAAAATGAAGTCGGTAATTTGTTTGCAGAAATGTCCAAAAGATTATTGAACATCGGCATTGCTTCAATTCGTCTTGATTATGCAGGATGCGGTGATAGTAAGGCTTGCCAAACGAAATTAAGCTTTTGTGGAGAAGTGAATGATACAAAAAAAGTTTATCAGTATCTTTACACGCAGGACTTTATTGACTGTAACAATATTGGTATTTTAGGATTTAGTCAAGGAGCCCGTGTAATGGCAGAGCTATTAAAAGAAGTCCATTCGATAAAATTTGCGATAAGTTGGTCTGGTGCATGTCATGATGGTATAGGAGTGTTCAAAGGATGGTTCGATGAGTATTATCAAGAAGCATTGGAAAACGGTTATGCAAAGATACCGATGTTTTGGCGAGAGAACTTGCTGCTTTCAAAAAAATGGTTTGATGACATTCGTGATACAACTCCAATGATGGGATTGAGAATGTACAAAGGTCCTATATTGGCTATAGCTGGCGACAAAGATGAACTGGTTCCCTATTATCATGCAAAAGAAATTGTGGAAAATAGCAAAAATGAAAACAGCAAGACTGTAATCGTAAAAAACTCCAATCATACTTTTAATGTTCTAATGCCTAACGAATCTAAAGCAAATGATGTTATTGAGCAAACCATACAATGGATAAATAAGGTTTTAATGATGAACAGGTAAAAATGATTTGGCAAATTCCGCTTATTGAACAGTACACAATAAAACTTAATACCCACCCAAGAGGGCAGCTGAGAAAATCGACTGTCCTTTTTCTATGCCTATGAGCAGAAAGGAGCGACCAACCATGGCAAAACCAAAAGAGAAAACCCGTGAGGAACTGCAAGCAGAGATTGAGGACGGAAAGAAGAAAATCCGGCAGTTTGGGAACCGAGAAAAGATGTTGCGTCAGAAGCTATCCAAAGAGGAACGCAGAACGCGCAGCCACCGCCTTATCGTCCGGGGCGCAGTCTTTGAAAGCATTGTGCCGGAGGCAAAGAACATGAGTGACGAGGAAGCCGCAGCACTTCTTAGGCTTGCTTTGACGAGTGAGCCGGTACGGGAGTATCTGAAAAAACGAACCGAAAGCGGGAACGCTGAATAAAGCCCTTAGACACTAAGGGCGCACTTATACACCCTAACGGGCGTGTGCACTCTACCGAGGGCTTTATCTTAAGCACAGGGATTTTACCCTGCACTACGATTGGCGGCTTTGCCGCAGACAGGGGACGCTACACTTCCCCTGCGACAGCTTGCGCTGTCTACCCTTTTGTGTGCTTGCGGAAACCGAACACCTTGTTACGCAAGCTATTCATTTTCCACAAGTTTTATATCCGCTATACTGGAGGTGATACCCATAGCCATTTACCATTGTAACATCAGCATAGCCAGCCGGGGCAAAGGCAAATCATCCGTTGCCGCAGCCGCCTACCGAAGCGGCGAAAAGCTGACAAACGAATGGGACGGAATAACCCATGACTACACCCGCAAAGGCGGCGTTGTCCATACAGAAATCATGCTGCCGTCCCATGCGCCACCCTCATTCTCTGACCGTTCAACCTTGTGGAACAGTGTAGAGAAAATCGAAAAAAGTAAAAACTCACAGCTTGCGAGGGAAATAGAAATTGCATTGCCTAAAGAATTGGACAGGGAAAAACAGATTGAGCTTGTGCGAGAGTATGTAAAAGAAAA
>JBGZBP010000069.1:0-19996 GCA_041844735.1 Bacillota bacterium
GAATTATACACCGGGGGGAATAAGTTATGAAGGAAATTTTTGATGAAGTAAATATGAAATCTACAGATCAAGATGCAGACGAAAAAGATATTTATATTAGCGGATCTCATGACAAAGAACAGAAGATTACCGATTTTAAAAACAGTGTAAAAAACAAAAAAAGTATATCTGCCGATGAGATTGCGGATTATTTCTCCGAAGTGGATTTAGACAGTGGAGAAATGGATGATTTATATATGGATATTTCCCACCTAGGTGTCGATATAATAGGCGATGTGGATGAGGATGCAGGCATTGATGATATAACCGGAGAAGACCATGAGGTTCCTGATGAGAAGGAGTTGGAAGATGAAAATCTTATAAAGGGAATAGCTGTAGACGACCCTGTGAGAATGTACTTAAAAGAAATAGGAAAGGTGGACTTATTAAGTACGGAAGAAGAAAGGGAACTGGCACAATTGATGGTCGAGGGTACCGAAGCTGAACAGGAATATGCAAAGAACAAGCTTTGTGAAGCTAACTTGAGATTAGTGGTAAGTATTGCAAAGAGATATGTTGGAAGAGGTATGCTTTTTTTAGACTTGATACAGGAGGGCAATCTCGGACTGATAAAAGCTGTGGATAAATTTGACTATACAAAAGGTTACAAATTCAGTACATATGCAACATGGTGGATTAGGCAGGCAATCACAAGGTCGATAGCGGATCAGGCAAGGACAATAAGAATACCGGTACACATGGTAGAGACAATAAATAAGCTTATAAGGATATCAAGGCAGTTATTGCAGGAGTATGGAAGAGAGCCTTTACCGGAGGAGATAGCGAAAGAAATGGAAATCCCTGAGGAAAAGGTGCGTGAAATCCTAAAGATAGCACAAGAACCCGTTTCTCTGGAAACACCGATAGGAGAGGAAGAAGACAGTCATTTGGGAGACTTTATTCCTGATGATGATGTTCCGGCACCTGCGGAGGCAGCCGCTTTTTCGATGCTTAAGGAGCAGCTGGTAGAAGTTTTGGATACTTTAACTGAAAGAGAGCAGAAAGTTTTGAGGTTGAGATTCGGTCTTGATGACGGTAGAGCCAGAACGCTTGAAGAGGTGGGCAAAGAATTCAAGGTAACAAGAGAGAGAATAAGACAGATAGAGGCAAAAGCCCTGAGAAAGTTGAGACACCCGAGCAGAAGTAAGAAGTTGAAGGATTATTTGGAATAATGACTATGACGGTTAAGCTTACGGACAGAATGCAATGCATAGCGGACTATATAGAAAAAAATCAAAGAGTTGTCGATGTTGGGACAGACCATGGTCTTGTCCCAATTTATCTTGTTCAAAAAGAGATAACGGGTGACGTAATTTTATCGGATATTGGAGAAGGCCCATTGGCAAATGCCGCAGATAACATAAAAAAATCAGGAATCGATGAAAATATGATGGATATAAGGTGCGGCAGCGGTCTTGAGACAGTGTCGGAGGAAGAAGTGGATGTAGCTATAATAGCAGGGATGGGAGGAAATCTGATAATAGAAATCCTGCAGGCGGATATAAAGAAAAGTCGCTCTATGGAATTTGTGCTGCAGCCGAGAAAGAAACAGGAAAGACTCGTCTACTGGCTTTATAACAACGGCTTTACTATAGTAGATGAGAAGCTTGTAAAGGAAAGCTATTATGTATGGCAGGTAATGAAAGTAAAGCCTATAAAAGATGTGAAAATCAAAAAATATCCTTGTGATTTCAGCATAAATCCGATATTGCTGGAAAATAAAGATCCTTTGTTGAAGGATTTTCTTGAGCAAAAATTAAAAATTGAAAAAAAAATAAACAATGGGTCCAAAATGGGAAAAACATGGACATCACGGTTGAACTATGAAAGATCTAAAATTTTAGTAGAGTATATGAGTGAGCTTATTACAAAATTATAGTAAATGTGGTTATGCTTATAAGAATATAAGAGAGGAGTTGTATTGATGAAAATTTGGGAGTTTGTGAAGGAAATTGAAAATATTGCTCCTGTTGATTTGCAGGAGAGTTGGGACAATTCAGGATGGCAGATATCTCTTGGAGATAGAGAAATAAGAAAAGTTCTTTTTTGCCTTGATGTTACGAAGGATGTTGTGGAAGAGGCTGTTATTTCAGGTGCAAACTTAATCGTCAGTCATCATCCACTTATGTTTGCTGCAACTAAAAAAATAAGTGCGGATGATTTCATAGGAGAAAAGATAATAGATTTGATAAAAAATAATATAGATGTTTATTCGGCACATACCAATTTTGACGAATGCAGCAACGGTAACAATGAGTACACGGCAGGGCTGTTGGGACTTCAAAATATTGAAAAAATATATTATAATAATGCTTATCAATTTGGACGAACGGCTGATTTACCTTATAGCATGTCCCTAATGAAACTGGCGGAATATGTGGCTGAAAAACTTCAAATGGATAAGAGACAAATCAGATTTTCGGGAGCTGCCGACATGATGATAAGCAGAGTCGCAATATGCACGGGAGCGGGATCGGAAATTACGGAAATTGCCCGAAATGTAGGTTGTCAGGCTGTAATTACAGGAGATGTGTCTCATCATAAGGCTGTAGATGCTGTTCAGATGGGGTTGGGAGTAATAGATGCCACACATTATGACACGGAAATAAATTTCAAAATGAACATAATGAGACTGCTTAACGAAAAATTTGGAAATGATGTTGTGATGATTGCTTCAGAGGTTGAAAAAAATCCGTTTTCAAGCATAGTATAAGCGAAAGATAATGTTGTTTAAGTGTTAATATTGTGATTTAATATATATATATAATTTTATATAAATAGTTAATAAATATGAGTAAGCCAGACAATCGCATGCTTAAGCATGAGGAAAGTCCGGGCTCCACAGGGTAAGGGTGCCAGATAACGTCTGGCGAAGGTGACTTTAGGGAAAGTGCAACAGAAACATTCCGCCGAAACAGTTAGGCTGTGGTAAGGTTGAAATGGTGAGGTAAGAGCTCACCGGCGGTATGGTAACATACCGGCCGTGTAAACCCCACCCGGAGCAAGACCAAGTAGGGAGGTAATTGCGTAAGCATAATGCCTGAAAGGCGATGACCCGTCGCTTCCCGAGAGGTAGGTCGCATGAGGTTGTTGGTGACAGCAATCCTAGATAGATGATTGTCAAATACAGAACCCGGCTTATAGGCTTGCTCATATTTTTTATATTTGTGTAAAAGTATAATGCAGTATTGATCGGGAGGTACAATTTATGGAAAAAAATATTGAAATAAATAAAATGGGTAGTGCACCTGTAGGGAAATTACTTTTTAATATGAGTTTGCCTGCTATGGTTTCAATGCTGATAATGGCTCTTTATAATGTAATAGACAGTATGTTCGTTTCCCGTATTTGTGAGGAGGCTTTAACAGCCGTTTCTATCGTGTTTCCGGCACAGATGATGGTACTGGCATTGGCTCTCGGAAGCTCAATAGGTGCCGGTTCATTGATTGCCAGAAAGCTTGGGGCTAAAAACCATGATGAAGCTAATATGGCTGCCGCTCACAGTTTTGCTTTAGGTATAGTAAACTGGATGATTGTGGTTGTATTTTGCTTTTTTTTCAGCAAAATATTTGTTGGATTCTTTGCAGACGAAGGATATTTGATGGACAGCGCTTTGTCATATCTGAGAATCACATGCTATTTGTCAATCTTCTGCTTTCTGGAAATATCGGTAGAAAAGATAATGCAATCGACAGGCAACACATTTTTACCTATGATAAGCAGCTTGGCGGGAGCAATTACAAATATTGCACTTGATCCTATACTGATATTCGGGCTGATTGGAGCACCTAAACTGGGAGTGGAGGGGGCTGCAATTGCTACAGTTACAGGTCAGGCAGTAGGCATGCTGGTTGCAATTTTGCTGTTTTTCAAATGCAGACACGAAGTGAAAATCAGCTTGAAAAGATTTAGATTCAGACCGGCAACCTTAAGGGAAATATATGAGGTCGGAGTGCCTGTTATGATGATGCAGGCTATAACATCAGTGCTGGTTTTAGGGCTTAACAGCATCTTAATCGTTTTCAGCAAAACTGCAGTAGCATTTTTAGGAATATATTTCAGGGTGCAATCTTTTATTTTTATGCCGGTATTCGGACTGAGTCAGGGAACGATGCCTATACTCGGCTATAATTTCGGAGCAAAAAATAAAGAAAGATTTTTAAAAACATACAAACTTGCTGTCATTGTTGCAAGCATCATAATGGGGCTGGGCACGCTGGCTTTCATGATATTCCCGAGAGAAATATTATCCATGTTTGATGCTAATGAAAATATGATGGCTATGGGCATACCGGGGCTTAGAATAATATCATTGTGCTTTGTGCCCGCAGCATTCGGTATCACTACATCCACATTGTTTCAGGCGATAGGAAAAGGAAAATACAGTCTATATGTGTCCCTATTAAGACAATTGATATTGATTTTGCCTATGGCATGGATATACTCAAAAATTATAGGTGTAACAGGAGTATGGTGGGCATTTCCGTCAGCAGAAATTTTTGCATTGATAGGATCGGTAGTATTCTTTAAAAAAATTTATAATGATAAAATCAAAAATTTAAATCAGTAACTATTGAGGTAAATATTATTCAAACAGATAGGACTGAAACTTGTTGCATTAGTGGGAGGTACGGATTATGAAAAAATATGATGTCGTGGTAATAGGAACAGGTGCAGGAAATATAATTTTGGATTATGCACTGTCTAAAGGATTGAAATGTGCACAGATTGAAAAGGGCAAATTTGGTGGAACTTGTCTTAATAGGGGATGCATTCCCACAAAGGTGATGGTAACGGCTGCTGATTTGATGAGAAGTATTGAAACGAGCGATGAAATCGCTATAGAGTCCGGAGATGCATTCATAAAGTGGGATAAGCTCAGAGACAGAGTTTGGAAAAAAATTGATGAAAATAAACTGGTATATAATGCATATAAGAGTAACAAAGCGCTGGACGTCTATGAGGGTGAAGCTTATTTCGTAGGGAAAAAAACTTTGAAAGTGAAATTTGCTGATGGAAGAGAATCTGATGAAATACATGCGGATAAGATATTCATTGCTACAGGTGCTGCTACCAATGTACCTGAAGTGTCCGGACTTGCAGAAGCGGGATATTTAACGAGTGAGAATATTTTTGGAGAGGAGTTTCCGGCTGTGCCTTTTGATGAACTTGTCATATTGGGCGGAGGACCTATAGCGTGTGAGTTCGCTCATATATTCAGTGCGGCGGGAAGTAAGGTGAAAATAGTTCAAAGAAATGTAAGGATTTTGCCGAAAGAGGATGTCGAGATTTCAGCGGAGCTCAAAAATGCATTGGAAAAATTCGGTGTTGAGATATACACAGGAGTAAATACCGTTAGTGTCGAAAATAAGAACGATAAAAAAGTATTGAGGCTGCAAGACAAAGAGACGGGAAAAGAATTTGAGATTTCCGGAGATGAAATACTTGTTGCCACAGGTGTGAAAGCCAATACGGAGGTGCTTAACCTTAACCTCACGGATATAAGAACAGATGCGAGAGGTAATATCATAACAAATGAATTTTTAGAGACATCGGAAGAGAATGTATGGGCAGTTGGAGATGTGAACGGTATTAAGAATTTCAGACACGTTGCAAACCATGAGGCAGATGTAGTTTCGCACAATTTATTTTTAGCTGATAACGATCAGGACTATAGATGGGTGGATTATGACTTGGTTCCTGCGGTAACCTACACATATCCCCAAGTAGCACATGTCGGGCTTACAGAAGAAGAAGCAATCAGCAGAGGGTATGACATAGCAGTCGGAAAACATTTTTTTTATGAGACTGCAAAGGGATATGCTTTGGGATTTACCGGGCATTCGGACTTAAAGCCGTTTATAAAGCTGATTGTTGAAAAAGGGAGCGGGAAAATTTTGGGAGCACACATTATAGGGCCGGAGGCATCAGTATTGATACAGCCTTTTATAAACCTTATGAGTGCAGGAGAAAATGTAATAAAACCTGTGAACCCTGATATAGAATTTGATATTTCTAAAAAATTGAGAGAACAAAGACTTACCAGATATTTAGATCCGCAAAATGTTAAGACAGTAAATGAAACAATGATTCCTCACCCGGCGTTACAAGAAGCTACTATGTGGACGCAGTATTATTTGAAGTATTGAGTATTAAAAGATATGATATTAAATATTATTTAAGAGTACCTTACATATTAATATGGGTACTCTTTTTATTGTAGCGTAGGGAGTCGATTTGTGGTATAATATCTCAAACAGAATTGAAAAGTGAAAAAACACTACTTGTAGTGCTTTTACGCTACATTACACATTGATAACCACGATATGTATCGTGCGGTTTTAAAGAAAAAATGAAAGAAAAATATGCTTTTTCGTAAGTTTCAGCATTAAGAATGCGTTAAAGATTTACAATGAAAATTTCGGGGGATTTTATGAAATTAGGTATTGATATAGGATCAACGACAGTAAAACTTGTTCTACTGGATAAGGTAGGCAAGATTGTGTATAAAAAATATGAAAGACATATGTCCAATGTGTTTTCAAAAGTAAAAGAATTACTTTCAAATTTGGCGGAAAAAATCGACTCAAGCGAGCCTATAGCGGTGTGCATTACGGGTTCGGGAGGATTGTCGCTGTCAAAAGCTGTTGAAGTGGATTTTGAACAGGAAGTTGTTGCGGCGAGTGAAGCGGTTGCTAAGCTGATTCCTGACACTGATGTGGCTATAGAGCTGGGAGGAGAAGATGCGAAAATAACCTTTTACGGCAATACTATTGAACAGAGAATGAACGGAACATGTGCTGGAGGTACGGGAGCATTTATTGATCAGATGGCAGTGCTGTTAAATACTGATGCTTCGGGCTTAAACGAACTTGCTGTGAAGTACAAAACTATATACCCTATAGCTGCAAGATGCGGTGTGTTTGCTAAAACGGATATACAGCCTCTTATTAATGAGGGAGCATCCGGAGAAGATTTGGCTGCATCCATTTTTCAGGCGGTTGTGAATCAAACTATATCGGGACTTGCGTGCGGACGTGTGATAAAGGGGAACGTGGCATTTTTAGGAGGGCCGCTTTCTTTTTTATCGGAGTTAAAAAAACGATTTATAGAAACCCTGGGTTTGGAGGAGCATCATGTGGTATCTACAGAAAACGGGGAGTTTTTCGTGGCTATAGGAGCTGCTTTTCTGGCGGAGCACAAGAGAAAAATTTCGATCAGCAAGCTAATAGGTAACATTAACTGTACATCAAGAGAAAATTCGGATGATGCAAAAAATCTGCCCGCACTGTTTGAAACGGAAGCAGAATACATGGAGTTTAGGGAGCGTCATGGCAGAGAAAAAGTTGAAAGAGCAGACATAAAGACAGCAAAGGGAACGGCATTTTTAGGTATAGATGCAGGATCGACAACTACAAAGGCTGCATTGATAGATGAGAATAAAAGGTTGCTTTACTCATTTTATAAAAATAATGACGGAGATCCTATAAAGTCTGTAAAAGTCATGTTGCAAGAATTATACACCCTGATGCCGGAGGGGCTATCTATAGGAAGAACGACAGTCACAGGATATGGAGAAGGTCTTATAAAAGCAGCGTTTAAGGCGGATTCCGGGGAAATAGAAACCATGGCACATTACCGTGCAGCGGAACAATTCCTGCCCGGAGTTGAATTTATTCTCGACATAGGCGGTCAGGATATGAAATGCATGAAGATTAAGGACGGTGCAATATATAATATCATGTTGAATGAGGCGTGTTCGTCAGGATGCGGTTCGTTTATAGAGACGTATGCGAAATCGGTAAATATGAGTGTTTCAGATTTTGCAGATGAGGCCTTGAAATCGAAGTCGCCTGTAGATTTGGGTACAAGATGCACCGTGTTCATGAACTCTAAGGTCAAGCAGTCGCAAAAGGAGGGAGCATCTGTAGCGGACATTTCTGCAGGGCTTTCGTATTCTGTGATAAAAAATGCACTGTACAAGGTGATAAAACTTAGAAACACCGAGGAAACGGGTGAGAAAATAGTAGTGCAGGGCGGCACCTTTTTAAACGAGGCAGTTTTGAGAAGTGTGGAACTGGTGCTTGGAAAAAATGCAGTCAGACCTGATGTGGCAGGGCTGATGGGAGCATATGGAGCTGCAATCGTGGCAATGAGTCAATATGAAAACGGCATGAAATCATCGATTTTGAAAAATGAAGATCTGGATTCTTTTACTGTTGACAGTTTACAAACAAGATGTAAAAAATGTGAAAATAACTGCGTTATAATCGTAAATACATTTAAAGACGGAGAAAGATTCGTTACAGGAAACAGATGTGAAAGGGGAGCAGGAAAAGAGCTATCCAAATCCGAGATGCCTAACCTTTATGCATATAAGTATTCAAGACTTTTTGACTATAAATCACTTGAACAGTCCGAGGCTAGACTGGGTGATATAGGGATTCCTAGAGTACTTAACATGTATGAGAATTATCCGTTTTGGCATAAGTTTTTCACCACACTCGGATTCAGGGTTGTATTGTCGCCACGTTCTTCAAAGAGTATTTATGAGGCGGGAATGGAAACTATATCAAGTGATACGGCATGTTATCCTGCAAAATTGGTGCATGGCCATATTAAATGGCTTGCAGCAAGCGGTATAAAAAGAATTTTTTATCCGGGAATTAATTATGAGGTAAAAGAGTATAAGAATGCAAATAACCACTATAATTGTCCTATTGTAGCAACATATCCGGAAGTTATAGGGGCGAATATGGACGAGGTGTTTGAAAAATATAATATTGAATTTATACATCCTTTCTTACCGTACGATGATGACAAAAAACTTGCAAGAGTGCTGTATAGCGAGTTCAAAGATATGGGAATATCAATTAAGCAGGTAAGAACGGCTGTAAAGGCTGCCAGAGATGAAGACGGGAAATTCAAAGAAGACATAAGAAAAAAAGGTGAAGAAACGTTAAAGTATATTGAAGAAAACGATATCAAGGGAATCGTTCTTGCAGGAAGACCTTATCACTTGGATCCGGAAATTAACCATGGAATAGACCAGATGATTAATTCATTCGGATTTGCAGTTTTGACCGAAGATTCGGTGGCACATTTGGATGACTCCAATTCCAAGATAAGGGTACTGGATCAGTGGACATATCACTCGAGGTTGTATAGGGCAGCAAGGTATTTAGGAACAAGCAAAAATATTGAAATGGTGCAGCTTAATTCATTTGGATGCGGGCTGGATGCTGTTACTACGGATCAGGTGGAAGAATTACTTCGTGAAAGGAACAAACTGTACACAGTTTTAAAAATAGATGAGGGTTCAAACCTTGGAGCAGCTAAAATAAGAGTGAGATCTCTTAAGGCGGCAATGGATGAAAGAGAACGAAACGGTACGGTGCCTGCTAAAGCGGATACCTCGTATGAGAGAATAATTTTCACTAAAGATATGAAAAAAGATTATACAATATTGATACCTCAGATGTCTCCGATGCATTTTGAAATGATTGAGGCAGCTTTGAATCATAGCGGGTACAATGTTGAATTGTTACCGTCCGTGGATAAGAATGCAGTTGAGGAAGGGCTTAAATATATAAATAATGATGCATGCTATCCAACAATTGTATCTTTAGGTCAGATTATTTCTGCTATAAAGTCAGGGAAATATGACCTGAACAAGATAGCTGTATTTATGAGCCAAACAGGAGGAGGATGCAGAGCAAGCAATTATGTCGCTTTGCTGAGAAAAGCGTTTAAAGATATGGGATTGGAGCACATTCCCGTAGTAAGTGCAAACATGGCGGGGCTTGAATCGAATCCGGGATTTAAGTTTACTCTTCCACTGATAAAACGTGCACTTTTAGCACTGGTTTACGGGGATCTCTTTATGAGAGTTTTGTACAGGACAAGACCTTATGAAATCAATGTCGGAGAGGCTGACAGATTGTATGAAAAATGGATGGCGATTGCCAAGAAAAATATCGAAGATGCCCACACTGCAACATTTAAGAAAAACATAAAGAATATAGTTGATGATTTTGACAATATGCTGCTTACAGATGAGAATAAACCGAGAGTCGGTATAGTTGGTGAAATATTGGTAAAGTACCATCCTACTGCAAATAACGATATCGTAGGTATAATAGAAGAAGAAGGCGGAGAAGCCGTAGTATTGGATTTGATAGACTTCTTTCTCTATGGAATGTACTCAAAGACATATAACTATGAAAATCTTTCAGGAACAGTAAAGCAATATCTGGTTAATAAGCTGGCGATAAACGTGGTGGAACACTACAGGAAGCATGCCAGGAAAGTTTTATCTGAAAGCAAGAGATTTACCGAGCCGTTAAGAATTGAAGATTTGGCAAAAAAAGCACAGAATGTTATCTCTATAGGGAATCAATGTGGTGAAGGCTGGCTTCTTACAGCGGAAATGATGGAATTGCTCGACAGCGGCATATGCAATATAGCTTGTCTACAGCCATTTGCATGTTTGCCTAACCATGTTACGGGGAAAGGTATGATGAAACCGTTGAGAAAGTATAACCCGGATGCAAATATTTGTGCAATAGATTATGACCCCGGAGCAAGTGATGTTAATCAGCTGAACAGGATAAAGTTGATGATGTCCATTGCCCACAAGAAAAGCAAGGGGTTGAGCGGTTATTAGACAAATAATTGTATAAAAATACCAAGAAATATGCTATAATATATGCAACAATAGATTATATTTTGGAGGAGAAAATGGGAAGACATGGTACTATAGCAGGAAGGAAAGCTGCACAGGATTCTAAGAGGGCCGCTATATTTACAAAGTATGCAAGAGCAATTACGGTTGCTGCAAAAAGTGGCGGAGGAGATCCGGAATATAATGCAGAGTTAAAGAATGCTATTGATAAAGCAAAGGGTATAAACATGCCCAATGATAATATTAACAGAGCTATAAAAAAGGGTACCGGAGAACTGGCAGGAGAAACGTACGAACCCGGAAGATTTGAAGGGTACGGTGCCGGCGGAGTGGCAGTGATAGTGGATGTACTTACAGATAACAAGAACAGGACTACGGCAGCCGTTAAACATGCTTTTGATAAATATAACGGAAATCTGGGAACACCCGGATGTGTATCATATATGTTTGACAGAAAGGGTGTAATCATAATTGAAAAGACAGATTCAATTGATGAAGAGAGCCTTATGGAAGCTGCATTGGAAGCAGGGATGGATGATATGAAAGTATATGATGATTGCTTTGAAATCCAGACTTCCCCGGAAGATTTCGACACTGTTAAAACCGCCATCGTAGAGGCAGGATATGAGGTTGCGGAGGGTGACATTGAGTATATACCGTCAGTTGAGGCTACACCGACTGATGAATCCGATATAAAGAATCTCAGAAAGATGCTCGAACTTATGGAAGATAATGATGATGTTCAGAAAGTTTATACTAACAGCAGCATAGATTTAACCGAATAAAACATACAATGTGTCCTGGAGT
The DNA here is from genome assembly GCA_041844735.1 of Bacillota bacterium. Lineage (GTDB taxonomy): Bacteria > Bacillota > Clostridia > Peptostreptococcales > Anaerovoracaceae > CAJPNN01. The sequence continues at coordinate 11,531 of JBGZBP010000069.1, forward strand.
GTTTGTTAAGGCTTTTTAATTCAACCTACATTACATTCAAGGGAATCCGGAGTTTTAAAAATTATGTTAAGCCGTCTTTTGAACGGACAACAGAGGTTTTAAGCAGGATACCCACCTATCATAGATAGGGCATGAATTACTGGGTCTGACGACACGTTCGGGATTTTTTATTTTAAAATCAATCGGGAGGACAAACCTATGAAAACGGATATTCAAATCGCACAAGAGGCAAAGCTTGCCAATATTACGGAGATAGCCGAATACCTGGATATAGATGACAAATATTTAGAGCAGTATGGTAAATATAAGGCGAAAATAGACATTAAGCTTTTGACAGAAATGGAAGGAAAAAAGGACGGTAAGCTGATATTGGTGACAGCCATTAACCCTACGCCTGCAGGAGAGGGAAAGACAACAGTAAGTGTAGGATTGGCGGATGCTTTGACGTTGCTTGGCGAAAAGACAGTGTTGGCTCTAAGAGAACCGTCTTTAGGTCCGGTTTTTGGAGTAAAGGGTGGTGCGTGCGGCGGAGGTTACGCACAGGTTCTTCCGATGGAAGATATAAACTTGCATTTTACGGGGGATTTGCATGCAGTTACAGCTGCAAACAACCTGATTGCAGCAATGCTGGACAATCACATCCAGCAAGGAAACGAGCTTAACGTAGATATCAGAAAAATAGTTTGGAAAAGATGTATAGACATGAACGACAGGCAATTGAGAAATGTTATTGATGGTCTTGGAGGAAAGGTGAACGGAGTTCCAAGGGAGGACGGATTTGATATTTCGGTAGCATCCGAGATTATGGCAGTATTATGTTTGTCGGACAGCATTTCGGAATTAAAAAGTAAACTGTCGAAAATGATCGTTGCATATGATAATGAGGACAATCCTGTTACTGCAGGAGATATAGGAGCTGTAGGTGCGGCAACGGTACTGCTTAAAGATGCTTTGAAGCCTAATATGGTGCAAACACTGGTAAAGACTCCGGCGTTTATCCATGGCGGACCGTTTGCGAATATTGCTCATGGATGTAACAGCATCATGGCTACAAGGATGGCATTAAAGTTGGGTGATTACGTAGTTACGGAAGCCGGTTTCGGTGCCGACTTGGGGGCTGAAAAATTCATGGATATTAAATGCAGAATGGGAGGATTTGCTCCGGACTGTGTAGTAGTGGTTGCGACGGTCAGATCTTTAAAGCTGAATGGAGGATTGTCCAAGGAAGAACTCACAAAAGAGGATATTTCGGCACTGGAGAAAGGGTTTGTAAACCTGAAGAGACATATTGATAATATAAGAGACGTTTTTGGAAGAAATCTTGTTGTAGCAGTAAACAGGTTTCCTACAGATACGGATGCCGAGTTGGCTTTGATTAAAAAGATGTGTGAGGATATTTCTGTTGAAGCCGTCGTTGCGGAAGTATTTGCAAAGGGCGGTGCAGGCGGAAAAGATCTTGCAAAAGCCGTAATAGATAAAACTGTTTTGAAGAAGGAAAATCTCAAATTCACATATGATTTAAATATGGGAATAAAGGAAAAAATAGAGGCTGTAGCAAGAAGGATTTACAGGGCTGAAAATGTAAATTTCACGGATAAAAGTTTGTCTGAAATAGATAGACTGGAGAGATTGGGATATGGGAATTTGCCCGTATGCATAGCTAAAACTCAGTATTCATTCTCGGATAATCCAAAACTACTGGGAGCTCCTGTTGGATTCAGCATTACCGTGAAGAGTATAAAACCGTCGGTTGGAGCTGGATTTATCGTAGCTTTGACAGGAGACATAATGACCATGCCGGGTCTTCCAAAGAAGCCTGCAGCGGTCAATATAGATATAGATGATAATGGAAACATAACGGGACTTTTTTAAAAATCTTGTAATTAATGCTTTATATAGGAGGTGGAGGTATGTTATATCAGAGGTGTAATGTTTTTTTAAATGCTTTAGCATCGGCAAAGCCTGTTCCGGGAGGCGGCGGAGCAAGTGCTTTGGTTGCAGCTGAGGGCGTAGCTCTTGGAGAAATGGTAGGCAACCTGACATTAGGAAGGCAAAAATACGCTGAGGTCGAGGAAGAAATAAAAGGACTGTTGGATAAATTGGGAGCATTCAGAAACAGGTTTGAAGAAATGGTGAATGCAGATGCAAGAGCATTTGAGCCATTGCAAGCGGCCTATGGTATGCCTGCCGAAACTGAGGAAGAGAAAGCCAAAAAAGAAGCTGTTATGGAATCATGTTTATATGATGCTGCTATGTCTCCGTTCAAAATAGGCGAGACTGTCAATAAAGCTTTGCAGGTAATGAGACGTATGGGGGAAATAGGCACGAAAATTGCGATAAGTGATGTTGCCACAGGAGTGGGTTTTTTAGTTGCGGCAGCACGTGGAGCTTACATAAACGTTCTTGTTAACACATCTTTGATGAAAAATGAAAAGACAAAAAATATTTTTGAAGAGAATGCGGAGAAATGGTTGAAAGAAGCTGTGAGAACAGGAGAAGAAATAATTTCAGATATTGTAAATAGGATGGTGTCTAAGTAGGATGGAAATCAGAGGGAAAGAGGCAGCAGATAAAATAAAAATGCAAATTTGCTGTGAGGTAAATGAGTTAAAACAGATAAATGTTTTTCCTAAGCTGGCAATAATGCGTGTCGGAAATAGAAAAGACGACGTGGCATATGAGAACAGGCTCAAGAAGAATGCTGAAGAGCTGGGAATTGAAGTGATTGTAAATACAGTCGAAGAGGATGAGGGGTTTGAAAAATTCAAAAAAGTTTTCTCGGCTTTGAATGACGATGAAAGTGTTCACGGAATAATTTTATTCAGACCGCTAAAAATAAAGGAATGGGAAGACTTTGCACAACAAAATATCAAACCTGAAAAAGATGTTGACTGTATGGGAAGTTTTAATCTTGCAAAATCATATTTTGGTGATTTTAGAGGAATACTACCGGCGACCCCTTGTGCATGTATCGAAATATTAAAGCATTACGGATATGAAATAACAGGAAAAAATGTAGTTATTGTAAATAGGAGCATGGTACTTGGAAAACCTCTGGCAATGATGTTTTTAAATGAAAATGCAACAGTTACTACGTGCCATTCCAAAACGAAAAATTTAAGGGAAGTAACGAAAAATGCCGATATAGTGGTGACGGGAATAGGTAAAGCAGGCTTTTTTGATTCATCATATTTCGGTAAAGATGCAATAGTTTTGGATGTTGGAATAAATTTTGATGAAGAAGGCATGATAGGTGATGTTTCAAGAAACATTTCTGAAAATGTAAGCGGGATAACACCGGTTCCCGGTGGAATAGGGGTTGTAACAGGAGCAGTGCTTTTCAGTAATTTACTGAAAGGAATGAAATCAAATCAAATTTAATTTTATATGCATAATTCGGCAACAACACTGAATTGTAGGATTAACATTTATAGTACTTTTGCATAGGCGGAGTATACCTGATTATACAGGGCATTTTATCTCTGAAAAGTGGCTAAAATCGGGATGCGGATTTTTATAAATCAACCAGTGAAAGCTCACGATTTTTAAATGTCGCCAGCTTGCTGAAACCGAAGCTTCTAAGATAATCTTTCATTTCGTCAAAGCCATATCTTATGTGTTTGGTAGCGTGTGCATCCGAACCCATTGTGATATTTCTCCCACCATAGTCAAAGAACATTTGCAATATTTCTTTCCTTGGTAGAGTTGTAGGCATCATGTTATATCTGAAAGAAGAAGTGTTAAGCTCAAGACCCTTATCATCAGCTATAATCAACTTTAATATTTCTGATACTGTTTCAGCATATTCCTTGAAGTCGGGGATAGCATCAGCATATCGGTCGATGATGGAAAAATGACCGATAATATCATAATTCTTGTACGTTTTAAGACAATTATACATATTCTCATAGAAAATCCTGTATATTTCCAATCCGGTATGGTTTTCATAAAACTCTTTTTTGTCAACCGGCATATTCAAACATGAGTGAAAAGAGCCGAGGATGAAGTCATATTCAAATGCATTTGCAGCGATGTTGCACTTATCCTCCGTTTCGCCGCCCTGTATTCCTATCTCTATACCTTTAACTATTCTGATTTCTTTTTTGTATTGATCTTCCTTTTCGAGCAGCATTCTGTGATATGCAGGAAAATCCAAGTCAAACGGCATATCGTCATTATAGTCGGGATCATAGTGATCCGTTATAGCATATTCTTTTATTCCCAAAGATATAGCATGTTTTATCATGTCATCGGGTGATGTTACAGAATCACAGGAAAATGAAGTGTGGGAATGGTAGTCAAACATAGTGTTCCTCCCTTTATAGTAATGTTTATTTAAAAGATATCTGTCGGCTGCGTACGCTTACACCCAGTGCGAGACCCAGTGCAAGCATGTTGGATATGATACCGCTACCCCCATAACTGATGAAAGGCAGTGTTATACCCGTTACAGGCATTATACCCATTGTCATGGCAATATTCTCAAAAATTTGGAACAAGAACATTGCAAATATACCCATAATTATTAGCGAGCCGTACATATCATGAGCATCTACAGCCATTTTAAACAGTTTGTACAGGAATATGAAAAACAGAAGTATTAGAAACAAACCGCCTAAAAAACCCAGTTCTTCTGCAATTACAGAGAATATAAAGTCCGATTTTTGGACAGGCACAAAATCCAATTCTTTTTGGGTACCATGGAAAGGGCCTTTGCCTAGAAAACCGCCTGATCCGATTGCAACCTTTGAGTTGAATACCTGCCAATTTGATTTAAGACTTAGGTCATTCGGGTTTAAAAATGCATCTATTCTCAGCTTTTGATGAGGTGCCATAAGGTGATATATGACGGGTAGCAGAGCACAGCCGCAAGCTGTACATATTCCCAACACCTTTGCATTCAAACCTGCATACCAGAGCATTATGATTATCATGGCACAAAGAACAAGAGAACTTCCCAAATCATTTTTCATAATCAAAAGGACAATAGGCATGGCAAAGAGCAATGCTTTGAAGAATCCTATGAATGACTGAAGCTCATCCTTGTGGTTCTTAATGTAAGAAGAATATAAAAGCACAAAAGATATCTTAACAATTTCAGAAGGCTGAAAGTTAAGAGGACCGATCTTGATCCATGATTGTGCACCCATTTGTGTAGAACCGAGTTTTGGAACATACACAAGCAGGAGCAATATTATTGAAAAAGCATACAGGAATTTCCCCATATTCTCAAAGAACTTATAATCTATCAACAAAACGCCTATGAAAGCAACAGTCCCTAAAAAATAGGCGAGAATTTGAACTTTGACATCACGATTGAATAGAAAAACGCCCTTATATGCCGTGCTTGCTATCATCAGTACACTTGTCACTGCAAATAAAAAAACAAGTATCAGAAATGTCTTATCTATGCTTCTAAGTATGCCGGTAAAATTTTTCATGTTTCCTCCAACTACTTCAAGGAGATATTTGCTATATCCCTTAATATACGAGAGCTTTAACGCCATAAACAACCTTGACTAAAATAGATAAAATAATTATAATATAAGTAGTGCGTAATTATCAATATTTAATTGTATTGTATTGGTTTTATAGCATAGAGAATTGTATATGAAATTAGAAAAATGAAAAAAATTAAAGGTAAGGAGGTGCTGAATCTATTGGACAAGACGGTTTTGATACAGGTGGTAATTGTTGCGGCTGTGCTTGGCATAGGCGTGTTGACTGGATATATTCTTAGAAAAAATGTCGGTGAGAAAGCTATCGGGAACGCAGAGCAGAGGGCAAAAAATCTGATTCTCGATGCAGAAAATAAATCTGAAACTATAAAGAAAGAGATTACCATAGAAGCTAAAGAAGAAGCTCATAGAATGAGAAATGAAGCGGAAAGAGAAGTCCGTGAAAGAAGAGCTGAAATACAAAGGTCTGAGAAAAGATTGATTCAGAAAGAAGAAGCAATCGACAGAAAAACGGAAAATCTTGAGAAAAAAGAAGAAAGCATAACAAAAAAAGAACAACAGCTAATTGAAAAAAACAGAGAATTGGATACATTCTTGGAAAAACAAATTGCCGAGTTGGAGAGGGTGTCAGGGTACACTGCCGATGAAGCGAAGAAAATGTTGTTGGCGAATGTTGAGAAAGAAGTGAGAAATGATGCCTCTATTATGATTAAAGAGATAGAAATCAGAGCAAAAGAGGAGGCAGACAAGAGAGCAAAAGAGATTATTGTCGGAGCTATACAGAGATGTGCAGCAGATCATGTTGCAGAAAGTACAGTTTCGGTGGTACCGCTTCCGAATGATGAGATGAAGGGAAGAATCATCGGAAGAGAGGGAAGAAATATAAGAGCAATAGAAACTCTCACAGGAATCGATTTGATTATTGATGATACTCCTGAAGCAGTAATCCTGTCAGGATTTGACCCTGTCAGAAGGGAAGTGGCAAGACTGTCGCTTGAGAAATTAATTGTTGATGGAAGAATACATCCGGCAAGAATAGAAGAGATGGTTGAAAAATCGCAGAAAGAAGTGAACAACATCATCAAAGAAGAGGGAGAGCAGGCTGCATTTGAGGTCGGAATACACAATCTCCACCCTGAACTTATAAAACTTCTCGGAAGATTGAAATACAGAACAAGTTATGGACAAAATGTTCTAAAACACTCTATTGAAGTTGCACACCTTGCAGGTTTGATGGCGAGTGAATTGGAACTTGACAGCAGACTGGCAAAGAGAGCAGGTCTTTTGCATGATATAGGTAAGGCTATAGATCATGAAGTTGAGGGAACTCATGTTGATATAGGCATAGATGTTCTGAGAAAGTATAAGGAGTCTCAGGCTGTAATTGACGGAATGGCGGCACACCACGGAGACTACGAGGCGAAGAGCATAGAGGCGATACTTATTGCAGCGGCAGATGCACTTTCGGCGGCAAGACCGGGAGCAAGGAGAGAAACCCTTGAAACATACATAAAGAGATTGCAGACTCTTGAAGAAATTGCCAATACTACAGAGGGAGTAGAGCGTTCATTTGCGATACAGGCAGGTAGAGAAATAAGAATTATTGCGAAGCCTGATGAAATAAATGATGACGGTATTGCTCTGTTGGCAAGGGATATCAGCAAAAAGATTGAAAGTGAACTGGAATACCCGGGTCAGATAAAGGTCAGCGTTCTTAGAGAAACAAGAGCTGTGGACTACGCAAAATAATTAATAGATTAATAATTTGATTTCTTTAAAATCACAGGGATTCCAGACATTTAAGGTTCGGTTCAATCTCTGTGATTTTGTTATCTGCATCGACATTTTCAGGAAAGGGTAAAGGATATGTTCAAAAAATTTAATGTTAAATTTGAATTTTGTATAGAATGGATTCTAATAATTTCAGGATTGTTATGGTTTTATCATAGCGGAATAGCAACATCCGCCATATTAACGGTATCAGCTTATATAGTTTTTTCAGCGAGAATTCTGAGCACTAAATCCGATAATAAGGAAAAAAATATATTTGTAATATATGTAAAACTTTTTATAGGGTTGATTGCGTTGCTGGGGCTATGCACATTGCTGGCTGTCATCCTGAACTCCCAAAACAAATTGATCATATAAATATAAACTGAAAATCGGTGATTCAGTCTATTGAAAATCACAGGGATTCCAGACATTTAAGGTTCGGTTCAATCTCTGTGATTTTATTATCTGCATCGACATTTTTAAGATATGTTAAAGGTATAAAATCATTAACCTTCTTTTTTTCCGGCGATGTAGATGCAATAACAACACCGGTAGCTACAACTTTAACATTGAACTCTTCAAGAATTTCATGAATACCGCGTATGCTGCCGCCGGCACGCATAAAATCATCTATTACGATAGCCTTTGTTCCGGCAGTTACAGCTCTTTTTGAAAGAGACATTTTCTGTGCCTGTTGATTGGTGCCGGAAAAATAATTTATACTCAGAGTAGAGCCTTCTGAAATTTTACTTTCTCTACGTATTACAACCAGAGGTAAAGACAGGAGTCGTGCAGTCAGTAATGCTACAGGTATACCCTTAGTTTCCAGAGTGACTACCAGGTCTGCGTCATGTTCGTTAAATAGAGAAGCGAATATGTGGGCAGATGAATCGATAATCCTCGGGTCAAACATTATGTCGGACGTATAGACGAACCCGTTTCCCAATATTCTGGAGTTATCTTTCAAAAGTTCGCAAGTTTTTTGAAGCTTATCCAAAGCCTCTTTTTTATCTATGTGGGGTATATATTTCACACCGCCTCCCGAACCATATGAAGTTTTGATAAATCCTAAGTTTGATTCTGAAAATGATGAAGAAATGATTTTCAAATCTTCGCTGATGCTTGACTTTGCGCTTCCCAATAATGTTGAAAAATAAGTCAAAGGAAATATTTTATTGGGATTATCCGAAAGTAATTTGGTTATTGTTATTATTCTCTGTGTTCTCTTCATAAA
>JBGZBP010000070.1:0-17413 GCA_041844735.1 Bacillota bacterium
GGTGTCGAAAGCAACAAGCCTGATGCAATAGAAGCACTTAATGCTGCTATCGCCGAGAGCGGACATCCTGAAATCAAAGTTGTGACCCTAAGGTCACGTTATCCTCAGGGTGCTGAGCGAGTAATGGTTTACGAAATTACCGGAAAGACTATGGACGCCGGAGTATTACCTGCCGAACTCGGAATAATACTTTCAAACATAACATCAATTGCCTTCGTAGGCCAGCATTTCAGAACAGGTATGCCGCTTATAAACAAGCGTATCACCGTAGACGGCGATGCCGTAAATTCTCCTAAGAATCTCATCGCTCCTATAGGCACAAAAATATCCGACATTATAGAGTTCTGCGGCGGGTATAAATCCGAGCCTCGAAAAATATTGATGGGCGGACCTATGATGGGACGTGCTATTTTCAGTGACGGTCTACCTCTTGTAAAAAATAACAATGCCATTTTGGCATTCAGCAAAATAAAAGCAGATATTCCGCTTGAGACAGCTTGCATCAATTGCGGCAGATGTCATTTCGCCTGCCCTTTCGATTTGATGCCTACCGCCCTCAGCGATGCTGTGTCTCAGCGTGATGCCGACAGATTGAAGGCTCTAAAAGTTATGTCCTGCATGGAGTGCGGCAGCTGTGCTTATGTATGTCCGGCTAAACGTCCTCTCGGATTCAATAATAAACTCGGAAAAGCAATTTTAAAGGAGGCGGAAAGTAAATGAGTATAAAAACACATGACAACTTGGTTGTTTCATCATCTCCTCATTTGGTTGATGACATCACCACCTCAAAGATTATGACTTATGTTTTGATAGGTCTTTTCCCTGCCCTCGTGGTATCGGGTATAGTTTTCGGCCCCAGGGCGATAATACTTACTGCGGTTTGTGCCGTTGCATCTGTCGTGTTTGAGTTTTTGATGAACCTTATTCTTAAAAAACCTCAAACTATCGGTGACCGCAGTGCTGTTGTGACGGGTGTTTTAATAGCATTTAACGTGCCTTCAAGCTTCCCGTATTGGATGGCTATAGTGGGCTGCTTTATCGCTATAGTCGTAGTGAAATGTCTATTTGGAGGCATAGGGCAAAATTTTGCCAACCCTGCATTGGTAGCACGTATAGTTCTTTTCATTTCATTTGCTACGGATATGACAAGATGGCCTGTGCCGGGTGACAGAATACTTATGGCATCCGATGCCAAGACAGCTGCCACTCCGCTCGGATTGATTCAGCATGGTGACTATGAAAATCTTCCTTCAAACATGGATATGTTTCTTGGAAACATCGGCGGTTCCATGGGAGAAATCAGTGCTCTTGCATTGTTGATCGGCGGACTGTTCCTAATCTGGAAAAAGATTATAAGTCCTATCACTCCTGTGGCGTTCATAGCTGTTGTTGCCATATTCGCCTTGGTCATAGGTGAGGATCCTATATTCCATGTATGTGCCGGAGGTGTTATGCTCGGAGCTTTCTTCATGGCTACAGACTATGCCACTACTCCTATTTCAAAATCGGGAAAATTGATTTTCGGTATAGGTTGCGGCTTCTTGACTATGTTAATAAGAATGTACGGTTCATACCCTGAGGGAGTATCTTTTGCAATTGTTATAATGAATATGTGTACTCCTTTGATAGATATCGCATGTCAGAAAAAATTATATGGAGGTGCTAAGAAAAATGGAAAGAAATAATCAATTCAAGGAATATATAGCACCTGCTCTTGTCCTTTTTTTAATCTGTCTTGTAGTTACTCTTGCTCTTGCGGCTACAAACACAGCTACTACACCTACTATTAAGGCTATCCAGAAAAAAAATGCCGATATAGCAAGGTCTGCCGTTCTGCCTAGTGCAAAGGAAAACGGCAAAGCCGAGTTTGAAAAATATAACGGAAAATTGGTTCCGGGAGTAGTCGACTGCTACACCGCAAAAAATAAGTCAGGCATGGCTGTTACTGCGCAGGCACCCAGTTTCGGCGGTCTTATCACAGTAATGGTCGGAATAGATAAAGAAGGCAAAATAACAGGTGTTCAGGTAACGGATCACAAGGATACTCCGGGTCTTGGTACCTTGGCAATGACGCCTGAGTACCTGAAACAATATCAGGGCTGCGACAAGGCGGACTCAGATAACGTCAAAGATGATGGTGAAATATCAGCCGTAACCGGTGCAACAATATCGTCAAACGGTGTTTATCAGTCTGTAAGACATGCCCTTGAGCAGTTCAAAAAGATAGGAGGTATTAAATAATGAATAAACTTACTATCATAACAAGAGGTCTTATCAAGGAAAATCCTGTACTTGTGTTGTTGCTTGGTACATGTCCTTTCCTTGCTACTACCACATCGGCGTTTAACGGTCTGGGAATGGGAGTTTCCACGACTGCCGTACTTATATGCTCAAATATCGTTATTTCACTGTTGAAAAAAGTTATTCCGGACAAGGTACGTATTCCTTGCTACATTGTAGTTATCGCCGGATTTGTAACAATAGTGCAGATGCTTCTAAAAGCTTATTTGCCTGCACTTGATAAATCTTTGGGACTTTTCATCCCGCTAATCGTAGTAAACTGTATCATTCTTGGAAGAGCGGAAATGTTCGCAAGCAAAAATAACGTATTCGATTCTATACTTGACGGTATAGGCATGGGACTCGGATTCACTTTCGCTTTATTCATGATGGGAGCAATCAGAGAGTTTTTCGGATCAGGTACTATTTTAGGCTTCGGTATAATCCCTGAATCTGTACCGCCTATGACTGTATTCATGTTGGCTCCGGGAGGATTTTTCGTATACGGCCTGTTGGTAGCCGCAATTAATTTCTTCTCCAACGGCAGAGCCATCAAGAAGAAAGAGTTCGGCTGTGAAGGATGTGCCGGAGGCTGTGGATGCGGTTGCGGCAGCGAGGCTGAAAGTGTTGAGCCTAAAGCAGAAACAAAACCGGAACCTACTCCGGATACAGCTTCGGAGGCTGAGTTGGAACCTCAGACGGAAACCGAATCAAAAGAAGGAGGTCAGGCATAATGAAAGAAATAGCAATGATATTACTTGGCGTTGTGTTCGTAAACAACTTCGTCTTATCTCAGTTCTTGGGAATTTGTCCTTTCTTGGGTGTATCCAAAAAATTGGACTCCGCTGTAGGAATGAGTGCCGCTGTTACTTTTGTAATGGTTCTGGCGACCATAGTTACTTGGCCCGTAATGCACTATATATTACTTCCTAACGGAATAGAATACTTGCAAACTGTTGTATTTATACTGGTTATAGCCTCTTTGGTTCAGCTGGTTGAGATGATATTGAAAAAACATTCACCGGCATTACACAAATCGCTCGGTGTGTATCTACCCCTTATTACTACCAACTGTGCAGTTTTGGGTGTTGCTATAATGAATATTGATAAAGAATATTCATACATTCAGGCTATAGTAAACGGTCTGGGTGCAGGACTGGGCTTCCTTGTAGCGATGGCTTTGTTTGCCGGAATCAGGCAAAAGATACAGTTTAATGATTTCCCTAAATCTTTTCAGGGAATCCCGTCAGTTTTAGTTTCAGCATCTATCCTCTCTCTTTCTTTCATGGGATTTGCAGGGGTAGTTGACGGTTTGTTTAAATAAGGAGGTAATTAGATGACTTATGCAATACCGGTTGCCGTTGTCGCCGTTATCGGACTGATAGCAGGCATAATCCTTACAATATTTGCAAAATTGATGGCAGTCAAAGTCGATGAACGTGTAGCTCTCATAAGAGAAGCTTTACCGGGTGCAAACTGCGGAGCTTGCGGCTTTGCAGGCTGTGACGACTATGCTGCCGCACTTGGAGCAGATCCTGACGTTGCACCTAATTTATGTCCTCCGGGCGGTGCCTCCGTTGCAGCTCAAGTGGCTCAAATTTTGGGCGTTGATGCCGGATCTTCCGATCCTAAATATGCAGAAGTTCTTTGCAAAGGTTCTTGCGACCACACCTCCACCATCATGGAATATCAAGGTGTGCAAACATGTAAGGCTGTTAAAAACTTCTTTGGCGGAAGCGGTAGCTGTCGATATGGCTGTCTTGGCTTCGGTGACTGTGTGACAGCATGCCCTTATGATGCTATTCATGTTATAAACGGAGTCGCTGTCGTAGACAGAGATAACTGTGTAGGATGCGGACTTTGTGTGAAAGCATGTCCTAACAATATAATACAGGTTGTTCCGGGTAAAAATTTAATATATGTGGGTTGCAGCAATATGGACAAAGGCGGAGCCGCAAAGAAATCGTGCGAAGTAGCCTGCATCGGTTGTATGAAATGTGTTAAAGTTTGTAGATTCGACTCAATCAAAGTTGAAAATAATTTAGCATATATAAATGCAGAGACATGCAAAAACTGTACGATGTGTGTAAAAGAGTGCCCTACAGGTGCTATCATGCAACTGCCGAGACCTAAAAAAGCTGTATAGTGAAAATAAATATAAAAATGTGCTATAATAAAAGGAACCGATTTATATCATCGGTTCCTTTTTAACATATAAAATAAGGAGTGTCAATATGTCCCACAATCGATCGGATGCCGGAAAATCAAATAAAATCGTCACTAAAGCGGACCTTATTCTCATTGTTCTTTTAATGATTTTAGGTATAGTCCCCCTGTTTTTCATATTTACAAACGACAATGTCGGCAATAAAATAAATATTGATGTAAACAAAACACGTTATGGAACATATTCCTTAAAAAAGAATCAAACAATACGCATAAAACAGCCTAACGGCCACGTTAACATTGTCGAAATAAAGAACGGTAAAGCTCGTATGAAGTATTCCACATGCACAAATCAAAACTGCGTTCATCAGGGCGATATTGAATCTGAAAATCAGAATATAGTGTGCCTGCCTAATAAGGTAATAGTAACCGTTGACTCATCCGATGACTCTAATTTCGACTCGGTATCCAAGTGATTTTAATCTCCTCGCTTACTTCATTTTCCCTTTTTTTCCTCTGTCACAAAGTATTCCGCAAGCAGCTTTCTTGCCATAAGTCGGTATGCGTTGGATTGTATAGCCAATACCAAAATCACACCTAAGATCTCAGATGCATCATCATCCGACGTATCTGCTTCATCCATAATCTTTTTAACATTCCTGATTTCTTTTTCTATATTTTCAACGATGGAAACCGCCTCTTTTTCTCTACCATCAACCAGAAAAGAATATAGTTTCTCTATATCATAAGGTTCCTCCAGAACTGTTGTGTAATTTTCAACAAACGGCTTAAAAAGTAATTTCAACTCATCCATCTGAAATACGTTCTTCAACTGAAAAAGCATATTCAACAAAATCATATGCTCTTTACTGTATTTTTTGTTTTCCGGTTTTGGCAATATTTTATTTTTAACATAATTACTTATCATAGACTTGGTTACCAAATCTCCGTCATCCTCATGATACACCTCCAGTTGGGCATTCATAATGCCTACCAACTGATCCATATATAATGCCACATCCGGCATATCCTCAACATGAGTGAATCCCTTTTCAATGTAATTCTTTGATAAATCATTTAAAAACTCTTCGTATCTCATTCCCCTGCCTCCTTTGTCGTTTCGTTATCTCATTATAAGTTTTTAATTATCTTGTGTCAAGATAATTAATGCTTGTTTTTGCGTTATTTATTGCTTTTTGTTCAAAAGACCTTTGGGCATCATTCTTAAAACATTATGGGAAACCGCCCCCACCAAGGCTCCACACGCAATTCCCGAAAGTACAAGCACAGGAAAATATACAAACATTTTAATGTTGCTTATTATTACAGATGCCATAATAATCTGTCCCAAATTGTGAACCACACCGCCGGCTATGCTCACTCCGAATATGCTGAACACCTTAAATTTTTTCAGTACCGCCATTGTCAGCAGACTCATTATTCCTCCGGCAAGAGAATACATCATGCCGAAAATCCCGCTGAATAAGATTCCCGCCATAACAATTCGCAATATGTTTATAGTCAAAGCATATCTCGTTCCTATCGTATAAAGTCCTATCAAAATCACCACATTAGCAAATCCCGGCTTTATCCCGGGAACACCCACGGGCATAGGCACAAATGTTTCTAAATACGAAAATATCAGGGCAAGTGCAGTCAGCACCCCCGCAAAGGCTATATTATTTGGACTGCTTTTTATATTCATATTTCTCCCCCATCTATACTTAAAGGTATCCGGCTATCCGAATACCTCTATCTTTTAAATATATCAATTATCATTTTTCACAGGCTTAATTCCCGGATTTTGATAATAACATGTCTCTATCATACCGTTAAAAAGCTTTCTTCTACGTGCCGCTTTACCGAAAACACTTTCAAACTGCTTATCTGCTGTGATAGTATACATAGACCATGTAGGATTTTTCTCCTGCTTATCTCTCATGGATTCATAAAGTCCCGCAAGTTTTTCCTTATCACCTATTCGCTCCCCGTAAGGCGGGTTGCATATTACAACTCCATATTCGCCGCTTAGCTGCACGCCTTTTGCCGACATTGTTCTAAACTCAATATCATCTGCCACACCGGCCTCTTCAGCATTCGCCATAGCTGCAAATATCGCTCTTCTATCGATATCCGTTCCTAGAATATTCAACGTGGACGAATAATCAATCTCCGAATATGCCTTACTGCGTTCTTCTTTCCATATATCTGACGGTATGACATCCCATTTTTCCGCCGCAAATTCTCTGGAAATGCCCGGTGCAATATTTCTCGCCATTAGAGCCGCCTCTATCAAGATGGTTCCCGATCCGCAAAACGGGTCAATCAGCATCTTTTCTTTGTTCCAAACAGACAAATAGACCAGTGCAGCTGCTAAAGTTTCCTTGATAGGTGCAGGAACATTTTTTATCCTATAGCCTCTTTTATGTAAGCCTGCTCCGCTTGTATCAAGTGTTACCGTCACCCTGTCTTTTAGCAATGTGAACTTGATGACATACTCAGCCCCTGTTTCCTCAAACTTTCCGGATACATATGTCATTGCCAACCTGTCTATGATAGCCTTCTTAGCGATTTTTTGGCATCCCGGCACGCTGTGAAGTTTCGACTTGACAGATGTCCCCGTCACAATTATTTTGGCATCCTGCGGCAACCACTCTTCCCACGCAACGGCCTTCGTTTGCTGAAACAGTTCTTCAAACGTTTCAGCTTTAAATTCTGCAAGTTTTATAAGTACCCTGTCGGCACATCTGAGCCACAAGTTGGATTTAACCACACCCCTCTCATCGGTAATGTAAGTGATTTTTCCATTCTCAGACGCCGTTATCGGATATCCCAATTTTTCTATTTCTCTCTTAACTACAGCCTCCAGCCCGAAAGTACTGGTTGCAATCACCTCAAGTCTGCTCATCTTCTTCTGCCGTTCTTATTGCCCTCAATTAAATCAATAGAATTAAGAGCTTTTCCTGTTCCTATAGCCACACATGAGGTTGCATCCTCCGCAATGATGACATTTATGCCTGTACGTTCCTTTATAAGGCTGTCTATGCCCCTAAGCATAGCTCCTCCTCCGGTAATAACTATACCGCTGTTGCTTATATCCGCCGAAAGTTCGGGCGGTGTTTTTTCCAATACACTGTGTACCGCTTCACATATTATCTGTAAAGGCTCCTCAAGTGCCGTAAGCATCTCATCTGATGAAATGTTAACGGATTTAGGGAGTCCTGTTACCAAGTCTCTACCCTTACATTCTTTAACCAAAGGCTCTGCCATAGGGAACGCTGTACCTACAGTAATTTTCATTTCCTCCGCAGTTCTCTCTCCAATGTACAGTTTATGAACGTTTTTCATGTATTTCACTATTGCTTCATCAAATTTATCCCCTGCAATTTTCACGGATTCACTGGTAACAATACCTCCCAAAGATATTACCGCTATGTCCGTAGTACCTCCGCCTATATCAATTACCATAATACCTTCAGGGCTTGCAATATCAAGGCCTGCACCTATAGCAGCCGCAACAGGCTCTTCCATCAAATAAACAGCCTTGCCTCCTGCCTGCATAGCCGCTTCTTTAACTGCTCTCTTCTCAACTTCCGTAACTCCGCTCGGAACACATACCATTATTCTGGGCTTGAAAAACTTTCCGTTTCCGCAGCTTTTTCTTATAAAATATTTCAGCATTCTTTCCGTAATGTGATAATCTGAAATAACTCCATCTCTTAAAGGTCTTACCGCAACTATATTTGCAGGGGTTCTTCCCAGCATCCTTCTTGCTTCCTCTCCGACCGCCAATATTTCATTGTCATCACGATTTATTGCCACTACTGACGGCTCATCCAATACTACACCTTTGCCTTTGATATAAACCAGGACATTTGCAGTACCTAAATCTATTCCTACCTCTGCTGAAAAACCCATTATCATCTCTCCTTCATATACTCATTAATTGTTTAATCTATGTTGATCAGTTCCATCCGTATTCGGCTATATTATACTATTCCTCACTGCTTTCTGCAAGCCGAAACCACTAATTCCAACCCTTTTAAAAGGGTGTTTTCTTCTATATTAAGAGGCGGGAGCAGCCTGACTCTTTCCTTTGCCGTCAATGCTAAAACCCCGAGCTCTATGCCGCTCTTAACAACCTCCGAAGCCGACTTGTATTTCGGTGAAAATCCTATCATCATCCCCTCTCCGGTGATATCCTCAATTACATCCTGATGCAATCTCAGCACATCCCGAATCAGCTCACCTTTATATCGAACCTCTTTGAAAAAATCCTCATCCATTCTCTCCACTATGCTGCACGCTCCTGCAAGCACCGTCGCATTACCGCCGAATGTCGTCCCGTGATCTCCCGGCTGTAATACATCTTCCGTCCTGTTATTAAAAAGACATGCTCCCACGGGCATTCCGCCTCCAAGTCCCTTTGCCATGCTAACTATATCAGGAATTACTCCGTAAATCTGAGAGCACAGAAAATCACCGCATCTTCCCGCTCCCGTCTGCACCTCGTCTACCAGCAATAAAATCCCGTTCTCCATGCAGAGTTTTTCAACCTCTTTAACAAAATTACGCTCAAGCGGTAACACTCCGCCCTCGCCCTGAACCAACTCCATCATCACGGCAGCCGTATTTTCATTCATACATGCTCGCACGCTCGTTATATCATTAGCTTCCGCATATCTGAAGCCCTCAAGAAACGGATCAAAATATCTATGGTAATTTTCCTGCCCCGTGGCGGTAATGGTAGCCATCGTTCTTCCATGAAAAGAATTTTTAAGCGTTATTATTTCCGGCAAATGTTTTCCGCTGATATATGCATGCTTCCTCGCCGTCTTAATAGCCACTTCGTTGGCTTCCGCTCCGGAATTGCAAAAAAATACCTTGCTCATCCCCGACTTCTCAATAATTCTTTCCGCCAATTCCACCATAGGCTTTGTATAAAATAAATTTGAAGTATGCGAAACTTTTTTTGCCTGCAAAGTCATCGCTTCTATCATTTTTTCATCAGCAAATCCGAAAGAATTAACTCCTATGCCCGAAGTAAAATCGATATATTCCTTACCGTTTATATCGGTACATAAAGCACCTTTACCTCTCTCTATAACTACAGGATATCTCGCATATGTATTGGCAACAAATTTACTTTCTCTCTTTATATATGATTTACTGTCATAAAACTCGGTGCCCAAAAATTTTTTGTTGCCGTTATTCTCAGACATTTCCGCAGAATCTCTATCTCCGCACGTGCCGGACGCTGCAATGTCACTAAGCAAGCTCTCCAAAATTTCAGGCTTTTCTCCGTTAATGATAAAGCTCCTGCATGCCCCAAGTTCCACAGCCTCTATACAGCTGCTTACCTTAGGAATCATACCCCCTGCTATTATCCCCGACTGTATCATGCTTCTTGCTTCATCAATACAAATTCTCTCAATAAGAGAATTTTTGTCTCCAAATTTGCGATAAAGTCCGTCCACATCCGTCATAAATATCACACTGTCGGCACCTACCGCACCGGCTATCTGCCCCGCAGCCATATCCGCATTAATATTATAAGCCTTACCGTCTACACCATATCCCACTGTAGAAATCACCGGGATATAACCTGACATCATCAGCTTTTCCACAATATCCGCATTTATTGATTTTACCTTGCCGACATGTTCCAAACCTTTTTCATCGGAAACCGCTTCGCCCACTATCAGATTTCCGTCGGCTCCCGACAAACCTGCCGCCTTACCTCCCAGCTTCTGAATTTCCGCAACTATGGACTTGTTAACCTTGCCTGACAGAACCTGAACCACCACATCGATTGCATGCTCATCAGTACACCTTAAGCCGTTAACAAAATTGCTCTCCATACCCAATCTGTCAAACATCTCATTGAGCATAGGTCCTCCACCATGTATCAGAATCGGCATCATACCTATGTTTTCCGCATTATTTATGATTCGCAAAATCTGCTTTCTTATTTTTTCGTCCGTCATGGCGTTTCCGCCATATTTTATGACAATTTTTCGCATATCCTCTCTCCTTGAGTATAGTCTATGTTCTGTAGTCTCCATTGATTCTTACATACTCATAGCTCAAATCACAGCCCCATGCCTTTGCCTCATACAGTCCCTGGTTCAAAACTATATCAACAAATATTTCATCATCCGTCAATATTCCGGCAGCTATGTCTTCATCGAATTTATAATATGTACCGTCCTTACACACTGCGATGCTGCCTTTCTCCGATCGCAAGTAAACATCGGTAAGGCTTATATCGAAATCTGCTCCCGAATACCCTATGGCACATAATATTCTTCCCCAGTTGGCATCCTCTCCGAACACCGCTGCCTTAAACAGGGTCGATGTCACCACGGATTTTGAAACCTGTCTCGCAATTTGCTTATCAGGTGCTTTACTTACCGTACATTCTATAAGTTTGCTCGCACCCTCTCCGTCCTTAACCACACCCTTTGCCAAATTCACGGTCAATGTAGCCAATGCCTTACAAAACTTTCTATAGTTCTCATCTTCCTGTTCTATCAAAACATTTCCCGCAAGTCCGTTTGCCATGATGCACATGGTGTCATTTGTGGAAGTATCTCCGTCTATACTTATTTGATTAAAACTGTCCTTTATATCACTATTTAAAGCCTTTTGCAGCATTTCTGCAGTTATGTTCACATCGGTTGTAATAAAACAAAGCATCGTCGCCATATTCGGATGAATCATACCCGAGCCTTTTGCCACTCCGCCGATTTTAACTTCGCATCCCGAAATTTCAAAGCTGTAAGCCGCCTCTTTCTTCACCGTATCCGTGGTCATGATAGCATGTGCAAAATCGTCCGATCCGTTATAAGAAAGATTATTTACAACCCTTGGCACACCTTCCTTGAAAATTTCAATATTCATAGGTTCACCTATCACTCCCGTTGAGCTGACAAATACATCTTCCGGCTTTATGTTCAAAGCCTTTGCCGTCAGTTCGCATGTGCCCTTGGCTATCTCAATACCGTTGGCTGCACATGTGTTGGCATTACCGCTGTTACATATGACCGCACGAATCTTGCCGTTTTTTATATGCTCCTTGTCAACCGTTATCGGAGCACCTTTAACTTTGTTCTGTGTAAAAACCGCAGCAACATTGCAGTCCACATCACTAACAATCAAGCCCAAATCTTTCTTATCTTTATTTTTTCTGAAACCGCAATGTACCCCTGCAGCTTGGAATCCTGTCGGAGAGCATATCCCCCCGCCAATCTTAATAACATCCATCATGTATTCCCCATCCCGAGCATTATATCCATACACTGAACAGCTGCCCCGGATGCTCCCTTTCCTAAATTGTCATAGAGAGCATTTACCACACATCTCTCACTATTACCTGATACCCACAGCTTCACTCCGTCATTCCCTCTCATGCCGTCAGAATGCACCCGCTGAAACTCACCGGGATTTTCTTCAAGTACCTCTATCATTATATCATTTTTGTACTTCTCTTTGTAAACTTCCGTTAATGCTTTTAATAAAAATTTCTCATCCTTTTCCGTGAAATCAACCTCGCAATTATTTCCTGCATCCTTCAAATTTTCAATTGTCACGACACTCAAATCTAACGGTACCATCACATGCATTCCCGAAAAAAAGTTGCCTACTATCGGCATGAATATCGGAGGTTTCTTGATTCCTGTCATCTTTACCATCTCCGGCAAATGCTTGTGCTCCTGACCTGTCGCATAAACATTTGTAGTTACATTTTGTCCCTCATATTCAGCAATCATCTTTTTACCGCCACCGCTGTAGCCGGTAACGGATGTACAACTGAACGAATATTCGTCGGAAACAATCCCTCTTTCAATCAAAGGTCTTACAGACAGTATGAAGCCCGTAGCGTGACAGCCCGGTACAGCTACCCTGTCGGCACCTCTTATAAGTTCTCTCTGCTCTCTTGAAAGTTCGGGCATTCCATATACCCAGTCTTCATGCGTTCTATGAGCAGTGGATGTATCAATGATTCTCACATTTGAAGGAGCCGCCTCTACCAACTCTACGGAAGCACTGTCAGGCAAACATAAAAAAGTAACATCAGACTTTTTTATACATTCCAATCTCTTATCTATCTTTTTTCTGTCTTCATCCTCCAGTGTCAGCACCTTTATTTCAGGTCTTTTGGCAAAACGTTCAAATATTTTCAGTCCTGTAGTTCCCTCTTTTCCATCTATAAATACCTTGTACATTTTTCCCTCCAGAAGATTAAATTTAAATTATATTGGAAAGCCCCCTGCCAAGAGCCTGCTGTGACTCCCATGCAAAGGGCTTTTATTTAGATATATTTCTTTAGCTTGACAAATCTCTTACTGCTCTTATCAGCATTATCCAATACTATAACATTTTTGCCCATATGAACCATCAAGAATGTGAAGTCTTCAAAGTCAACTCTTCCATCCTGATTGAAATCACAGTCACCCTTGTTGACAGTTATAGCGATTCCGGTAGTACCGTTACCTCTAGGTACCACTCTCATCTCTACAGGTGAGCCTGTCATAGCCTCAATATTTGCTGCCAGCTTCGTAATATCTACATCGATATTTTCTGCCGGTTTTACTGCATCAGCTTCTTTGTTTTCAGATGCTTCTGCACTACCGCCCGAAACAGTATCATTGTTCTGTTTTTCAGCAGCCGCCTCGGCATTGTCGGAAACATTCTCAACTTCAGTTTCAGTAACATCTTTCGGTATCTCGCTTACTATATCGTCAGCGTTCATAACTATTACGTTATCTTCCGCTCTTGCTGTTGAAACTGTTGAATCAACGGACTCCGCCTCATATCTGCCGGCTGAGCTTGTATTCAATGTAACGGATGCCTCTCCATGCATTATCTGTTCAAACACTTCAAGATCCTTATCATCAATTACATCTTTGCTGTCGCCGCTATCCACTACGTTGCCCGGTATCAAATCAAGTGTTCCGAAGTCAAGCATTGCCTCTGCAAATGTCTTTTCTATGCGGACATTTATGATTTGAAGCTTCAGATATCCTTTACGCTCAACTTCCATAGTGTATACTCCTGTAGCCTTAGGAGTAATATCGAATGTTCCGTCCGCACCTACCTGATATTCTGTAGACAGTCCGTCCGCTCCGATAACCACCGGATTATTCATGTTGTCGTAAAGTCTAATAACGGCCTCGGCGTTCGGTCCATATGTCCTTATCTTACCCTTGATATGCGTCTGTACTGTCGCTGTATCCTCATCAGTATCTCTGATTACTGTTACAACATACTGTCCTTTGCCGCCTTCTTCTCCTGTATTCGGATCCGGTTTCACCTCTACATCAAATACGAATTTGAACTCTTTTGTTGCAAGATCCAGTTCAAATTTTTTCTTAAACTCGGATCCTGTAACTGAGAACTTATTCTCATCACCCTTCTTGATTGAAAGAATGCTGTCGTCTCTGCTTCCAACAAGAGTAAATTCAATTTCATCCTCAAGTGCATCCACCTTCACTGTATAACTGTTTCTAACAGGATTAAATTCAGGCTCCAATACCTTATACTCATCGCTTGTATCATCATCTGTCACAAGGATGTTTCTAAGTGTCGCAGTATTCGCAAACTCAACTTCCACAGCATATGTGAATGGAGTAGTACCGCCACCGTCTACTGTTACGAAGATTATGTTTTTAATATTATCCTCTGAAATATCTACCGATGTCAATACATTGTTTGCATTGCCCGGAACAGTTTTTCCGTTCACGCTGATTACTACATTATCAGCCGGACTCTTAGCAACAGGCATCAAGTTAATAGATGTAGTTCCTCTCTTAACGAGCATTCTGCTGTTCATAGCCTCCGGATTGAAGTTATAATCATCAACAGGCTTGTTGTCCTTATATGTAGGTGTAAGCGACTCAAGTCTTGCATTTCCTAATTTTCTAGGAGCTCTTGAAACTTCTATTTCATAGTTGCCCGTTCTTCCGGTCTTATCTTGGACGGTCACGTAAATGATCGCTTTTGCATCAGGATCCAACAAGAAATCTATAGGAAGTAATAACTCTTCACTCTCAACTCCACCGGTAAGCTTGTATTCTGTGCCTCCCGGCATTGTAACAGTTATCTTGTCTTCAGGATCTTTTGCGGTAGCAATGAGCTTAACGCTTCTATCCGTGAAGTCGACAGTTGCCTTGTATGAACCTACACCCTCTGCAAACTTAGGTGTCAACTCATAAAGTCCGTCATTATCCGCCGTTTCATCCACCATCTTCAGATCTGCAAGTTCTATCTGCAGTATAGGCTCATCTGTTCTTGAAACATTAAGCACATACTCACCTGTATTTCCTCTGCCGTCCTCAATCTTAACGACTACCCTGAACGTATTCTGGTGCAGACTCAATTTGTCGAACTTCTTAGATCCTGTTTCTTCAAATTCACCGCCGTCAATATTCATAGATATCTTTCCGTTCGGGTAACCCGCCTCGGCATTAACTATAAAGTATGTAGCAGATTTTGCAATCTTAACATTGTAAGCCCTCAAAGTTTCTTTGAACTCCGGAGTCATAACACCGTTTTGAACAGTGATGTTTGAAGCGATAGGATTTGCAGTATTGAATACCTTCAATGTATATTCGTTTACATTTTCATGTCCGCTTGATGCAAATTTTGTAACTCTGAACTTGAATATTGAATATCCTTTTGCAGCATCAATATCCTGCCCTACAAAACCGCCCATATTGTCAAACAACTCGTAAACACCGTTTGCTTCATTGTAAAGCTCGATATATACATCATCCTCATCCACATCTGCGAACAGATATGTCTTTTCGCCGTCATTTGTTGCAGTGTATTCAAACCTGTCAGGACTGAATCCTTCAACTATTGCAGCATCATTCGATATCGGACCGCCGTCATGGTTCATCATAATCTTCTTAAGTAGCGGAGCAAAAGGTTTATCCCTGTTTCTATCTGCATAAAGCACATATACCTGCTCCTTACCGTCATTTGAAACCGCTCTGATATCAAATCTGTCCTTATCGCTTGATATCGCAAATTCCGCCGCCTCACCTGACACTACCGGTCTTCCGTTTACAAAGTAGCTGATTCCATCTCCGGCTGTACCTGTTGTAATGCTTATCTTATCCGCATTCTTGTCAATCTTAGCCAGACCGGTATTAAGTGTTGCGTCAAATGCATAAGCCGCATCCGCCACGGATATATTCTGAATTACACGCTCTCCATAAGCAAGCTCAGGAAGCAATGTTATTGAATATCTCTGAACATCATTACCGTTCTTGACTGTAATCACTCTTGTAGTAACAGTTCCGTTGAATGCTATTTCTCCCGCACCTGTCACTTGAGCATTAGGATCCACTGTTGTAACATTCAATGTTATGCGATCCTTATTCTTCGGAACATACACATAGTAGTTCATCTCTCTTGTATTAAATACGGTTGTGATAGGAAGATCCACCACCTGGAATCCGTTCACGTCCACATTCTTACTTACAGATTCTTTTCTCACTATGTTAAGTACATACATAGCGGAAACCACTTTGCTGTTTATGTTCTCAAATACATCAATCTTTATTTCCTTAGTGCCCTCACTTATATCGAACATTTCAAAATCTGTTCCGGTATAAACTTTTCCATCTATCTTAACAACATTTTCGCTGCTGATAGCTGTAGGTCTCATTCCTATTCTGTTTACACCGTAAGGCACTGTCACATAGTAGCTTCTCTGATCAGGTCTGAACACAGGTGCCATAGTTCCCCTGCTTACTTCCAGGTTAACAAGTCTGCCCTTGCCGTCCACCTCAGGTCTGATAACTTTCACGATATAGTGAACCTTGGTATCCGCACCGCCGTATGCAGCAGATCCTCTAAGCACTATGTCTGCAAAGTTTTCACCCGGATTAAGCTTCATAGTATATGACTGACCGTTATTAACGCCTGTATTGTTAATTATAATATTTGAAGCAGAGTATGGTATCAAATCTATGCTTTCCCTGTCGGAATCCACTATCACCTCGTAGTACTTCTTGTTGGAGTCAAAAGTAGGCACCAACTTGTACTTGTTAGGTACTACCTCAAGGTTATCAAGCTTAACAATATCTGTTTCGTTTATATTTGATCTGTTGATCAAGATAGTATAGTAAACAGTATTCTGTTCATGATCCTTAACCGCCACCAATACCTGCTTATCTCCCTTTGTAGGAAGATCCACTCTCTTAGGAGTTCCCGACAAAGCAGCATCATTGTCTATTACAATCGCACGGTTAGGTGCTGTAACTATTACGTTTACCGCACTTTCCTTGTTAGGAACATTCACATAGTATCCGTGAGTATCAGGATCGAACACCGGAGTAAGCTTGTGCGCAACTCCCTGTTCATTTGTAACTTCCAACTTGATATCATCAACATTCCAGCTTTCAGTAGGGTTTCTGTAAATATTCACAGTATAAACCTTGCTTGCAATCTTTCCATCTTTGTTGACGTTCACGGTAAACTTCACCTGAGTATGTCCGATCGGCAATCCCTCCAAGTGGTACGGATCTCCGGAATTAACCTGTGTATCCGCTCTGCCCGCCACACTTACAGTAACGCTTCCTGCATTCGGTTCTCTCATAATAGGTGTCAAATCTACCTTATCAACATTTGACGGATAAACAGTATAGTAATTCATGATACCGCTGTTGAATATCGGTGCAAAAGTTCCCTTAGGACTTGCCTTGATATCTATCAATTCTGCCGTGAACGGTTCTTCCGCCTTACTTATATTCAGGATATAAACCTTCTTTGCACCCTTCGCACTCACGGTAATTACTATTCTGTTGTTTCCTGTTATCAAGTATATAGGTTTTGTATTAAACTCACCATAACCCTCTTCCTCAAACTTCCAGTTCTCGGACCTTACCGTTATCAAGGCATTATCATCCTTCGCCTTCAAACTCAATGACAGTTCGTTCACCGCACTTGTCACCGA
>JBGZBP010000071.1:0-2712 GCA_041844735.1 Bacillota bacterium
AAAGTGACGAATATGGAGAAGCTCATGCGGACCATTGCCGAAGGAAAGACAAACGTATCCATCGATGTGGAAGAGAAAAGAGCTTACCGGATGCCTGCACCAGATGAACCGAATAACTACCGTAACCTGACGCAGGAAGACAGGAAGAAATACAACATCAAGGAAGGCGGCGAAGAAAAAATAGCCGGTAAACTGTGTAAAAAATATACGCTCGACATTCCGCAGGGCGACATGAAGTTTCAGGCGACGGTCTGGATATGGGAGGGGATCATGCTGAAATTCGAGTCCGTCAACGAAGGAGAAGTTGTCGTCACGGACGAAGCCAAAGAAATCAGAGAAAACGAGGCGATACCCGCCGATAAGTTTACAATTCCGGAAGGATTTACCATCCACGAACAGAAGTAAGCCGAAAAGAAGAAAGGATGATGGCCTTGCGTATTCTCTACAAAGTGAATACGCCTAAGGCCATCTTCTTTTTTCTAAAAAAGTTTTTCACGACCGATTCATCTGGTCGCAAATATGTTGTAAACGGTCAATAATCTCATTCAGCTTCTGCTGTTGCTTTCGAATCTGTTTCGGACGAAAGTAAAACCAGTTCACTATAATCCAGACGATGATGGACAGGTAGGCAACAAGGGCTTTCCAGAAAGTCATGAGAGCAACATATTCATACATGTAAAGAAGTAGTCCAATCGAAAAAAATATAAAATACAAATTCAGCACGATCGTTTGCATAACCCGCTGCCTCTTTTTGATTGCCAGAAACAAATTCAAATTGGAGCGGGCATCCCCATCGCTTCTGTTTATGTGTCGGAACAACTGTCGGCTTCGGTGAGCGACAATCACATAAATAGCCATAGCCCCTATCGTCAAACAAACCCCTAATTTAGTGCTCAGAAATCGTGGTTGATAAAAATACCAGATAAATAAAATAACGATCGTGGTACTGAAGACTATCAAATTCAGAAACAGCATTGCTTTCTTGTTCGATCTTTTCAAACGTTCCATCTTGAAGTAAAGTTCTTCTATGCTTGGTGGCTCTACTTTCTGCTCTTTCCACAGACGACTAATATCCATTTTATCCTTATTCATTTTCTTTAAATTTACGAGCTAATTTTTCTTTGATTCGATGGATTTTCACCCTTACGTTGGTATTTGAAAGCCCTACCACATCAGCAATATCAGACTGTTTTACTCCCTCCAGTGCCAACGAAATAATAATACGATCTATTTCGGGAAGGGCTGAAATGTAAGTATAAAGCTGTCGGATTTTCCATTCCGTATCTGTTGGCTGCTCCTCTCCCACTTCATGTACGGGAAATTCCGCTTTAGGGAAACGAGCTTCCTTTTCGATATACCGCAGACAGTTATTCGTTGCAATCCTGAAAATCCATGTCTCGATGTTTGCTTCTCCTCTGAATTGTGGTAACGCTTTCCATATGACAAGAAATGTCTCTTGTGCCATGTCTTGAGCCAGACTGTAGTCATTCGTATAGCCCATGCACAAGCGGAACACCCTTGGCCAATACATTTGATAAATCTTTTCAAAAACCATTTATGGCTTTCTTATAAAATCAGTTAAACGACTTACATACCATGCTTTATCGTCATACATTATAAAATGTAAGGCTTTATCGGAATACTGAATATCTGCTTGGGGGAGATACTTGAACTGCTCTTCGACTGCCAGTTTGATTCCTCTGAATGGTGCAGCCAGCAAGATAAGTGCAGGACATTGTATATGTTTTATTCGCTTCCTCAAATCAGTATTGGCAAAACTGCAATACATCTCTGCCAATGTTTTTCGGTCTGATCGAAGACTCCAGTCTAGAATCAAGGCTTGTTTAGAAGTATCACTCACCAGTTGCGAAATAGATATTTTCTGCATATGATAAAATTGGCTGTCCGTAACCGAACAGAACTGATGAACATGTGAAGTACAATCAGGTTTCTCTACAGCTTTAAACTCCGGATTTATCAAGGCTGGTAAACAAGGTAATCCATCGACGACAACAATTTTTGAGATCAGTTCCGGATGGTCGGCCGCAAGTGCCATAGCCAAACCCGCTCCCATGCTGTGTCCTATGACAACAGGTTGTTCAATCGAATGACTATAAACAAATTGAACAATACTATCCTTCCAACATTCGAACGAAGGATGTGCTTGCGGTTTTACGCCTGCGAAACCGGCCATGGTCAACGTATAACAAGTATAATCATCTTCGAAATAAACTTTTGTTTCATCCCAGACTTGTCCCGAACAGGCAAATCCGGGTATAAAGATAAGTGCTTGCTTACCTTGTCCGCTTTTCACAACTTCAAACGCTTTTGTTGCTACTTGCCCTCCCGATATAGCACTTTGGATCAAGAAAATACTGAGCAAGCAGGCTGTTTTTAAAATTCCAGATGTTCTCATTTTATTCATTATTTATTTTCACATCCATTAGATACGAAAAGAAGCTAAATGTTACAACATGAAGTAAAAAAGAGAAGTGCTCAAAAACATTTTTCATTGATTTCAAGCTGTTTTACATCGAATTAAGGACAATCTCCTGATTTCAAAAAGAGAGAATATATTTCTTAAAAGGAGTGTTTTTCTAATATCAATTATCTTTTTTCCCCTGCCGGCAAAAAGATTTTCTGTATGATTCAGATTACTTTTTCGATGATTGGTAAAGAATATATTCATTAGTCGAAAAAACAATGAATATG
>JBGZBP010000072.1:0-2987 GCA_041844735.1 Bacillota bacterium
CACATCTTTTGCTCCCAGCTCCTTAAGAGCATTTGCCGCATTTGTAATAGTTCCCGCCGTATCTATCATATCATCCACCAATATACAATTTTTACCTTCAATATCTCCTATAATGTTCATGACCTCGGACACATTTGCCTTAGGACGTCTTTTATCAACAATTGCTATCGGTGCATCAAGAGGATGAGCCATATTTCTTGCTCTTGTAACACTGCCGTGATCCGGAGAGACGACCACAACATCACTTAAGTGCTTCTCTTTAAAATAGTTTACCAATATAGGAATTCCAAGCAGGTGGTCAACAGGTATATCAAAATATCCCTGTATCTGTGATGCATGCAAATCCATGGTAACTATTCTGTCAGCACCCGCACTGACAAGTAAATTAGCCACAAGCTTTGCTGTAATAGGATCTCTGGCTTTTGCCTTTCTATCCTGTCTCGCATATCCGTAATAAGGTATGACTGCATTGATTCTGCCTGCTGATGCTCTTTTCATAGCATCTATCATAATCAAAAGCTCCATCAGACTGTCATTTACCGGATTACATGTTGACTGAACTATATAAACATCAAGACCTCTGACAGTTTCCCACAGGCTTACAGCAACCTCACCGTCACTGAACTTGCTGACTGTAGATTTTCCTAACGTTTTCCCCATTTTCTCAGCTATTTCTTCTGCCAACTCAAAATTTGAATTCCCTGTGAAGATTTTAAAATCCGGATATACACCATTCTTCATTACTTTACCTCACCTTTCCTCTTAAGCTTACCTTTTTTACTTGCCCAATCATGTATATTAACTTCCTTTGCTCGCCCAACACAAAGAGCCCCTGACGGCACAGTCTTGGTAACCGTCGTTCCTGCCGCTATGTATGCATTCTCTTCTATTTTAACAGGAGATACCAGGTTAACGTTACATCCTATAAATGCATTATCTTCAACAGTGGACCTATATTTTTTGGTTCCATCATAATTTACGAACACTACACCGCATCCCAAATTAATGCCCGAACCCAAATCTGCATCTCCAATATATGTCAAGTGTGCCGATTTAGTTCCGTCTCCTATTTTGGAATTTTTGACCTCAACAAAATCACCTATCTTAACCTGTCTGCCCAGTTCTGTCCCCGGTCTCAAATACGCAAACGGCCCTATATTGGATTCCGCACCTATTTTGGACTCAAGGATTACCGATTTCTCGATTTTTACCCTATCATCAACAAAAGAATCTTTTATCCTGCTGTCCGCTCCTATAAAACAGTTTTTTCCTATAGTTGTACTTCCTTCAAGTATCACATTCGGATATATAACCGTACCCTCCCCGATTTTGACACTCTCATCTATGTACGCTCTTTCCATATCAATAAATTTTACACCGTTACTAAGGTGTTTCATGTTTGTGCTTAATCTTTTTTCAACAGATTTTTTGTATTCCTCGTATGCTTCCAATTTTATGCCTCCTTGTCCTTCTCAAGAATCATTTCAGCAAGCTTATATATATCTCCTGCTCCCATTGTTATGACCAAATCGCCCTCATTTGCATTATCATACACAAACGTCGCTATGCTTTCAAAATCACCGAAATAGTAAATTTCTTTATCCGGACATTGTTTCTTAATCTCAGCTACCAGCTTCTTGGAACTGATATTGTATGTGTTTTTTTCCCTTGCAGCATAAATCTCTGCCATAACCACTTTGTCAGCCTGTCTGAAAGATTCGGCAAAAGAGTCAAACAACGCAAGAGTTCTGGTATATGTATGGGGTTGAAACAGACACCATAGGTTTTTATGCTCAATATTTTGAGCCGCCTTTAAAGTAGCCTTTATTTCGGTTGGATGGTGTGCATAGTCATCAACCAGTGTTACCCCTGTACCGGTAACTCCCATAAGGTCAAATCTACGCTGTGTTCCTACATAATTTGACAAAGTTTCGATAATGTATTCATGTGCTATTCCCAATTTTTCAGAACACGCAATAGCAGCTAAAGCATTTGCAATATTGTGCTCTCCCGGAATTGACATCTGTATTTCAAACAACTCTTTCCCTCGGTAATTTGCTTTAAAATTCGGGCATCCTTTTGAGTTGAATCTTATCTCGGATGCATAATAATCGCAATTATCATTGAAACCGAAAGTTATCACTTCACACTTAAGATCATCTATTATGCTCTTAACGAACGGATTTGCATCAAATGCTATTACCGCTCCGTTCTCAGGCACACGCTTAGCAAATTTTTCAAAAGATCTCGCAATGTGATGTATGTCTTTAAAATAATCCAAGTGATCCGAATCTATATTCAATATAATTTCTATATAAGGTCTAAGTTCCAAGAAACTGTCTCTGTACTCACATGCCTCCGTTACAAGGTAATTGCCTTTGCCTACTCTGACATTTCCACCTATTTCTCCTAAATTTCCGCCCACCAGTATGGTAGGATCCTTCAATGCATTTTGCAAAATCAAAGAAATCATGGACGTAGTGGTAGTCTTCCCATGTGTACCCGATACTGCAACACTGTTCTCATATTCTCCAAGAAGTGCCCCGAGCACTTCGGCTCTGCTGTAACATGGTATTTTTTTCTCTTTTGCCACCTTAATCTCCGGATTGTCATCCGAAACTGCTGATGAATATACTATAAGGTCCACATCATCATCAAGGTTTTCACTGCTCTGCCCTATTGCGATGTCTATTCCCTTTTGCTTCAGCTTCATTACAATATCATTTTCTTTCATATCCGAACCGGATACCTTGTATCCTCTGGATACCAAAACCTCTGCAATTGCACTGAGCCCTATCCCTCCTATGCCTATACAGTGAACCTTTTTATATTTTGATAAATCAAGCATGGTAGCCCTCCAAAAATTAGTTAAGTTAATCATCCATATAAGTATACCATAAAGTATAGATTTTTTTCACTATTTTCTTGAC
Organism: Bacillota bacterium; assembly: GCA_041844735.1. Lineage (GTDB taxonomy): Bacteria > Bacillota > Clostridia > Peptostreptococcales > Anaerovoracaceae > CAJPNN01. Next base: position 2,931 of record JBGZBP010000072.1, read on the forward strand.
TTTATATAATTAAACGAATATTATATCCTTATATTTAAAAATAGTTCGTGAATTGGA
>JBGZBP010000073.1:0-9565 GCA_041844735.1 Bacillota bacterium
CCTTGCATTCTTTAATGTGATGAAGTATAGTAATATGTATATTTTTTAAACTGAAGAACTGAATGAACGAAGAATGAAGAATGGAGGGAACTGAGAATGGAGTTTGAGGCAATTAATGCCGGCTGGTTATCCATTGTGCCGCCTCTCGTGGCAATAGCACTTGCGCTTATAACAAAGGAAGTTATATCTTCTCTTTTCATAGGAGTGGCGTTCGGTGTGATAACATACTCTTTTAGCAGCGGCAAGGGGCTGATTGATGCTATGGTTGTAATGTTTCAGCTGATGGTTTCAAAGCTGGGCGGCAATCTTAATATTGTATTATTCCTGTGTATTTTGGGAATAATAGTTGTGTTGGTAACAAAGGCAGGCGGTTCGCAGGCATATGGAGAGTGGGCAGCCAAACGCATAAAAAGTAAGTCGCACGCACTTTTGGCGACAAGTGCATTGGGTCTTATAATATTTGTTGACGATTATTTCAATTGCTTGACAGTGGGAACGGTTATGAAGCCGGTAACTGATAAATATAAAATAGCAAGAGCCAAACTGGCATATATTATCGACTCGACGGCAGCGCCTATCTGCATAATAGCACCGATATCAAGCTGGGCGGCGGCGGTAGGCTCCACTCTGGGAGATGCTGATAAGACCGGAATGTTTAAAAGTGATTTGATGGCATTTATTCAAACGATTCCTTACAATTTATATGCACTTTTAACACTTATAATGGTAGTGTTTGTTTCTATAAGTCACTGGAACATAGGACCTATGAAAAGGTTTGAGGAAAATGCTTTGAGCGGAAACCTCGGAGAAGCACAGGATACCGGTATACAGGAAGAAAAAGTTTCTGACAAGGGAAAAGTTATTGATTTGATGATTCCTATCTTGGGTCTAATTTTCTTTTCGGTAGCATTTATGCTTTACACCGGAGGATATTTTACTGATGATAAGATAGGCATTGTGAAGGCGATAGGTGATTGCGACTCTTCGGCATCACTGGTGTATGGCGGATTTACAGCGCTGATACTTACATTCATATTGTATATTCCGAGAAAAGTTTTGAGTTATAAGGATTTCTTCGGATCTGTATCCACGGGGGTTCAGGCTATGGTGCCGGCGGTATTGATTTTGACATTTGCATGGACAATAGGTGGAGTTTGCAGAGATTTACTGTCTACAGGAACATTTGTAGGACATATGGTCGAAGTTAGCAAATTCCCGCTGTTCTTGTTGCCTGTAGTGATATTTATTGTAGCAGCATTCCTGTCCTTCTCTATGGGAACGGCATGGGGAACTTTCGGAATACTTATTCCGATTGTTACAATCATATGCTCGGCAGATGCAGGGAATACAACGCTCCTAATAACAGCACTTTCGGCAACATTAGGAGGCTCGGTATTCGGAGATCACTGTTCACCTATTTCGGATACGACAATTTTGTCATCAACCGGAGCACAGTGTCCTCATATGGATCACGTTTCTTCTCAAATGCCATATGCTGTAATAGTTGCAGTTTGCAGTATAATAGGTTATCTGGGAGGAGCAATTTCTAACGGAAGTTTGGCGGTAACGCTTATTTGTGGAGTTGGATCGCTGGTAGCAGCTATGATATTTATAACAACTGTGAGTAAGAAAAAGATGACGAAGGCATAGTCAACAGTAAGAGAAACTGATAAAAATCCTGCGAGAAAGTACAAAAATGCTTGACTGCGGGATTTTTTTATAATATACTTATCAATGCATTATGTGTAGAATTCCTGAGTTCCACAGGTTTTCATATATATTCAGTACGGGCGCAAACAAGTGCTGTGGCTGAAAAACAGTCAGTCAGTCGGAACATTTTAGGCGGGCTGTCAAAATAATTTATATTATTTGAACTGAAAGCGATTGCTTGGCCGTTTACGATTGTAAAGTCGGATAGGAGCAATCTCAGTAGGTAGGGAGGTAAAAGAATGAAATCATTTATTGCAAAGCCTCATGAAGTAGAGAGAAAATGGTATGTCATAGATGCTGAAGGAAAAACTCTTGGCAGATTGGCATCCGAAATCGCTTCTATTTTGAGAGGAAAGAAGAAACCGATTTTCACACCGCATGTTGACACAGGTGATTATGTAGTGGTTATCAATGCGGAAAAAGTCGAAGTGACAGGTAAGAAAAGAAAAGAAAAAATCTATAAAAGACATACAGGATATCCGGGCGGTCTTAGAGAGATTACATTTGAAAAGCTTCAAGCTAAGAAGCCGGAGGAGATAATCAGACATGCTGTAAAAGGTATGATGCCTAACGGAAAGCTTGGCAGACAGATGTACAAGAAGTTAAAGGTATATGCAGGTGCAGAGCATCCACATACAGCTCAGAAACCGGAAATTTGGAATTTTTAAGAGGGGAGGAATCATTAGATGGCAGTTACACAGTATCAAGGAACAGGCAGAAGAAAGTCTTCTGTAGCTAGAGTAAGATTGATCCCCGGCAAGGGTGATATCACCATAAATAAAAAACCGATTGACGAATATTTCGGAATGGAAATCGTCAAGAGAGAAGTAAAGAGACCTTTTGAAATCGCAGGAGTTGAAGGAAAATTCGATGTGATTGCTACTGTAACAGGCGGCGGATTTACAGGTCAGGCAGGAGCACTTAGACACGGAGTTTCAAGAGCTTTGTGTGAAGTGGACAAAGAAGCTTACAGACCGCTTTTGAAAGCAGCAGGGTTCTTGACAAGAGACCCTAGAATGAAGGAAAGAAAGAAGTACGGATTGAAGAAAGCGAGAAGAGCTTCTCAGTTCTCAAAACGTTAATCGAAAAGTTTCAGGAATTAATCGTCGGCATCAGGGAGATGCTGCCGGTCGAGCAGAAAGCGTTTTGAACAATATAATGAATATAGAACCCTTGCAGTTGCAGGGGTTTTTGTTTTGCCATCTTTGGCTTATAGGACAAAAAGTGTTGGTGAAAACCGCTGTGGATGCGAAAAAATTTATTAAAAATTTATAAAGATTGTGTTAAAAAAATTATTTTATGTTATAATAATATAACTATAAATGCAGACAGTATTTTAGGGATGTTTAGAGTAAGAATATTTTGCACAATTATAAAACTTGGGGGAGAGTAACGGGATGAAAAGTATATTTAAATGTGTACTTGCTGTATGCGTGGCATGTACTTTAGTATTTCAAGGATTTGCAGTAAATCCGGGATATGCACAGGGAAATTCGAGTCAGGGCTCGGATGTCGGTGTGAAAAAGGAAGTTAGAGGAATGTCGGAAGACTGGGAAAAGGCTTCAAATTTCGGAGTAAAGCCGTTTAGTGCGGGGGACAGCAGCATTCAGGTTAAGACGCAGCCTGAAAGAGAAATCAGAGTTCTTATAGACGGTGTTATGCAATATAATTTTTATATAGATAATATTACTCATCAAAAGAAAGAAGTTCCGGCATATGCGGATGGGAGAGGCTATGTTTCATATAGGCTGGAAAATCCGTTGAAAGTGGGGCAAAAAGTTAAGATAAGACTTTATGAAGACGGGTTTTATGCAGACAGCGTTACATACACTGTGAAAGAAAATGAGATAGAGGAGAAATTGGCAGAGGAAACGCTGCCTCCTTCGCCCCCACATGAGACGGATAAGGTGAAAGTTGTCCCGCCGGACAGTTTTGATGAAGATTATTGGAATAGAGAGGTTCTGAAACTGTCTCCGGAAATTCACGGAGTCAACGAACATTGGCAAAGTGCACTTTACTTCGGGGTGGCACCGCTTAAAGTAGGAACTGAAAAAATTCAGGTGAAAGCCGAAGAGGGAGCTATAGCGAGAATTTTTATCAACGGTATTCAGATAAAAGAGAAGACGTATCCGAACGGAATCCACAAACCTGCTGTTGAAAGAAGTCCTATTGCAAACGGAGCGGGGATTATTTCCATGGATTTGGAAAAACCTTTGAAAGCAGGAGATAAGATTCGTATCACGGTTACATCCGGAGGATATTTTATCGGAAGTGTGACTGTTACAATAGCACAGGAAGATTTGATTCCGCCAAGAGTACAAGCGATAGAAGACAGGGTTTTTGAGCAGGGAACGGAGATTGAGACTATATATGTGATGGCAAGTGATGAAAGCGGAAATTTGGGAATCGTTATCACAGGACTACCTAAGGGGCTTTCATATGATCCGTATGCAGGTGGAATAGTGGGAACGCCTGAAGAACCGGGGACGTATAAGGTTAAGATAAAGGCAAGCGACCAGATTAACGAAACAACTAAAGAATTTCAAATAAAAGTAAATAAGAAAAAAGAGCCAAATGTCGGACATGACCCGGGCGAACCTCAGCATCCGCCGACAGGAGAGCCTCAGAATCCGCCTCAGACGGGCGACCCTCAGGCGCCGCAGACAGGAAATCAGGGAAATAGCGGTGGTCAGACAACGCCACCTGAAAGTGGTTCGGGGCAGGGCAATACAGGGACAGGTGAGCCGGGGACGAGCAGTCCCGGACAGTCACAGCAACCACCGCAAACAGGCGGGTCCGGACAGCCCGGTAATTCCGGGGCTCCTGTGACACCGCAAAATCCTACGGAACCGGGGAACACACCTTCTGTGCCGAATCAGCCGGGACAGGGTAATGGCACCGGCAATTCAGCCGGATCGGGAGGAGTGCCTCCTGTAGTTAACAATCCGGTACTGCCGGCAGCACCATCAATAGGAGGAGCTGTGCTTAATTCACCGGTGATAAAAAAAGAGGACGCAGGCAAGGATTTGAAGCTTGATTTGAAGGGTTTCTATAGAGCATACATATCAGGATATCCGGACGGCACATTCAGACCGGATGCAGTAATAAGCAGAGCAGAGGGAGCTTCTATGATTGCCAGACTGGCAGAGCTGGATTTATCGGATGATTCGATTCCTAAGTTTAAGGATACGAAGAAGGCGTGGTATAATAAGGTGATTAATGCAGTGTCGAAAAAAGGATTGATGCCGGCTGATGAAGATGGCAACTTCCGTCCTACAACAGGAATGACAAGGGCTGAATTTGCGAGAGCAATTGCACCTCTTGATAAAACAAACAACAAAGCCGCAGCATTCAGCGATATAAAAGGTCACAAGTATGAAAAAGAAATAAACCAGGCATATGGGAATGGCAGAATCAACGGATATCCGGATGGTACTTTTAAGCCGGATAACTATATCAGTCGAGCAGAGGCGGTTAAAATATTAAATTCTCTCTACAACAGGGTTGTAAAAAAAGAGGGTCTTAAAAAAGTAATGGATAACATAATCAAATTTAGTGATGTTAATGAAAATTACTGGGCATATTATGATATAGTTCAGGCATCTAACAGCCATTACTATGAGAGAAAATCAGATAAAGATAATCAAGAAATTTGGACTAAATTATTTTAGGAAACTTTCCATAAGTCGGTGCCCCTTATGCTTTCAGAGGGGCATCGTCATTTTGTTGTTTAAATAAATATATTATTCATTTTTTACTTGAAAAGACTTGGTCATAAATGTTAGAATAGTTATCGTCTAATGAGTTAGTTTTAAATTGTGAAAAGAGTGTAGAATAAGAGCTTGGTTGCCTTATTCTATGCGAGATAATATTTAATAGCGCCTTCGGGGGCTTTTTTCATTGAGCAGATGCTTTTTGAAAACTATTTTAGGATAAAATTTTAGAAGGGAAACGGGTGATTGGATGAGTAATCAGAAAAAAGCAGATTTGATGCTTTTGCTTGTGACGCTTTTTTGGGGTGCGTCATATTATATGATTGATATCAGTTTACGTGATTTACAACCTATGACACTTAATGCAATAAGGTTTGTTGTTGCGTTTCTGCTGGTGTTTGTTATATTTTTTAAAAAACTGTTGAAAATAAATCTGCCGACATTAAAATATGCGTTTATTGCAGGGATAGCAATGGGGGGAGCATATTTCTTCTGTACGACAGGGGTTATGTATACAAGTCTTTCAAATGCAGGTTTTTTAGGGGCGTTGTCAGTAGTGTTTACGCCGATATTGGGACTTTTATTTAAAAGGCAGATACCTGATAAGAAGTTTATTTTAGTTGTGGCTCTATGCGTTATCGGGGTAGGCTTATTGACTATAAGTGAATCTTTCCGCCCTGATTTCGGAGACATCTTTTGTATAGCGGGATCTCTTTGCTTTGCTGCGAATTTACTTGTGACTGAAACGGCTGTAAAAAATGAAAAGGTGGACTCGTTTAATATGGCTGTTTACGAGCTGGGATTTATAGGCGTGGCGATGACTATAGGAGCGTTTATATTTGAGGAACCGACATTGCCTCAGTCTGCGGTGACATGGGGAACAACACTATTTTTGGCGATTTTCTGTTCCGGAGTATCAATTATTATACAAGTTTTAGCTCAGAGATATACAACAGCCAATCATGTTGGTATACTATATACGTTGGAACCGTTATTTGTAGCAGTAATTGCATTCTTTTTGGCAGGAGAGGTGTTGTCATACAGAGCATACGGAGGTGCGGCATTGATGATGTTCTCGATTGTTTTGATGGAAGTGGATTTCGGTGCGATAACATTAGGTAGAAGAAAACAAAAAATATAAAATTGGAGCGGCGAGTGATAGCCGGAGCAAGATACAGTCGGATCAAAAGGAGGAGCAAATGAAAGAAGAAATTGTATTGGTTATTGATTTTGGAGGACAGTACAATCAACTTATAGCACGTAGAGTAAGAGAGTGCAATGTGTACTGTGAAGTTTATCCAAATACAATATCGTTGGATAAAATAAAAGAAATAAATCCGAAAGGCATTATTTTTACAGGCGGTCCGAACAGTGTGTATCTGGAAACGTCGCCGACCATTTCAAAAGAGATTTTTGAGATGGGTATACCGGTACTTGGGATTTGTTATGGGGATCAACTGATGGCGCATTTGCTCGGAGGCAGGGTGGATACGGCACCTGTGAGTGAGTATGGCAAGACATATGTAAAGGTGGATGCTAAAGGGAAGCTGTTTAAAGGGGTTTCGGAAGAAACCGTGTGCTGGATGAGTCACACTGATTATGTTGCGGAGGCGCCGGAAGGGTTTGAGGTCGTGGCAAAGACCAAGGAATGCCCTGTAGCAGCTATGGAAAATGTTGAAAAAAATCTTTATGGGTTGCAATTCCATCCTGAGGTGCTTCATACGGATGAAGGACAGAAAATGATTGCGAACTTTTTATTCGAGGTGTGCGGATGTGCCGGAACATGGCAAATGGGCAACTTTGTTGAAAATTCTATAGCAGAGCTTAAGGAAAAAATAGGGAACAAGAAGGTACTTTTAGCCCTTTCCGGAGGGGTTGATTCGTCTGTTGCGGCAGTTTTGATTTCAAAGGCGGTAGGGAAGAATCTTACTTGTATATTTGTTGATCATGGTTTGCTCAGAAAAGATGAAGGCGACGAGGTTGAGAGAGTCTTTACCACAATGTATGATTTGAATTTTATCAGGGTGAATGCACAGGAGCGTTTTTATGGTAAGCTTGCGGGTGTAACGGAGCCTGAGAGAAAGAGGAAAATAATCGGAGAAGAGTTTATTAGGGTATTTGAGGAAGAAGCGAAAAAAATTGGAGCGGTGGATATATTTGCGCAGGGAACTATTTATCCTGATGTCATTGAATCGGGATTGGGGGATTCAGCAGTAATAAAGAGTCACCACAATGTCGGCGGGCTGCCTGATCACGTTGAATTTAATGAGATTCTTGAACCTCTTCGTGACTTGTTTAAAGATGAAGTGCGAAAGGCGGGGCTTGAGTTGGGAATTCCTGAAAGTCTTGTTTTTAGGCAACCGTTTCCGGGTCCGGGGCTTGGAATAAGAATTATCGGTGAAGTGACAGCCGAGAAGGTAAAAATAGTGCAGGATGCGGACTTTATTTATAGGGAAGAAATTGCGAAGGCGGGGCTTGATAAGGAAATAGGTCAGTACTTCGCAGCCCTGACGAACATGAGATCTGTAGGCGTAATGGGGGATGAGAGGACTTATGATTATGCAGTGGCATTAAGGGCTGTAAACACGACAGATTTTATGACGGCAGATTGCTCGGACATTCCGTTTGATGTGCTGCAAAAATGCATGAGCAGAATTATTAATGAAGTCAAGGGAGTAAACAGGGTAGTGTATGACCTGACCAGCAAACCACCTGGAACGATAGAGTTTGAATAGTTAAAAACAGGCTCTAAAGCCTTATAAATAGCCGTTTTGTGAGTATTGTGCTTGCAAAATGCTTGCAGATTTTAGAAATACATCGCTTGAAGAATAATTTTCAAGGAATACAAAAAGCAATTAAGAGAAAAAATCCGGTTCTATGTCAAATGTTGGGGTAGTACCGAAAATATGACAAAAATGAAGAATCGTCGAAAATAAAATCGGCGATTTTCATTTATTATTAAAATATATTCGCCTCAATTAATCTTTAAATTAATTATGAAGTATCTTTTTTCTAAACTGTTCAAAATTTTTAAAACCATGTGATACTCTCTTAATCACTTTTGCTCAATTATTACAGCCTTCTGTAAGGCCATTGGTGAGATTAAATCTAAAAGCATTAAGGATTTCCTGTTGCCACCTGCTAAAAGTTTCTAAGCATCCATTACTTTTAATTATATAGATGTTGATTATAATTGCTATTATGCACTATATGATTATGAGAAATCAAAGTGATAGGGTTTGCAAGGAATAGAATTCATTGGTGTTATAGCATTATGAATTGAAGCATCTGAAGGTTAATATGAGTGCCTATCTTGGAAGGGATAAAGCTGATAAGAAAGAATCGGTTATTGTGGAAATTAAGAAACATAAAAGAAAATAGATAAAACAATTGATCAGAGGCATAGTATGAACAACGATATGGAGTTATAGCGATAAATGGAGAGTATGATAAATGAGGCTCTCCATTTTTTGATGCAATTAGCATCTGATTTTTTTGCTAAAAATCAGAAAAAAAGAGAGAAATATGCTATAATGTCTACTAGATAGATTAAAATGTGGCAAGGAGGAATAAAGGTGGCAGGTCTTAGTGTTACTGATGTAATAAAAGAATTAGACATTTCTAGGTCATATTTATATAAATTAATAGATAAAGAAAATATTTTAGTTCCGAGAAGTGATACAGGAAGATACTTTTGGGATGAAAACACAGTTAAAACTATAAAAAGATTTTTGCATATAGATGGTTTACAAGATAAGGATGATACAGATTTTTTAATATCTAAATTAGGATTAAAGCAGTCATTTATAAATAATAGACGATATTTAGGAAACAAATATTCCCTTTCTGATTTTATAAGAAAAACAGTTGATGAAAATTGCAAAGGTGTAAATATTGTTATTGATATATTTAGTGGAACCGGCGCAGTTGCGAATACTTTCAAGGACAAAATGCTCATCATAAATGATTTGCTGTATAGTAATTATATTTCCAATTATGCGTGGTTTGGATATGAAAAATATTCAAGCAAAAAGATAATTGAGCTTATATACGACTATAATCAAGTTAAAACAAAAGAAAATAATTATATGCGAGAAAATTTTGCAGATACATTCTTTTCTGCTGATGATTGTAGCAAGATA
>JBGZBP010000074.1:0-25272 GCA_041844735.1 Bacillota bacterium
AAAGCAGGTATAGTACATGAGAACTTTCCATAAGCTCGAAAAAGTATATAAAAATGCTCCTATCGTCACTTTTGATAAAAATTCCAAGTTTGTTTTTTTCAGTGATGTCCATAGAGGAGATGACAATTTATCGGATGAATTTGGGAGAAACCGTCACATATATTCTTATGCACTTAATTTCTACAATCAAAAAAAATTCACATATGTCGAAGTCGGTGACGGCGATGAATTGTGGGAACATAAAAATTACAGTACCATCTGTACTGCTCACGCCTCCGTTTTCCAAAAGCTTAAATTATTTCATGATGATAACAGAATGATAATGCTTTTCGGAAATCACAATATAGAACTGAAAAATCCGAGTTATACAAAAGAAAACATGTATTCATATTATAATTTTTATGCTCAGGAGGAAGTCCCGTTATTCAGGGGGCTTGTTGCCCACGAGGCAATAGTTCTAAGTCATAATGAGACCCGACAAAATATCTTTGTGGTGCATGGTCATCAAGGGGATTTCATGAATGATCAAATGTGGTGGCTTTCCAGACTTTTCATAAGGTATGCCTGGCGTACCATGCATTCTCTGGGAGTTAAATATGCTGCCAGTCCTGCAAAGAGCAGAGCTAAAAGACACAAGGTTGAAAAAAACTATAAGAAGTGGATTCACGCCAACAGCACCATGCTGATATGCGGTCACACTCATAGAGCAAAATTTCCTATGAGTAACGAACTTCCTTATTTTAACACGGGTTGCTGCATGCACCCTCGTGGCATCACCTGTCTTGAGATAGAAAATGACAGTATTTCCCTCGTGGCATGGAACATGGCTAGCCATGACGATGGAATGCTTTATATAAAAAGAACTGTCCTCAGAGGACCCGAACCATTATCGAATTTTAATATGAAAGCGAGGTAAAGCATGAATAACATAAATACTCGAATCAAATCTTTAAAGGAAGAAAGTATGCAGTCATTATCCATAACCCCTGACAAAAAAAATGAAGTTCTGTCGGAGATGAAACTCTTGTTGACGGAACGCAAATCCGATATTTTTAAGGCAAATCAAAAAGATTTGGCAGATGCTGAGAAAAACGGCATTCCTTCGCCCATATATAACAGACTTATCTTTGATGATAAAAAGCTTAAAGATATCGTCAAAGGGATCGATGATTTAATAAATATGCCGGAGCCTTGTTTTAGAACAGTATTAAAAAGACAGCTTGATGATGGCCTGACTTTAGAAAAGATAACATGTCCCATAGGCATGATAGGCGTGATATTCGAATCCAGACCGGATGCCCTTGTTCAGATAGCTTCTTTGTGCTTAAAAACAGGAAACTATGTATTGCTAAAAGGTGGCAGCGAAGCAAAGCATACCAATCGTGCCCTTTATGATATAATACACACGGCACTTATCAACACAGGCCTTCCTGCAGGTTTTGTCACTCTTCTGGAAACTCGTGACGAGATTACCGAATTGTTGTCATGCCATGATTGCATCGATCTTCTGATTCCCAGAGGCTCCAATGAGTTCGTTCAATATCTGATGAACAACACAAAAATTCCTGTCATGGGTCATGCAGACGGTATATGCCACATATATGTAGATAAACATGCGGATTTCAACAATGCAATAAAAATAATCGTTGATGCAAAAACCCAGTATGTAGCTGCGTGCAACAGTGTCGAAACAGTTTTAGTTCATTCGGAGATTGCCGAAACGTTTTTACCGAAACTGGCCGGGGCTCTTGAGAAAAACAATGTTAAGCTTTTAGGATATGAGATTCCGAAAAATATTATGGATTGCGAACCTGCAACAGACGAAGATTTTGCAACCGAATACCTCGACTATATAGTGAGTGTGAAAATCGTAAAAGATACGGAGCATGCTGTCAAGCATATTAACAAATACGGTTCCCACCACACTGACTGCATAATTACAGAAAATGATTCGGAATCTGAAAAGTTTATGTTGAATGTAGATTCTTCGGGTGTATACCGAAACTGCTCCACAAGGTTTGCTGACGGTTACAGATACGGATTCGGGGCCGAAGTCGGTATATCCACAGGCAAACTGCATGCTCGAGGTCCTGTGGGGCTTGACGGTCTGCTAACCTACAAATATTTACTCCGCGGTTCCGGTCATATCGTTTCCGACTATGCCTCAGGTATTTCAGAATTTCATTTCAAAGATTTATAATTATACAAATGACACTAACATCAATAAAAACGGGATTTTCCGCCATATCGGAATATCCCGTTTTTTTTATAATATTTCTCCGGTCAAGCTGAAGGTATTTGCTCCGGTTATTCTCACTTGAACAATTTCTCCCGTCAGGTCACGACCCGCATTGAAATTAACAATTTTACCGGAATCGGTACGTCCCGTTTGGGCATTTCCGTTTTTCTTGCTTTTGCCCTCGACTAAAACATCTTGTACTTTACCTACATATCCTGCATTTATTTCCGCAGTAATCCTGTTCATTCTATCGACAAGTCTGTTAAATCTCTCATGTTTAACATCTTCGGGTACTTGGTTTTCATATTCCGCCGCCGGCGTTCCCTTTCTTATAGAGTACAAAAATGTAAATGCCGAATCAAATCTGACTTCCTCTACAAGCTCCATAGTTTGCATAAAATCCTCTTCCGTTTCTCCCGGAAATCCTACTATTATATCAGTAGTAATTGAGATATCGGGCGATATACTCCTGAGTTTTTTTATGAGTATCAAATATTCTTCCCTTGTATATTTTCTGTTCATACGCCTGAGAATCTCGTTGCTTCCCGACTGCACCGGCAGATGAATGGAATTGCATAGACTTTTTGCATTCTTGTATGTCATTATCAACTTGTCCGATAAATCCTTGGGATGCGAGGTCATAAACTTCAACCTTTCAATCCCCGTCGTCCTGTCTATCTCCATCAACAAATCCGCAAAGTCTACATGATCGGAAAACGTTTCTCTAAAATTACAATGCCTGCCATATGAATTTACATTCTGACCAAGCAGAGTCACTTCTTTCACTCCGTTTTTAACCAAGTCCTTTATTTCGTTTATTATGTCCGACGGCACTCGGCTTCTTTCCCTTCCTCTTGTATACGGAACTATACAATAGGTACAAAAATTATTGCATCCATAGGCTATGTTGACATAGGATTTAAAATTATAAAGCCTCTTTGCAGGCAATCCCTCAACAATATCTCCCTCCGTGTTCCAAACATCTATAATCTTTTCTTTTTCCCTTACTACGTTTGTAAGAAGTCTCGGAAACTCATGAATATTATGGGTTCCGAACACAAGATCCACCCATGGATAAGTTTTCTTTATTTTGTCTACCACGTGTTGCTGCTGCATCATGCACCCGCATACTGCCACTATAAAATTAGGATTGGATTCCTTGCTCTTTTTGAGCTGACCCAATGTCCCGAAAAACCTTTTATCGGCATTTTCTCTCACACTGCATGTGTTTATAATTACAAGATCTGCCTCTTTCTTTTCCAAACACCTCTCATAGCCCTGCTCTTCCAACATTCCGGCAATATGCTCCGAATCATGCTCGTTCATTTGGCATCCGAAAGTTATAATATGATAATTTTTAAAAACATTGTCTTGTATGTTTTTCATAAAAATCTCCCCCAAATTTAATCACCGGACTATTGTAGCATGTATTTAATTATTTTTCTACTTTTGTCACCAAACTTACAAGCGGAACTATAATAATGGAGGTTATTATAGATATAACTCCGAACAGCGGTGCAAGCGTTTTTGCATGCTCAAATCCTGTATTCAAAGATACGAACACTATCAAGCCCGACACGACTATTATACCGCTTAGTAAACCTGCCCACGCCCCTTTGGACGTAATCTTTTTTCCGTAAAGTCCCCAAATGTATGGACCTATAAAGCATCCTGCAACTATTCCCCATGAAAAACTCATTATATTTACAATAAATGATATATTCATTGTAGCAAACAGGTATGATGCCACTATAAACAGCACACACATAACTCTCAATATTATCATCTGCTTTCTCTGACTCATGTCTTTTTTCAATTCACAAGCAAAGTCTATAGCAACAGCGGAGCTTGATGAAAGAACTATCGCTGCCAGTGTGGACATTGATGCCGATAAAAGAAGCAACATTATCAGACTTAATATTATGTTTGAAAAAACGTTCTGTGTCAAAGCCTGCATCAATATGCCGGGAACAATTCCGTCAAATCCCTGCTTTAAATCCGGCATTCCCTGTGCGTTGGCTTTTATAAATATGTGGCCGAGGGAGCCTGTAAAATACGCTCCGAGCCCTATAAAAAGTGCAAAAAATGTTGATACGGTAGTTGCCAGTTTTATCGATTTTTCATCTTTTACAGCATAATATTTCTGAACCATCTGAGGCAGTCCCCATACTCCGAAACTGGTCAAAGCAATGTTTATTATCAGCAGGCTGAAATTATCTCCACCTGTCAAATCTACCAGCTGCGGATCTATTGCCGACAGTTTTTCAAAAGCCCCGGAAAACCCTCCAACTTCCGGTCTTGTAATCAATATCACAACCATAGCTACTATGCCGACTATCATTATGATTCCCTGTATAAAATCATTTAATGCTGTAGCAACATAGCCTCCCAACACCAAGTATACAGCTGTCAAAATTGCAACAAGCAACATGCATACGTTGGGCGATGCTGCCGGAAAAATAGAATTGAACAGTACACCCAACCCCTTATATACGCCTGCAGCATATGGCACCAAAAACAGGAAGATAATCAATGCACCATATAATTTCATATTTCTATCGCCATATCTTGCCTGGAAAAATTCAGGCATCGTTCTGGCGTTTAATTTCCTCGTCATCTTATGCGTGGGAACAGCAAGCAGCTTCCATGCAAGAAAACATCCTAAAATCGCATTTCCTACACCTATCCATATTGAAGAAATACCTACTCTCCATCCCATCATGCCTGCATAGCCAATAAAAATAACGGCAGAAAAATAAGATGTACCATAAGCGAACGCTGTCAACCATGGCCCTATATTTCTCCCACCGAGTAAAAATCCGTCTACGCTATTAACTTTTTTTGCGCTTGCAACACCTACTCCTCCCATTACCACAACAAAAACTGCAAGCGAAATCAACGCTATCATCTGTGTCATAACTTCTTTCCTCCAATTCCTACAAAATCCTACAATCCTACAATTTTAATATAATCTTATTACTTTAACTTTTCCAGAACAAGCTTGTATCCGTCAGAGCCGTACATCAAGCTTTTATTTACTCTGCTTATAGTAGCTGCACTGGCATTAGTATCGTGTTCAATCTCAGTATATGTCCTACCTGCGGCAAGCATCTTTGCTACCTGCAGACGCTGTGAAATCGCATGCAGCTCATTCACCGTGCATATATCCTCAAAGAATCTGTAGCACTCTTCCTGACTTTCAAGTATTAATATTGCTTTAAAAAGTTCATCCATTTCTTCACTTTTAAATTTAGATTGATAAGCCATACTTTACCGTCCTACTCAAATTTATCACTCTAATAAGCTAAAGTAATATCGGTATTATACCACCACTAAAACCCGCAGGTCAATCGTTTTCTAGTCAGGTATAACAACATTTTTTAAAATCCCTGAAAGCTTCGCAATAATAATGCCGTAATTGGACATAGGCACATTTTGCTCTTTAGCTCTTTTAACCCTCGCCATAGTATGTTTTTTATTAAACATACAGCTGCCGCAGTGTATTATCAAATCATATCTCCTCAAATCCTCAGGAAAATCACTCCCTGAAACATGGTCAATCTGTATATCTTCTCCTATTTTCTTTTTTAACATCATCGGGATTTTCACTGTTCCGATATCTTCATCAATAGGAGCATGACTACATGCCTCTGCAATCAATATCTTGGCGTTTTTATCAATCCTGTCTATAACATCTGCACTCTCCACAAAGTATCTCACATCTCCTTTGTGTGCAGCAAAAAGAACTGAAAACGATGTAAGCAACACACCATCAGGCTTTTTTTCATAAACATCCTTAAATACCTGAGAATCCGTAACAATCAAATCCGGCAATTGCGACAATTTATTTATCCCCTCAGTAAAGTTTCTATCCGTCACACATATAGGGACAACTCCCCTGTCAATTAATTCTCTTATGACCTGAACCTGCGGTAATATCAACCTACCTTTAGGCGCCTCTTTATCTTGAGGCATCACAAGCATGACAACATCACCCTTGTCGACCAAATTGCCCAAGATATAATTTTCTTTATCCTCTCCGGCAATCAACTTTATAGCGGAAATTATCTCTTCCCTGCCCTTATCGTTTATCGCATCATACTCTATAGCATTTTCATATATTTTCTTTATTTCACTGTAATCAATCTTATCCGATTTATTCAGCACATGTATAACAGGAACATTCTTTTCATCAAGAAGATCCAAAATCTCCATATTATCCGCATTATCATCATCGCCATATACCATCAATGCTATATCCGCCTTGTCTATGGCAGCCATCGTTTTTCTTACACGCTGCTGCCCCAGATTACCCTCATCGTCAAATCCTGCCGTGTCAATAAACATAACCGGTCCTATCCCATGAATTTCCATAGCCTTTTCAACAGGATCCGTTGTTGTTCCCGGCACATCGGAAGAAATTGCAACTTCCTGTCCTGACAACGAATTCAAAAGTGATGACTTTCCGACATTTCTTTTACCTAAAATTATTATATGCAATCTGTTTGCTTTAGGTGTAGTATTTAACCCCATGCAAAACACCTCCTGCAGATTATGACTTGTTTATATATGACTTATTTGTTTATGGAAGTGAGATAGAGATTCAGCATTTTTTATATCCTGAAATCTCTTTTTCCTTCTTTAATGCTCTTGAGATTGTCCTTTACAAGGCTTCGCACTTTATCATTAGGTATAAAATCTACCTGAGACTCTATCATTGCAGTACCGGTTTCACGTGTTTCCTCTCCCGCATAATCTTCCATGTACTCCTGAAGTGTCAGCAATGCATTAGGATGGCAACAATTTGCGATTTGTCCGGACTTAACCAAACTCATAAATCTGTCTCCCGTTCTGCCTTCTCTGTAACATGCTGTACAAAAGCTCGGCACAAAATCCATATCCATAAGCCACTTAACGATTTCATCAAGTGTTCTGTTATCATTAACCTCAAACTGGCTGGAATCCTCTTCCTCAACCTCCTGATCAGCGTATCCGCCCACACTGGTTTTAGATCCTCCCGAAATTTGAGAAATACCGAGTTGCAACACTTTTTCTCTGACGCTCTTTGACTCTCTCGTCGATATTATCATTCCTGTATATGGAACAGCAAGCCTCAAAACAGCCACTATCTTCATAAAAATTTCATCCGATATGGCATTTGAAAATTCTTCCGGATTAATATCATCTGCCGGTCTTATTCTGGGCACACTTATGGTGTGAGGTCCCACTCCTTTTGCCGTCTCAAGGTGTTCAGCATGCATCAGCAGTCCTACAAAATCATATTTGTATAAATTAAGACCGAAAAGTACGCCCAGCCCGACATCATCAAGTCCACCATCCATTGCCCGATCCATCGCCTCGGTATGATATGCGTAATCATGCTTCGGTCCTTTCGGATGCAACTTTTCATATGTTTCCTTGTGATAAGTTTCCTGAAACAAAATATATGTACCTATTTCGGCTTCTTTCAATTTCCTATAGTTTTCAACAGTTGTAGCTGCTATATTAACATTCACACGCCTTATAGTACCATTCTTGTGCTTTATTCCGTAAATTGTCTTTACACAATCAAGTATGTATTCTATAGGATTATTTATAGGATCCTCTCCCGCTTCAAGGGCCAGTCTTTTATGCCCCATATCCTGTAATGCCGTCACTTCTTTTTTAATCTCTTCCTGCGTCAACTTCTTCCTTAAAATATTTTTATTCTCTCTGTGATAAGGACAGTAAACGCATCCGTTAATACAGTAATTTGATAAATACAGAGGTGCAAACATCACAATTCTGTTACCATAAAATTTTTCTTTCACTTTCTTTGCCAAATCGAAAATTTTGCGGTTCATCTCCGGGATATCACATTCCAGCAACAATAGTGCCTCCCTATGGTCAAGCCCTTGGCAAAGTTCCGCCTTTTGTATAAGTTTTCCAATCAATTCCGCATTATTTTTGTTTTGCTCTGCATATTCTATTGTACTAAGTATTTCTTCATGACAGATAAATTCTTCTGCCTTACTAGATTTCAAATTATACATTTCGCAATCTCTCTTTCACATCCACATCGCCAAAATCGCCTCTAACCATTATGATTTCGTAGCCGATTTTCTTCATATCTTCCTGAAGTTCCAAAAGCCCTTCAACTGCTTCCAACCCTTTGTTCGCCTTGTTATCATACAACTGATAGCAATCCCTTATATCCGGCGGAGAGATGTTCGGCATTATAACATTTGCCCCCGCAAGTATACCTCTGCTTCTTCCATCAGGAGAAAGAGTTGCCAACGCTGTTGTAGCCGGAAGCATAGCCATCGGCAGCATCAACCTTATGATTGAGATAAAAAAGAGAGTCTTTTGCAAATCTCCCTTTTCTTCATCTTTAAACGGTGTCTCCCTATGCGGTAAAAAAGGTCCTATCCCGACCATTTCCGGTTTAAGATTATATATGAAATCCATATCATATGCCAAAGACAAGGATGTCTGTTTTGGCGATCCTACCATAAATCCGACTCCCGTCTGATATGCATTTTTCTTTAATTCCGATATACAATCCATTCTTTTCTCAAAACTCTGGCTTTTTTCATGAAGAAAATCATAGTGCTCCTTTAAAGCCGTTTCATGCCTCAACAGATATCTATCCGCACCGGCTTCCTTAAAAAGCTTATAATCTTCCCTATCCCTTTCACCTAAAGACAACGTAATCGCCACATTCGGAAATCTTTTTTTAATTTCCCTTAACATATTGCATATTTTGTCTGATGAAAAAAACGGATCCTCTCCACCTTGTATCACAAATGTTCTGAATCCTGCTGTATACGCTTTCTCACAAGATGCAACAACATCCTCAAGTGAGAGTCTATAGCGTTCAACTTTGCTGTTACCTGCTCTGATACCGCAATAAAGACAATTATTCTTACAATAGTTTGTAAGTTCAATAAGCCCTCTTATATATATTTTATTTCCAAAATACTTATACTGTACTTCTCTCGCTATACTGTGTAACCATTCCAAATCAACGGACTTCCAGTTTTCTATAAGCTGCTGCCAGCTTTCAATAGATAAATTTTCGCCATTTGAAACAGCCGTTATCAGATCTTTGTTCTTCAACTTTTATTTTCCCCCCAGAACATCCTTCGCTTTCTCCAAGGCTCTGTCAACCGTATCATCTTTACTGTTTGCAATCTCAATGTCAGGAACTATTCCCTTTTTATGTATGGAGTTGCCTTTCGGAGAAAAGTATTCCATCGTTGTAAGCTTAATACCGTCTCCTCCGGGGAACTGAAGGGTAGACTGTATTATACCCTTTCCATACGATTTCGTTCCTATAATAACTCCGGACTTGGTATCTTTAACACCCGCCGCAAGCATTTCAGATGCGGATGCCGAAAACTCATTTAAAAGTATTACATACGGCTGTTTTATCTTGCCCGGTTTTGACTTATACACTTGACGTTGCCCCATATTATCCTTTGCATAACATATGACACCTTTAGGCAATAAGTCGTCCGCAACTTCCATAGCTTCATCCACATATCCCCCGAGATTATTTCTCAAATCAATTATAAATGATGCAGCACCATCCTTTTTAAGCTCAAGATACTTTTTCTTAAAGTCTCTTGCAACTCGCTCATGAAATGCTTGTATTCTTATATACCCTATTTTTTCATTGTTTACGCCATCAATTATATTTCCGTATACCGAGGTGCTCTCTATTTCTCTCCTCGTTATCTCAAAATCCCTAACATTACCCGTATCGGCCTGCTTTATCGTAATCACAACTTTCGTACCGGCAACTCCTCTCATAGCCGCCGATGCCTCTGTTATTTTATCTGCACCATATGCTTTACCGTCTACTTTCAGCAGTATATCTCCCTTTTTTACACCTGCCGCCTTTGCAGGGCCACCGGCGAAAACTTCTTCAATTTTTATGACATTCCCATCGGATTTCTGCAAAAGCGTTCCGGTGCCCACATAGTTATCTGCACTTTCTTTCAACATCGCAGCATATTCTTCTTTTGTCATATATTCTGAATATGGATCGTCCAATCCCTTAAAAAGCCCTTTATACATGGAAGTATACAATTTTTCTTTATCTACGGGTTTATAGTAGCTCGATTCAATTACTCGATCCAACTCATAGAGCTTTGCGTACCGTTTTTCCAGGTTTTTATAATATTCCATCTTACTCATTTTCGCATTCTCCCCGAACACGTTTGAGATACCGAAAGACCCTAAACTTCCGATGAAAACACCCACTATTAATGCCAATATCATTTTTTTGTTAAATTTAGCGTTAATCTTCATAAGCTACCCCCAATTCTTCTCCTGACTCCCTTATATCAATAACTTTTATTTGAACATTGCTCCTGCCGTTAAACTTATTTTTTTCTACATACCCTGCAACATCTATTCTCAATCCTTTGTGCATTATATCCTTGTATTCATTAGCTCTCTGAAACAAAATACACCCTACTGTTCCTGCACCCGGAATATCTATATTGAATCTGACATGCCTTGCTTCCTCTCCTATGTAGTTATAATTATTTATGTATGTATTTCTCACCACAAAAATAGGTTTCTCATTCTTATACCCGAACGGTCCCAGACTGTCTACCAGATCACAAAACTTAAGGTTGAGTTCAGGTAAAGTCACTTCCGCATCTATTTTCAGCCATTTTACAAAAATGTCCGGATTACTTTCATTTTTTCTCCTCAACTCCTCATTCAGGCTTCTTCTTAACAGATTCAAATTTTCTTCCTTCAAAGAGAAGCCGCACGCTCCCGAATGACCTCCGAACTTTTCATACAAATGGCTGTATTTACTCAATAAGTCATACAGGTTTACAGTCTCTATGCTCCTTGCTGTTCCCTTCAGCAGACCGTCCTTGCTCTCTGTAACTATAGCAGTTGGTCTGTCATACTTGTCCTTAATCTTTCCGGCAACTATGCCAGTCACTCCCTCGTGTGCATTTTTTGCATCTATAAGTATAAATTTATCATCACCATATTTTCTGTCGACCATATCACAACATTCCCGGAAAGTTTCCTCCTGTATCAACTTCCTCATCTCATTTTTTTCTATGAGCTGCGTGACATAGTTCTCAATTTTGTGCCTGTCATTTGATGTCAGCAGTTCTACACAAAATCCGGCATAGTCCATTCTCCCTGCGGCGTTTATGTGCGGAACTATTTTATACCCCATCTGTTCACTTGTAATTTCATTTCTGTTAACACCTATTTTCTCCATCAAAATAGCCAATCCGAGGCGCTGTCCCTTTTTTATAATATTCATTCCGTATTTTGTGAGGGTTCTATTCTCGGAACAAAGCGGTACTATATCTCCGATTGTCGCAATAGCCACAAGATCAAGACATTGATTTATAACACTTTTGGGCAACTCACTTCTGCGCTGTATAGCCTGCGCTATTTTAAAAGCCACACCACACCCGCATAAATCCTTAAAAGGATATTTGCAGTCCTCCTGCTTCGGATTTATCAACAAACAATCAGGCCTCTCTTCTGCAATTGAGTGATGATCCGATACTATAATATCCATCCCCAAACTTTTTGCATATTTGACCTCATCGACAGAAACGCTGCCGCAGTCCACAGTTATTATCAGGTCGGCATTTTCAATATATATCTTATCTATAGCCTCATTGCTCAGTCCATATCCCTCATCAAACCTTGACGGCAGATAATACATAATATTATCCGTAAGATTCCCCAGCACCTCAATTAAAAGTGATACTGACGTAATTCCGTCAGTATCATAATCTCCATATATGCATATTTTACTGTTTTGTGAAACGTGACGCAATATCAGTGTCACCGCTTCCTCCATATCTTTCAATAAAAAAGGGTCATAAGTAACCTGAGGTCTTTCACTAAGAAATTCAAAAGCCTCATTCATATCATTAATTCCCCTGCTGCTTATTATGTTGCAAATCACAGGATGTATTTTACTGTTACCGTCAATTCCATTACTCTTTCTAACAACCCATTTTTTATCCATATATTATAACCACCCCATAGGATTTTTATATTCTCCGTTAACTCTGACCTCGAAGTGCAAGTGATTTCCTGTCGAACTGCCTGTGCTGCCTACATATGATATCACCTGACCTTTTTGCACGCTCGCTCCCGTGCCTACGGCTAAAGAACTGTTATGTGCATAAAGTGTAACTATTCCGCCTCCGTGATCCACCATCACCATGTTTCCATAGCTTCCTGCGGGGCCTGCCTTAATGACAACTCCCGTATTTGCCGCCCTGACAGGTGTCCCGTGAGGTGCCGATATATCTATGCCTGTGTGCAGTTTTCTCTCTTTAAGTATAGGGTGTATTCTGTAACCGAAAGGACTCGATATTTTTCCGTTTACCGGCCACATAAAAACGCCTCCGGTATATTTTGTGCCTGAACTTTGAAGTCTCCTGATTTCAGCCGTTATCCTGTTTGCTTCTCTGTTCAGTGCATCTATATCCGCTGCCAATTTCTGATTCTCCTTGGCTACCTGATTTTTCATTACCATTATAGTTGATTTATTCGCTGCCAGAGTACGTTTTTGAGTTTCATGCTGTTGTTGCTGCTTTTTCAAAGTGTATTGCAGGCTTGCCAATCGTCTTTTTTCAAGTGCTGCCGCATCTCTGCTATCCTTGAGTTTGTTTAAAATTTTCGCATCGTTCATATAGATTTTTTTGACCATTTCCATATTGTCAATAAAATCCGATATGCTTGCAGAACCCAGCACAACTTCTATTATGCTGCTGCCGCTGTCATTCATATACATGCTTCTGAGACGCTTTTCCAAGTTCGCTTTCTGACTTGCAACATTTGCTTCAGCAGCAGCCAACCTTCTCTGTGCATCGGAAACCTTACCTGCCGTAACATTTATACTTCCCTCAAGCTTTTGAATATTCGCCTCAGTTTTATTAATGCTTCCCTGTATCTGAATAATTTTATTGGTCAAGTTTTTCTCTTTCTTCTTACCCTCTCTGAGATCATGCTTTGTCTTGTTCAGCTTGTTTTGTACATTATTCAATTTTTCGTTATTGTTCGCAAATACTGCAATTCCGGTAAAAAAAGTTATCATAATCACTATAATTACCGACAATTTGAACTTTCTGCCCAAGCAAATACACCTCCCGACACTTTTATTTATTTATTTAAAAATCTTCTCATAGAAGCTATACTTCCGCACGCACCTATGCTTACTCCCAATGCCATGAATATCCATATGAGATTGCTCATCATGAATTTCAGAGAAACCAATCTGGTTCTCATAGCAATGTTTACAGGATTCTCTACATATCCTAACAACTGTTTGTATATTAAACTCACCAGACCCACTGCAATAAGAGACGACAATACTCCTATTATAATACCCTCAAACAGGAACGGTGCCCTAACAAACCAGTTGGTCGCTCCTATATGTTTCATTATGCTTATTTCCTTGCCCCTTGCATGGACTGTCAACTTGATAGTGTTTGCCACTACTATCGTAGAAACTAAAATCAAAAACGATATTATAACTATTGCCCCCATCTGTATGTTTCTCGACAGCTTAATAAGTCCGGCTACAACTTCCTTATAATACTTTATCTTCTCTATTCCGTCGTATTTACCTACAGCCTCTACAACTTTTTCAGTCTTGGCAATATCCTTTATGTTAATAATAACGGAATTCGGAAGAGGATTCGGATTCAAACCGTCAAGTAAATATCCGTTTTCTTTCCATTTTTTTCTTTTCCAATTCTCAAGTGCCTGATCCTTACTTTGATAATAGGCTTTTGCAACATTATCCATACCGGATATTTCCGATGCCATCTGCTGTCCCTGTTCTACAGTTACCTCATCTTTCAAGAAAATTTCTACTTTATCAAAATCTTTTTTAACGTCCGCCACCATAACATTGATGTTTATGGTTAAGATGAAAAACAAACCCAGTATCAACAACATGGCTGTTATTGAAAAAATAGATGCTATGCTCATATTTTTGTTTCTGATAATCTGTCTGCAAGATTGTTTTAAGGAATAAATAAAGCTTCTTAACATTGCTCTACCTCCTTATCTTCTTCCAAGGTCTCATTTTTTTCAATTTTAAATGCCCCTGCCTTAAAAGATATGGTATCTTCTTTTATTCGCTCGATTGCAGACTTTGCTTGTTTCGGTCTTTCTCCATCTTTTCCATATGCTCCGCCTTCAATATCTCTTACTATTTTTCCGCTATTTATTGCAATTACCCTCTTTGCCATCTGGTCTACGATATCCTTTGCGTGAGTCACCATCACTATCGTCGTGCCTCTAAGATTTATTTGCTCCAAAAGCTTCATTATTTCCCATGCCGTATCCGGATCCAAATTTCCTGTAGGCTCATCTGCAATCAACAGTTCCGGTTTGTTTATAATCGCCCTCGCTATGGCCACTCTCTGCTGCTCACCTGCAGAAAGTTCCCCCGGATACTTGTCTGCTTTTGAACTTATACCTACCAGGTTGAGCACTTGAGGTACCTGTCTCTTAATAGTTCTCTTACTTGTATGTAAAATTTCCATTGCAAATGCAACGTTCTCATAGACAGTTTTCTGTGGCAACAACCTGAAATCCTGGAAAACCATCCCCATCCCTCTTCTAAGAGACGGTATCAACCTTGATGAGAGCTTTGTAACTTCCTTTCCGCTGACACTGATTCTTCCCGAATCAGCCTTTATTTCTCTGGTAATTAACTTTATGAACGTGGACTTGCCTGCTCCCGACGGTCCCACAAGAAATACAAAATCGCCTCTATTTATCTCAACACTGACATCTTGTATGCCTATATTATTACCATACATTTTCGTAACTTTGTCAAAAACAATCATACACAGATATCCTTTCTAATTTTTGATATATCCCATAAGCAGTAATTTTCTCTGATAACCCTGCTGTAAGTCGCCTATTTATCACAACTAACTTTTCGCAATTATTATATCATACCGTATAACATTTTTCCAATTCCTTAAACCTCTATTTCATCAATTATTTCATTTACAGACTTATAGAGAATGCTTCTTGCCTCACTTAGAGTCCATAATATTTTACATCTGTATTCCGCTTTATACACAAGCTCCCTGTACACTTGGGGAATCGAAATATATTTATCAATATCAAGATATCTACGTACTTCAGGCTTGTTAACCCCCGAATTGTCTTTGTTTATAACATATATTACGTTAATATCTTTATTCTCTTCAATTTTCTTGATTTCTTCAAGCATCTGCTTTCCCATAATCAGTTTGTCGGGCTTCGGATCTATTACAAAAATAATGTGGTCCTGCTGCAGCATCAGCATCTTCCAATCCCGCCATATCATACCGCAGGTAGGAACTTGCTTTTCATATCTCATTAAAGTCTTGTTCAGTGCGGGAAATATGGAAACAGTAAAATCTCCCTGCAGCCTTTCCTGCATTATGCTTGCCCTCTTATAGTAGTCAAATGACATTACATTATCCATGTTCTCGTCAAACTCTCTAAGGTGTTGCTCCGGTCTATATATAGACCAGTTTATATCATCATCAAAGTTATTAATCTTTCCTATGTTCTCCCCTTTATTAGCCAGATCGAACATATCAAAAAATTTCTTATGTTCAAATCGCTTCTCTATATTGAGCTGGTAATAAAAAGTGTTACCGCTCAAATCCAAAAACGCAGGCTTCAGTTTTTTCACTTTGGACATCGCCTTTGCTAAATTTACACCGACAAATCCCGCACCTGCATTTTGGTACATAGGCATCACGGCAATCTTTGGCTTCCCCTTAATTCTATACTCCGATTCCTCATCCTTGCTCTTCTCAAAAATTCTAAAAAAGGTATTACTTCCCTCCATCACAGATTCCTTTCCGGTCACCATCTTTTGGAAAATAATACCATTTATTTTTATTTTTGTCAATATAAATATGTTAGCGGATGCTTAAAGTCTTTTAGCTTTTTTTACTATATTGTCAACGGTCAATCCATATTCTTCAAGCAATTCATCCGGCGCTCCTGATTGTCCGAATCTGTCATCAACAGCTACCGACTCCATTTTGCAAGGTGCCGTTCTCACTACTACCTCGGCTATCGCACCGTAAAGTCCTCCCATCACTGAATGTTCCTCACAAACGAGTATTTTCCCTGTTTCCTGTGCCGCCTTTATTATAGTCTCCTCATCTATCGGTTTGATTGTATGAACATCCAATACCGCTGCTTCTATTCCGTCTTTTTTCAAGATTTCCGCTGCTTCCAATGCCTTGCTTACCATTATTCCTGTAGCTGCTATGGTCACATCCTTGCCTTCTCTCAACTTGCTGATTTTACCGAGCTTCACATCAAAATCATCGCTATAAACGGTCGGCACGTTCGCTCTGCCGAGCCTTACATAGCACGGCCCGTCAACACTTGCTATTTCTTCAATAAGTTTAGCAGTGGAAATTCCGTCTGCCGGAGAAACAACTGTCATCCCCGGTATCGCTCTCATCAATGCAATATCCTCAACAGTTTGATGGCTTCCCCCATCTTCACCGACCGTGATTCCGGCATGCGTTGCACATATTTTAACATTAGCCTGTGTATACCCTATAGAATTTCTAATAATCTCATACGCTCTTCCTGCCGCAAACATCGCGAATGTCGATGCAAACACTGTCTTACCTGATAATGCAAGTCCGGCTGCAACACCATACATATTCTGCTCCGCTATTCCCATATTGAAAAATCTGTCCGGAAATGACTTAGCAAATTCAGCAGTCATGGTTGACTTGGAAAGATCTGCATCCAGTACAACAATATCTTTATTCTTTTCTCCCATCTTAACAAGAGTTTCCCCGTACGCCTTTCTTGTTGCAATTTTCTCGGCCATTACAGTTCACCTCCCAACTCTTTCATAGCTTGCATTGCCTGCTCCTCTCCCGGAGCTTTTCCGTGCCACCCCGCCTCATTCTCCATAAATGAAACACCTTTTCCTTTTATCGTTTTTGCCACTATGCATGTAGGCACACCTTTCACTTTTCTTGCTTCTTCGCATGCTCTATCTATATCTTCAAAGCTGTGTCCGTCAATCTCCATAACATTCCATCCGAAGCTTTCAAATTTATCTTTTATAGGTGCTACTCTCATAACATCGTCGTTATTTCCATCAATTTGCAGTCCGTTATTGTCAATGAATACCAGCATATTATCAAGTTTATAATGCACCGCCGACATAGCGGTTTCCCAAACTATACCCTCCTGAAGTTCGCCGTCTCCAAGCACCACGTATATTCTCGCATCAGTGCAGTCCATTTTTTCAGCCATTGCCATACCGGAGGCTGCAGAAAATCCCTGTCCAAGAGAGCCTGTTGACATTTCCACTCCCGGCACCTTCCTCATATCCGGATGTCCTTGCAAGCGACTTCCTAATTTTCTCAAAGATTTGAGCTCCTCTTTCGGAAAAAATCCCTTTTCTGCCAAAACACCGTAAAGTACCGGTGCCGCATGTCCTTTTGATAATACAAATCTGTCTCTGTTTTTCATCTTAGGATTATTTTCATCAATATTCATTTCGTTAAAAAAAAGATATGTCATTATTTCAGCCAAATCCAATGATCCTCCCGGATGACCGGACCCTGCCGAATATATTTCATCAATGATACTTCTTCTTAAAGCGGTGGCTTTTTCCTCTAAAAAAAATATATTATCAATCATATTATTTGCCTCCTGCAAGCTTACTTTTCAATACCTTCAAAACAAAAACAGGTAATGCTCCCATCCTTTTGTATCTTGAAGGTTCTTTCATTAAACGATAAAGCCATTCAAGCCCGTGCTCCCTGTAAAACTTCGGAGCACGCTCTACGTTTCCTGCCCATACGTCCAAGCATCCTCCTACACCTATAGCACCCTTTACTTTCAGCTTATCTTTATGCTCATCTATAAATTTTTCCTGCTTCGGTGATCCCAGTGCTACACATAAGAAATCCGCTCCCGAACTGTTTATCAAATCAACAATGTCATTCTCATCCGTTTTACTGAAATAACCGTGATGTACCCCTGCTATCTTTAACTCGGGATATGCAGCACACATCCTGTCCGCTGCGAGCTTTGCTACCGATTCCGGCTCTGTATTCTTACTTCCCAGCAGATAAAGTGACTTGCCGTTTTTACTTAAATAGTCCAGTATTTCGTTTAAAAAATCTATACCTGTCACTCTCTCTTTAAGTTCATACCCTAAAATCTTGGATGCATATACAAGTCCAATACCGTCCGGTATCACCAGCTCCGCATTCTCAATAATCTTTTTAAGTTCCGGATCTTTTCCTGCATTTACCACAATTTCAGAATTAGGAGTTACTACCACCCCTACTCCGTCCTCAACCATCATCTTCTCAAATATTTTCCTTGCCCCTGCCATATCCACCATATCAATAGGGACTCCAAGTATCTTCTTTCTCAATTTGACATTACTCTCCTTTTCGCAGCTTCATTATCAATTCCTCATTTTGATCCAGTTTATCTACTAAAATATTCAATTCTTCTCGAATTTGTTCCTTTATTTCAACTCTGTTTCTCATAGTTTTTTCATACTCTTCAATGAAAAAATTCATTCTAAAGTCGTGAATGGAACTCATAGCTTTCATATTTATGGAGTTCATAAACGAATTTATTTTAGGATCGTAAGAAATCGCTATCATAGGTACATCCATAATAGCTGCATGTATTAAAGCATGAAGCCTTACTCCTACAAGAATATCCATGTTTCCTATTACGGAAAGCATTTCCCTAGTCAAATATTTATGCCTGAGTGAAAAAACATCTTTATTTTTTACCCTCTCCTCTATCGTTTTTATAACACTCATATCTTGAGAGAAATGGAAAGGAATCAATATCACTTGAGCATTCTGTTCTTCAACCAGCCACTGCACAGATTTACAAATCTCCGTCACAAAATCGCTGTGCAAATTCTTTTCCTTAATAGCAAATCCTACTACTGTTTTTTCCCTGTTTAAAAATATGTTTTCATTTTCCAGTATTGTCCGCCCTACAGTAAGGTCTGCTTTCTTTACTCTCAATACAGGGTCTGCCGTTACCACTATATCGTCTTCGCCGAACCCCATATCAACAAGAAATTCCTTTGAATTTTCATCTCTTACCACTATAGCTGCCGCTCTTTTAAGCGTTCTGTATGTCAATCTCCTGTTGATTTTTGACGATATCGGACCTATCCCTTGACTATAGATAAAGAACGGCTTTCTGAAAAATATTGCAAGCCACATAACAGCCAAGTAATAAAGAATACTTCTCTTGCTTGTCGCATCCTGCAGCAGAGACCCTCCTCCGCTTATCAACAAATCTGTAGAAAAGATAGCCCTCAAAATCCCTGCTATTGATTTCCTGTTAACCGATTTGACATCATATCCTGCGGCAGTATCCTCAGGATTCTTTGACAGTACGGTAATTTCAATATCCTCAAGCTTATCCTTCAAACTGTCTGTAACAGCACGCAGTATCGATTCATCCCCTATATTGTTAAATCCGTAATATCCCGAAATAAGTATTTTATACATGAATTTCCTCTTTTATTTTTAATATTAAAAGCTCAATTAATCTTATTCCAATCAACAAAACAGCTGATAAAACCACACCGAATAAAAGTGAATATCCTGTTCTTGCAAATCCCAATATCATAGGAGTTCTGAGGTGCATAAACGTATTAACCACCGATGTGACACCTATAGTTCCTGCCAATCCCAAAATAAATGCCGCCAATTTCCAGCCTTTTTTAACCGAATACATAAACAGCACCAGAGCCGGAAAAGCGAATAAAAATTCTTTTGTTCTAGGTCTTGCAAATAAATTATCTTCCAGTGTATTTCTGAATAACATCTCCAATGACGAAATCTGAGCGGAAGATTCATGACCTGTTCTCATTATGTAATAGACTCCAATGCCCCCCAATATCATCACAACGAGGACCATCCATACCTTGATTTCCATTAAAAATATATTTCTTAAATCAGCCACTCTTAAATGACTGTCTTCTTTTATTGCACTCTCTCGCCCGAATCCGAACACCGCCACAAAAGCTACCATGAAATAGCACAAAGGCAACAGCTGTGCCATCTTCACTCCTCTGAAAATATCAATCTCCAGTAGATAATTTATTGAAGAAAGCGGTGCAGCTGTCAAGATTCCGCCCAACACTGCCATAAGAACAACAATCACCAGTATGACTTCAAACCTGAGCATATCCTTTCCGAATGAACTTGCTCCCTTTCGGATCTTCTTGATTTCCCTCAACATCAGAGTTATTGCCAAACATGGCATAAGCACTGCCGGAGAAAAACTGCTGAAAAAGTCCACGTGGCTCGGTGCAAACATGAATCCCAATCCCGACAATACTACTAAAATACCTAATAATATGACAAGATTCCTTTTTCTAATATTGAAAAGTGACTTGAGTATCATAATTCCCAATGCTATGCTTGCCAGGAACAACAGATATTTTTGGATAAGACTGACAGAATAGTCATCCATAACAGTAGCCTTTCCCTGTGTAATACCATGTACTTCCAATCTATCCTTCAAATTTTTGAAAAGCTTTTCATACTCGGAAACATCTGTTACATAAACAGAATAATCATCCGTCTGCCTTATAGGTTTAAAATAAATAACTCTTATATTACGTTCCGTAATCGCTCTGAAGAATGTATTTTCAATTTCTTCACTTCCGGAATATCCATAGTATTTATATCGATTTTGTATATAATCCCAAACGCTGAATACCCTCACTGCGGAATATCCTGAATTCATAACCACTTCATTTACTCCCTTTTGCATAATATTGCTTCTTTGGGTAGTAGTCTCAATTACTCCGATATTCACATCAGTATTTTTAATGTATTCATTTATGAGTCCTATACCATCATCATACCCCGGTATACCCTCACCGCCTACAATCATATATTCAGGCTGTATTCTGAGCGCATCATATTCTTTCAGTACCGCCTTTGCATACTTTGAACTGTTCCAATTATCATAGCTTGATGTTCTCGGTATGATTTCAAACCCTAAATCATCAAGAATTTTTTTCTTTGAATCCAACAGCCCCAAATTTATATAACCAACTTTGGATCCGACTATTTCACTCTTTTCTCTGAATCCTTTTTTCTTGGAATCTACCAATTTTTCTTTTTGAGAATACAAAGCCTCCTCTGCGCTTCCCTTTAGAAACAGGTATCCCCCAACAGAGTTTTTATACAAAATAAACTTATCGCTGTCATATCTGTCGTTCATCGCATCCGAAACGAACTTATGTGTACTGTCGTCCGCCATTTGCACCAGCATGTCAAACTCATTAACTCCCAGCTTTTTCATATCAGCCAAAAAATCCACAGGCAATTTTGCTTCCCACAAAGGCTCTTTCTTAAGTTCGTAAATCATCTTAGCCGAAACCTGAATATTGGATTCTTCGGTAAGTGAATAGATGCTCTCCTCGGACAAACCTACTTTGTTAATACCCATATCTTTAAATTTCTTCAGCCACCATTCAACGCTATGGCTTGACTGCTCAGCCATATCTGAAATTTCCTTATAGTCAAGTACTATATCATACTTGTTATTTTTATCTTCTATGTTTATTCTTTCAAAAGTTATTTGACTCGCAACTATCAAAGATATCAAACAAATCAGCAAAAAAATTTTATTTCCCTTAAAAAACTCTCTCATACCATTCCCCTATTTTTTGGATTTTTAATTTCAGTTTTTAGTTTTTTGTTTGCGTCATCCGCTAAACTGTTCAGTTTACACATTAAAAATAAACTTTATTTAATCTCATAAGCTCCTCTGACAAGGATAAATGTATCTGTTGTAGCTTTCAACCCTCTACCGTCAGCTCTTGGAATCAACAACTGATGATTGGATATAACATTATTACCGTTAAGAAGAGTAATCCCCGCTGTTAAGTCGGATACTCCGTTTACTCGAGTGTTATCAACTATAACGGCATCTCCGGATCTTAAAACCATTTCCGTACCCGCACTTCCAATTATCATTTTTCCTCTTTGAACCTGCACTACCTGATATGTTGTTGCCCCCTGTTGCATATTCTTTAAGCTGGAAATCTGATTGTCAACATAACTCTTTGTCACTACAGGATCCTGCTGTGATCCCGGGTTTACTCCCACCGCATACACAGCACCTATCCCTAAACCTGCAACCAATAACACTGTCAATCCCCATCTGATTTTACTCATAACATACCTCCTGTTTACTCATAACTTTACTTATTGCATATGGAATTTTTTCAACAATATCGCCGGCAATCATCCCATATTCTCCTTTTTCCTCTGCTGCCAAATCTCCCGCCATTCCGTGAATATAAACTCCATACACCGCCGCTATCTCCGGACGCATACCTTGACCTGCAAAAGCCCCTATCATTCCTGCAAGCACATCTCCACTGCCTGCCGTCGCCATACCCGGATTACCTGTAGTGTTTATATACACCCCGGATTTTCCATCTGCTATTATAGTTTCTGCACCTTTCAACACAACTGTTGCTCCGATATTTGCAGCCAATATATTCGCACATTCGATTCTGGAATTGCTAACCTCTTCTCTGCTGCACTTAAGCAGTCTTGCCGCCTCTCCCTCATGCGGAGTGATTATTAGCTTTGATTTTTTACAGTATCCTCTGTCAAACAGCAAATCACCCATTACATTGAGTCCGTCGGCATCAAGCACTACTGTACCGTCATAATCCATTATCAATTTCACTATAAGGATTTTGTTCTCTTCACTTATTCCTATTCCCGGTCCCACTACCACGGCATCACTTTTCATTCCCTTGCTGTAAGCCTCTTCAGACATGCAGCACATCGCCTCAGGTACATAGGTCTGAGGAATAGCAAAATTCTGTGAGGGTACCGCCAAAGTTACAAGTCCGGCTCCACTTCTCATAGCAGCCTTACCGCAAAGACATGCAGCTCCCATCATCCCTGTAGAGCCTGCTCTAATAAGTATTCTACCGAAATCTCCTTTATGAGACCTTTTGTTTCTTTTTTCAAGGTTTACTTTAAGAGACTTTTCTGTAAGCACAATATCTTTCAAGCTATCACCTTCTTCTCATGTTGTCCATTTATAGGTTTTAAAGGAGCTACAATATCCTCCTTCTTCTCATGTTGTCCGTAATTTGAAAATTATATATTTAAAATTGCTGTAGCCAGCAAGAAATAAGTTACCACAGATACCATGTCCGTAAGTGACGAAATCATTGGGCTTGCTACCAATGCAGGGTCTATCCCTATTTTTTTTGCAAACATAGGCAGCATACTTCCAATAGTCTTAGCTGCTATTACTATCACTAACATGGACAGGCTTACCGTTAAAGCCACCATTACGGAATTACCGTCAAAAAAGTAAATACGTGCAAAGTTCAATATGCTTAAAAACATTCCTATGATAAAACTTACTCTAATTTCCTTCCAAACAACCTTTAAAGCATCTCCGAGATCTATCTCATCCAATGCCATGCCTCTTATGACAAGTGTTGCCGACTGTGAACCCGAATTCCCTCCGGTTCCCATTAACATCGGCATATACGTAACAAGCGATATAACACTTGACAACACATCTTCAAAACTGTGTATTATTCCACCCGTAATAATATATGAGCACATTAATAAAAATAGCCAGGGTAACCTGTTTTTCACATGCTTCCAGACTGTAATGTCCAGATACTCCTGATCTGACGAGTCTATGACACCCGCCATTCTCTCAAAGTCTTCCGTTACCTCTTCTTCTATAACATCAAGTATATCGTCAATTGTAATGATTCCTACAATTCTATGCTCCTTATCCACTACCGGCATCGCGAGAAATCCATACTTTTTGAATGTTTCCGAAACATCTTCCTGATCATCATATACATTTACATAAATCATATCCTCTCTCATTATTTCAGATAACAGCTGCTCTTTTTCTGAAATAACCAAAGTTCTCAAAGAAACAATCCCTTGAAGTCGGCGTTCATCATCCTTCACATAACATGTATACACCGTCTCGCTGTCCATTCCTACGCTCTTTATATGGGCAAGAGCTTCTGCAACGGTCATATTTTTTCTCAAACTTATGTAGTCTATGGTCATCAAGCTACCCGCAGAATTTTCAGGATAACTTAGAAATGTATTTATAAGCTTCCTTTCACCTTTAGGCGCCTGCTCGAGTATTTTATCTACTATATTTGCGGGCAACTCCTCAAGCACATCTATCATATCATCAAAGCTAAGTTCCTCAATGATATGCTCAATTTCTTTATCTGTAATAACATTAATCAAATCAACCTGATCCTCTACAGGTAAATAAGAAAATACCTCAACCGAAATATCCTTCGGAAGCATCCTGTATGCAACCACAGCTTTTTCTATGCTTATTTCATCTTTTATTTCTTCTATAATTTCAGCAATATCAACAGCGTTATTTTCAAGGATAAGCTGTTTCGCCTCATAATATTTTTTTTCTGATACAAGCTCAATTATCTGCTCGAGCTGCATATCCATTTTTTCATTATCCATTTTTGCCTCCTATCGGGCATATGCCCTCAAAAAGACAACAAAAAACTATCTCGTTGCTTTAAGTGAAAGCATATTAACCCTTTTATTTTTTTCAAATCTATGAACCGTACTTATATACTTGGGTCCATTATCCATGCTTACTTCACTTCCTTTCCGAACTAGATAGTTATTTTTAAAGATAGTTGTAGAAGTTGAATTTCTATTTTAATTACCGATTTTACTAATCTTTTACTCGTCGATAAAAACACACGCCACTACAACATAAATTATACCCCAAAAAAAAGGCTGTGACAAGGAAAAAACATGATGTGTGAGTCAAATCAAAATCCCGTTTTTGAAGCTTTTTAGTGTTTCTTTGCTGAAATAAAAAAAGAAAAAGAGAACTCATAAGAGTTCTCCATATAATTAAACGGCAACGTCCTACTTTCCCGGGCAGCTTCCCACCAAGTATCATCGGCGCTTAGGAGCTTAACTTCTGTGTTC